>NZ_JBQCDN010000260.1:0-15403 GCF_051961175.1 Trinickia sp. | reverse complement strand
TCCGGCCGCCCCATTTGATCGCGGATCTGCGCTTCGGTGGTGACGCCGGGCGTCAGCCCTTTCAATAGCAGCGCGTCCGGCTTGATCGCATTGAAGAAAGCCTTGAACTTTTCCTTCATGACGGATGCGCCCTCATTGTCATCGCACCCCGCTAGCGTGAGCGACGCGCTCATACATGCCACAGTCAACAGCTTGATTCCGATTTTCATTTCGCGTGAACGTTGCAAAGCATGGCGTGGCCACTCGATGCGCAAAGCATAGCGTACCTCGCCGGAGAAGTGCGGGCGAATCGAGCTGTCGCGCATCACGTCGGGAACAGCCTTCGATCAATCGCGCGGCACACGTAAGTGTTTCGTCACACCGCTTACGATTTGTCACCAGCGCACGGTCAACTCGCGTCGTCGCCGCTGCGTTAAATCGGCAGCGCTGAACTTTCTCAGCCGCCCTACAAGGAGTCACACATGAAGACGATGTTCGCTGCTCTCGCTTCCGCCCTGCTCGTTTCGACGGCTTTCGCTCAAAGCGCCGCACCGGCGCCGTCCACGAACGCCACGAATGCGAATGCTGCCACCGCCGCCAGCGCCACGACGTCGGCCCAGCCCGGTCAGGCGAACGTGAAAGCGGGCGCCGCCGCTCAAACCGGCGGACTGAAGGCCGATACGGCAACCGACGAAAACGGTACCACTTCGGACAAGGCGACGACGAAACACCACGCGATGAAGAAGTCGTCGGTGCACACCAAGAAGCCGCACGCGCACAAGATGAGCAAGAAGAGCGCGGACGAAAGCGCAGCGGCCGGCGCAGACCAAGCCCCGGCTACGGATAAGGCACCCGTCTCGGCGAAGACCGACGCCGACACCAAGACCGACACGGCAACGAAGACGCAATAAGCGGCCGGTCTCCGGCAGACGCCAGCCAGCATTAAACGAAGCTGGAGATGCCCTTCGAGGCGAGCCTTCGGGCTCGCCCGTTTTCGTTGCTGCGATGTGAATCGAATGAGGCGTATCGTTCCGCCTTGCAGATTGCTGCTGCCAGCTCGCATCGCCCGCACGGTTCACCGTTCATGCCTGACCGCTTTCGGCTCAGGCGGACGCGCCTGCATGCTGTGCACGTCGATAAACATCGAGCAATGCCTCGATCGGATGCCGAAGCCGGCGTCCTCTCAGGCGATTCACCTGGCACCGGCACGAGTAGCCGGTCGCCAACAGTTCGGGGGGTTCGCCCGTCGGCGAGATCGCTTCGTTCGGCCGCACCCACGCATCGACATGCCGCGCCCAAGACTGTTCGAAAATTGTCTTGGACGTCTCGACGTTCCTCGTTTCATGCCCAAAGGTACCTGACATGCCGCAGCACCCACTTGCAGGCATCGTCAACGATAACCCCGCCCGCTCGAACACATCGGACCAATGCGTCGCGGCCGCCGATGCGTTCGTGCGCTCCGTGCAATGCGGCAGCAGACGATAATGCGCGGCGGTGCTTGTTTCTCGACGCGCGTTGCCGGCCCGATCGGCGTCGCGCCCGGCGGCAGTCGCACGCAGCGCGTCGATCAGCCATTCCTGCGGCAATAAAACGTTCGGGGCGCCCTCCACACCGTCCACCTTCCGATACTCTTGCCGGTAGACCAACGTCATCGCGGGATCGATGCCGACGAGCGGTATGCCGAATCGACCGAGTACATTCAAGCACGCTGCATTCCGTTGCGCGGCTCGCCCGAACGCGCCCAGGAATCCTTGCACATGCAGCGGTTTGCCGTTGGGCATATAGGGGGCAAGAAAGACACGGTAACCGAGCCGCATCGCAAGTTCGATGAATGCCGCGGCCACCTGCGTTTCGAAGAAGCGCGTGAATGCGTCTTGTACAACGATGATGCTGCGCTGCCGGTCAGCTTCGCCGAGTGCGCTGAGCCGCGCAACCGTAGCCGGTTCGACCGCCCAGCGCCGTACCACGTCCGTCCATGAAACATCGCTGAGCAATGGGCTGTCGACGAGTCCCGCCACACGCCGCATCGCCGCTCTGATGGGCCGAGCGCGCATCAAAGCGTTATAGACCGCGCGTCCGCCAGGCATCGCGGCGACATACGGCACGCTGTATTCGAGCGACCCGATCAGGTAGTCCCGTAACGGACGGATATACAGCGTGTGATAGTGCGCAAGGAAACGGGCACGGAACTCGGGCACGTTGACCTTGACCGGACATTGAGCCGCGCACGACTTACACGCGAGGCAGCCCGCCATCGCGGCGTAAACCTGATGCGAGAAATCACGCTCGCCGCGCTGTTTCCGCCATGTATTGACGAGGCGAATCGGTAGCGCGGCCGCCGTCGGCTCGGCGTTTAAGTCAGTCCCGGCCTCACCTTGCAACCGTAACCATTCGCGCATCAACGACGCGCGCCCCTTCGGCGAATGAATGCGCTGCCGCGTCGCCTTCCACGATGGGCACATGGCATCGTCCGGATCGAAGTTGTAGCACGCGCCGTTGCCATTGCAATGCACCGCATCGCCGTTACGCTGCCACACACGCTCGTCGATACGGCGGTCCGCTTCGCCGCGCATTGGCACCGCATCGATGCGCAGCAACGAGGTACCGCTTTCCGCCGGCGTCGCGATCTTGCCGGGATTGAGCTGACCGCGAGGGTCGAAAGCGGCTTTCAGCCGTTGCAACGCCGGATACAGCGGGCCGAAATATTCGGGCACATATTCGGATCGAACGCCTTTGCCATGTTCGCCCCATAGCAGGCCGCCATACTTCAGCGTCAACGCGGTGACCGCATCCGAAATCGGTCGAATCAATGCCGCTTGGCGCGGATCGCGCATATCGAGGGCGGGCCGCACGTGCAGGACGCCCGCATCGACATGCCCGAACATGCCGTATCGCAAACCCAAACCGTCGAGCAGCGCACGAAATTCGGCGATGTAATCGGCCAGGTTTTCCGGGGGCACGGCTGTGTCTTCGACGAACGGTTGCGGCCGGCTCGCGCCGCTTACATTGCCAAGCAGGCCTACCGCCCGCTTGCGCATGGCGTACACACGATTGACCGCCGCCTCGCCATCGGCAATCGTCACCGCCAGCCGGCGAACCGAGTCGTCGTTCGCGAGATGATCCACAAACGCGGAAACGCGCGCTCGGACCTCCCGCACATCGTCGCCGCTGAATTCCACCAGATTGATTCCGCCTGCGTCGTCGCTACCGCCACCGACGTCAGGCAAGTATTCGGCCACGCTTCGCCAGACGATGTCCTGGCGGGCCAGTGCCAGTACCGTCGAATCCACGGTTTCGATCGACAGCGGACGGTGCGCCATGAGCGGCTGAGCGTCGCGCAATGCATCCATGAAGCTCGCATAGCGAATATTGACGAGCGCGGCATGCGCAGGAATCGGCAATACATTTAATGTCGCTTCCACCACGAAACCGAGCGTTCCCTCGGAACCGCAGAGCACACTGTTGATGTCGAAGCGGCCATCGGCATCCCGAAGGTGCGCGAGGTCGTAGCCCGTCAAGCAACGGTTCAAGCGGGGAAAGCGCTCTCGAATCAGATCGGCATGGCGATCACCAATATCGCGCGCTGTGCGATAGACGCGTCCTACTGCATCATCGCGGCCGCAAAGCCTATCCAATTCCGCGTCCCCCACAGGCGAACTGGAAAGACGCTCGCCCCCGATCAGAATCGATTCGAGCGCGAGCACGTGATCGCGCGTCTTTCCGTAAGTGCAACTGCCCTGCCCGCTTGCGTCTGTGCTGATCATGCCGCCGATCGTCGCGCGATTCGATGTCGAGAGCTCTGGAGCGAAGAACAGGCCGTGCGGCTTAAGTGCGGCATTGAGTTGATCTTTCACGACTCCGGCTTCGACTCGAACGGTTCGCGCAACCGGATCGACCGATACGATCCGGTTCATATGGCGCGAGAGGTCGACCACGATCCCATCCGTGAGCGACTGCCCGTTCGTTCCCGTGCCCCCGCCGCGTGCGGCAACGAACACCTCGCGAAAGCGCGGCTGGCCCAGTAGCTGAGCGATACGCTCGACGTCCCGCGCGTCGCGCGGAAACAGCGCAGCCTTGGGATAGCGCTGGTAGATCGAGTTGTCAGTCGCGAGGACCGTGCGCGATGCGTGACTGTGATCGATCTCACCTTCGAATCCCGAGTCACGCAATTCGGTCAAGAAGCGCGCATGGAGAGGGTCGTTGGAATCGTCGACAGGAAGGCGGGAAATCGTCATCGGTACGCTCGGCGTTGATCGAAAGCAGGTGTGATAGGAGTAAGATTTGCATGGAACCCGATCCACCGACATGTTCCGCTTCCCCGTATCGGTCATTTTCCGCGGACGTTTTACCGGGGACAAGCGGAAGTTGTGCGGGATATTCATGACTTTTGTGAATGAATAACCGACGGCACGCAATCCATCAAGGCGACGAATGAATTACCGCAAGCTCACTCCGTCGATGTCGCTCCTCTTGGCGTTCGAGGCGTCGGCACGCCATCAAAGCTTCACTCGGGCGGCGGAAGAATTGTCGTTGACGCAAAGCGCCGTGAGTCGGCAGGTGCAGACGCTGGAAGGCATGCTCGGCATCCCGCTGTTCCTGCGAGAAGGCAAGCGCATCATTCCGACCGAGGTGGGACTTGCCTATATGGCCGAGGTAGGCGCGGCATTGACGCAGATACGTCATGCCACTTTGCAGGCCCTCTCGGCGCAAGCGCCCGGCATGCATCTGCGCGTCGCGACACTGCCGACGTTTGGCGCAAAATGGCTTCTGCCAAGACTGCACCGGCTCTATGAAGCGCATCCAGACTTGCAGATCGATCTCCACTCACGGATCGAAGAAGTCGATTTCTCGTCGCAAGCCCTCGATGCCGCCATTACCGTCGGCGACGGACGCTGGACCGATGTCGTCGCGCACCGGCTCTATGCGGAAGAGTTGGTGTTGGTGGGCAGCCCCACCGTGCTGCGGCCGGAAAGCAAACACAGGGGGCGGTCCCGTTCCGCAGCGCTCAAGGCGGCCAAGGCCGTACGCCCGACAGCGGCGATGCTCGAAGGTCTCACGCTGCTTCGCGTCAATAGCTTTCCCGACGCTTGGCGAGAGTGGTGCGCGCATTTCGGACTTCCGCATGATGCGCTGCGTCTCGGCCCAAGTTTCGAACTCACCTCGCATCTGGTTCAAGCGGTCATCGCGGGAATCGGGGTGGGCCTCGTGCCGCGGATGCTCGTCGAAGACGAATTGAACGACGGACGGTTATGCAGTCCGTTCGCCCCCGTACCGAGCTCTCGTTCGTATTTTTTTACGTACCCCGAGCGAGTCCGGCACCAGCCCGCGCTCGTGGCGTTTCGGGAATGGTTGCTGCAGGAACTGCGTGGATAAGAAGATCCGAGCAAAGGTTCACGAACCGCGCAGTGGGCGACGAACCGTGGGCGGCTTCGAACAAAACGTTGATGCCACAAAAAACAGCGGGCCGCGTCAAAGACACGCCCGCCCAAGTACGACGAGGAGTCGGTTCAGAACGAATGCCGCATGCCAACGCGTAGATCGGCCTGAGAAGAGGCAGTCGAAGGCGCGAAGCTGTACCCGATCACCGGATCGACACCGCTCGATGCTTTCAAATAGTCTCCAGAGAGATAAACGTCCGTTCTCTTCGACAACAAATAGTGCAATCCCGCGGACACCTGATTCCAATGATGTCCTTCGAAGTGGGTGTACTGATAGCCACCGTCGAACGCCATCGCGGGGGTGATCTGCCACGACGCGCCGCCCTCACCCACCTGCATGTGCGACGATTGCCCGAAGCCCTTGATCGTCGTATACGAGTAGTTGCCTCGCAGCGTCACGGCGCCCAGTGCGTAACTGGCACCGATGCCGAACGTCCCTTGCTTATCGACCGGGAACGCCGCGCTCGAGTACAGATCCGTGACGGCGCCCGTCGACGGATCCACGCTCACCGTCGGTCTACCGAGAAACGTTCGCGTCCCGATCATTGCGTATGGATCGAACGCATAGATCCCGTTCGGATTGTTCAACTGGGTATAAGCCGCGCCCACCGTAAAGGGGCCATGCGCATAGTGCGCACCGACGCTATAGGCGCTGTTTTGATGAAAATTCCCCGTGATATTGCCGAACGACCACATGCCGCCGAACTTGAACCCATCGATATCGTTCGACATGAACTTCACCGAGTTCGGCAGCCGATCGCCATTGAATCGATCGAAGTCCCCTTGGTGAATCGCATACCCGCTCCCCCACGCGGAGATGTTGTACAGAAACACCATCTCCTCCGTCATGTCGAGCTGATTGCCGAACGACACGGTGCCCCACGGGCTCGCCAGACCGACAAACGCCTGCCGTCCGAATTCGGAGCCGCCGAACGCGAGCCTGCCCGTGCCGAGCCTGAAGCCGCTTTCGAGGGCGAACACGGCCGAGAGCCCGTTACCCAAATCCTCCGTGCCTTTGATCCCCCAACGGTTTCCGTACGAAATGCCATCGTCGAATTTCACGACATGTGAACCGCCTGTATTGCTGACATAAGTCACGCCGGCATCGAGAATGCCGTACAGCGTGACACTGCTTTGAGCGTGGCCGATGGCGGGCAAACTGGCGAGCGCCAGCACCACACCCGACCGAATCGGGGCGCGTAATGCTTTCATGATGAATGTCTCGTTGTGCTCTTTCTTGAATTGTTGAATATCAGTGCGCGGCAAGCGCGCTATTGACTGCCTGCAATCCGTTGCCCCCGCTCGCGGTCGTCACGCCGTCAAGCCACGGTGCAAGCAGCTGCGGATGCGCTTTGAGCGCGTCCCGCGCGGCGGTATTCACGTTGACTTTGTTCTGCAACACGTTGGCGATGATTTGGTTTTCCAAATCGACGTTGAATGTCATTTGTTTGAAAAGCCGGCCAAGGTTGCCGCACTCGTTCGCGAACCCGGCGCGCGTGACGGTGTTGACCGTCGCCCCGCCGTAGTTCGGGCCGAAGTACGCATCGCCACCCGATAGATAGGTCAAGTGAAATTCGGTATTCATCAGATGCGGCTCCCATGCCAGAAACACGATCCAGCGCTTATCGCGAACCGCCCGCGTGACTTGCGTCAGCATTCCCGTCTCGCTCGAAGCCACGAGCTTCCAATCTCCCAGGCCGAACGCTTTATCGCCGATCATCTTCGAGATGTTCTGGTTCGCCGGCGCACCCGGTTCGATCCCGTAGATTTTGTCGTCGAACTTATCGGCGTACTTGGCCAGATCCGCGAATGTATGCACGCCGGCAGCGGCTACGTAGTCGGGTACCGCCAAGGTGAACTTGGCATTCGTCAGGTTTGCGTGCAGGACGTCGATCGCATGGCTATCCACGAACGGCTTGACCAGCGGCCCCTGCGCGGGCATCCAATTGCCGAGGAAGACGTCGACCTGCGACTTCTTCAGCCCCTCGTAGGTAATGGGCACCGATAGATTCGCGACGTTCTGCCGGTACCCGAGCGCGCCGAGCACGAACCCGGCGATGGCGTTGGTCGCATCGATATCGGTCCACCCGGGATCGGCCATGCGTACCTGCACGCAACTGCCCGGCTCCGCCGCGTGCGGCGCCGTCAACGGCACGACGACGGCCGCCGATAAAACCGCCGCCATCAAGCGCCTGGCTTTGGGATGCTTGCTTCGGTTCATTACCCGCTCCTGTGTGGGTGATTTGCCTGTCATTAGATTGCGTCGAATGAAAGAGAACGTCTCGAACGAACGCACCCGCTCATTCATGCGCGACACGCGGGAAACGCGCCATCGCTTCGAGCGTATCCAGTTCGATGTGGTTGCGCATGTAGCGCTGGCTGGCGTCGTTGAACGGTTGCCAATCCCATGAGCGTATCCGGCCTTGCGTGGTGGCAGCATAGTGAAACCGCCGCCGGCGTTGGCTCGCCAGCACGTCCTGGTGCAGCGCGTCCAGATTCCAACGCTGCCGGACTTCCGCGCGAAATGCCTCGACCGTCCCTGCGTGTGCGGGATCGCTCGCGAGGTTCGTCAGCTCTTGCGGATCGGCCTCCAGATCGAACAGTTGGTCCGGATCGACGCTCGTATGAATGAATTTGAATACACCCCGGCGAATCATGACGATCGGTGCAATCGCGCCCTCCGCCATATACTCGCCGAAGGTCTCGTCATGTCCGCCGTCGCCGTTCAAATGCGGGACCAGACTGCGGCCGTCGATCGGATCGGGCCACGTTGTTTCGCGTTTGCCGGTGGCCAATTCGAGGAGCGTAGGCAGTAAGTCGATCGTCGAAACCGAAGCTTTCACGCGGTGCGGCGCGAACGCTTTCGGCGCATGGACGATCAGCGGCACCCGTGCGGCGTTTTCAAAGAACGTCATCTTGTACCAGAGCCCGCGCTCGCCAAGCATATCGCCATGATCGGAGGTGACGATCACGATCGTGTCGTCGGCCAGCCCCGTCGCCTCGAGCGCATCGAGGATGGCGCCGAATTGGGCATCGACGTAGGACAACGCGCCATAGTACGCATGACGGGCATTGCGCACCTGTTGTTCGGTTGGAGGCGTGCGGTCGTTCTCCGAGACATGCCGCAGCCGCTTGGAGTGTGGATCGCTGTCCGCCAGCGTCAATGTCGTGCGCGGCAAATCGATTTCCTCGTCCGCATAGAGATCCCAATACGCAGAGGGAATCGCATACGGATCGTGCGGATGCGTGAGCGAAGCCACCATGCAGAACGGCCGCGCATCGGT
This sequence comes from Trinickia sp., assembly GCF_051961175.1. Taxonomy (GTDB): domain Bacteria; phylum Pseudomonadota; class Gammaproteobacteria; order Burkholderiales; family Burkholderiaceae; genus Trinickia. Next base: position 6,702 of record NZ_JBQCDN010000260.1, on the reverse strand, counting down.
GCCGGCCTCGCGCTCGCGCACGATGTCATAAAGCTTTTGCCGGACGGTAAAGGTCACCTCGTCGTCGAAATCGAGTTGGTTGGTGCGCACGCACGGGCCGGCCTCCAATACCGAACTCATATTGTGGTACCAGCTCGGCCGCACCTCGGGTTGATCCCAATCGGGCACCCAGCCGAAATCGGCGGGATAGATGTCGGTCGTCAAGCGCTCTTCGAAACCATGCAGTTGGTCGGGACCGCAAAAGTGCATCTTCCCCGACAGGACCGTCCGGTATCCCGCCGCGCGCAGATAGTGCGCGAACGTCAGCGTTTGCGCGGATAGTTCCGCGGCATTATCGTAAGCACCGATCTTCGAGGGGAGTTTGCCCGCCATCAGGGCGAAGCGCGACGGTGCACATAGCGGGCTCGCGCAATAGGCGGAATCGAATACCACGCCGTCCGACGCCAGCGCGTCGATCCGTGGCGTTTTCGACACCCGGTTGCCGTAGGCGCGCAGCGATGAAGGCGTCAGCTGATCCGCCATCAAGACGAGGATATTTTGTCCGGTATTGGGCTTCATGGAGTCGATGGTTACAATGCGTTGAAATCGTTGGAGCGGCGCCCGCCAGCCGGAGGTGCCATCACGATCGCAGTGGCCCGGGCGCGTGACATCAATATGTCCACCCACAATTCACGTGTGAAGACGGCCGCTATTTATGGCCCCATAAGGCACGCTTATGTCTGACCAGGACCGTTTGCCGCCGCTGCAAATGCTGTCGGTGTTCGAATCGGCAGCTCGATTGGCGAGCTTCACGGCAGCCGCGCGCGAGCTCGGTTCGACGCAGCCGGCCGTCAGCCAGCGCATCGTGCAATTGGAGGCCGAACTCGGTGCGCCGCTGTTCGAGCGCGGTCACCGCGGTGTGACGCTCACCGCCGAGGGCCGGCGGCTTTACGAAGCGGTGCGTCAAAGCATGGCGACGATCCGCGATGCCGTTGCCGACATTCGCGCCGCGCGCGCCCAAGGCGCGTTGACGATCGTGACGGACGCCGGATTTGCCACCTATTGGCTGGTGCCGCGCCTCATGGACTTGAGACGGCTGTTGCCCGATATCAACGTGAAGGTGGTGACGTCGCAACTCGCCTTCGATCCGCGCCGCGATCATGCCGATGTCGCGATCGCATTCGGCGACGGCAATTGGTCGCCCTGCACCGCCACGCGTTTGTTTCCCGAGGAAGTTGTCCCCGTATGCTCACCCCGGTTTCGCGATGCGCATGAACGGATCGCCGAGCCGGCCGATCTCCACGCCGTGCCTTTGCTGCACGTGCAGCCCGCTGAACCGGAACGCTGGCTCGGTTGGAATGGCTGGTTCGCGGCACACGGGCTCAGCGCCCCGCCCGATCACCACGGCTCGACGTTCAACAGCTATGCGCTCGTCATGAACGCCGCGCTGACCCATCAAGGCGTCGCGCTGGGTTGGCGGCCACTCGTCGACGAACTCGTTGCCAGCGGCCAGTTGGTTGCGCTATTCGATCAGCCGGTTACCACGGCACGCGGTTATTTTCTGGTGTGTCCGCCCGCCCGTCCCGAAACACCGGCCGCGCCGGCCTTCCGGCGCTGGCTGTTCGCCGCGTGCGCCGCGCCGATCGCCAGCACGGTGGGAGCAAGCTGAGCGGACGCCTGACGTTCGATCACAGCGCTTCAACGAGATCGCGCCGCTGCGTCCGGCAATAGGCACTGCACGCCAAGTGCGCCGCACTCGCCGCCGCGTTCACCATCGCATTGGCATTCGTCGGCTTGCACACCGATACGACGATCGGCGGCGGTACCGGCTTGAGCGGTAGCTCAACGAATTCCCCTGTCTGCAATTCGTCGGTGACGAACAGGCTCGGGATACAGGCCACGCCATAGCCGTCGCGCACGAGCTGCACGATCGCCGCGACAGACGGCGAGCAGGTCACGCGCGTGTGCTCGGGCCGGACGTTCTCCTGCCGCGCGAGCGTCAACACGATGCTTTGCAAAGCGACTTGCGGCGCCGTGCCGCGGCCGAAGGTGAGAATCGGGCGCTGCAGCACGCGCGACGCCAGTCCCGCCGCGCGCCGCGACAGCAAGCCACGCTTTGCGATCCAGCGCACAGGGTAGCTCGCGATCGCGCTCGATGCGATCTTCGTACTGTCGATGCCCTCGACGCGAATCGCCAGATCCAGTTCGCCCGCGAGCAGCCGTTGCTGCAACACTGCGCTCGAATCGACGGTCAAGTCGACATCGAGCTGCGGAAACTTCGCATTGAGGTGCGTGATGTAATGCGCGAGCCACGAATGCACGACCGTCTCGATCACGCCCAAACGCAGCTTGCCCCCGACGACCACCTCCTGCCCCGCAGCTTCGCGCAGCGCGCGTGCCGCATCCACGACATTGCGCGCCAGCGCGAGCAAGCTCTCGCCGGCCGGCGTCAGGCGAAATTGCGTCGTCGAACGATCGACGAGCTCGGTGCGCAATTCATCTTCCAGCGACTTGATCCGCAATGAGATCGTCGCTGGCGTCGCATGCAACACGCGCGCCGTGGCGCGAAAACTCTCGAGCTCGGCCAGCGTGACAAAGGTTTCGACGAATCGCGTATTCATCGTCTAGCGCGCGTGCGCCGTATCCGCGGCGATACGAAACACCTGGATGGCCTCGCCGAGCTGCTGGGCCTGCTCGTTCAGCGACATGCCCGCCGCCGCCGCTTGTTCGACGAGCGCCGCATTCTGCTGCGTGGCACCGTCCATCTGCGAGATCGCGCGATTGACTTCCTCGATGCCGATGCTTTGCTGCGTCGACGCCGTCGCGATTTCGCCCACGATCGTCGTCACACGCTTCACGGCAGCGACGATGCCGTCCATCGCCTCGCCCGCATTTTCCGCGAGTGCGGCGCCGCTCTCGACTTGCGCCAGCGAGGTATCGACGAGCACACGAATCTCTTTCGCCGCAGCCGCACTGCGTTGGGCGAGACTGCGCACCTCGCTGGCCACGACGGCGAAACCCCGCCCGTTTTCGCCCGCGCGTGCGGCTTCGACGGCGGCGTTCAACGCCAGGATATTGGTTTGGAAGGCGATGCTATCGATGACCGATGTAATGTCGGCCACCTTCCGCGAGCTTTCAGCAATGGCCCTGACCTTGCTGACGACATCCCCCACCACCCCGCCGCCGCGCTCCGCTTCGGACGCCGCACTGGCCGCCACTTGGGTGGCGTGGGACGCATTGTCGGCGTTTTGCTTGACGGTAGCGGTCAGCTCGTCCATCGCCGCCGCCGTTTCCTCCAGCGAGGCGGCTTGCTGCTCGGTCCGGCTCGACAAATCGCCGTTGCCGGTGGCGATTTCGGCAGCCGCCGTACGGATCGTCTCCGCCGCGGTCTTGACACGCGAAACCGTGCCGGCCAGTGTATCGCGCGTGTAAGCGATGGCCGAAACGATGCTGGCCTCGTCGCCGTCGGCAACTTCGATCCGGCCCGTCAAATCACCCGAGGCAATCTGGCGGGCAAGCTCGGCCGCCCGCGCGGGCTCCCCGCCCACCGAACGGCGCACGCTCTTGACGGCGAGCGAAGTCAGGATCGATATGGCGATGCCCAGGACGATCAAGACGGCCAGAGATGTTCCGAGCGTACGATAAAAGGCCGATTGAATATCGTCCTGATAAACACCCGCAACGAAATCCCAATTCCACGGTTTGTAACGCTTCACGAATGCGAGTTTGGAGCTGGGTTCGGTCTCGCCCGGCTTCGGCCACCAATACTCGACGTAACCTGTCCCGCCGGGCGTAGCGCCGGCCGCCGCGATATCCCGGTAGAGCATATTGCCCTTGGGATCTTTCCATTGCGACATGTCTTTGCCGTTGAGCTTCGGCGACATCGGATGCATGACCACCACCGAATCGGCGCCGACGACGGTCACATAGCCGTTGCCGGTATAGCGCATATCTGCGATGCGTGCGAGCGCTTGCTGCTTCGCGACATCCGCAGCGATCTTGCCCGCCTGCGCATCACGATCGAGGCCCGCAGCAATCGAGTAGGCCATTTCGGTGACGTCGGCGAGCGCATGCCGGCGCTCCGTGTATTGCATGTCGCGCATCTGCAAGGCATACCAGACAGTCAGCGTCAGCAACCCGACCCAGGTGAGCAGCAGCGGAATCCAAAGTTTTTGTCGCAGAGTGAGGTGAGTCATGGTTGTTTTCTTCCGACGAAATGGCTGTTAGCAACGCGGGCGAACCGGGCGAGCACGTCTTACCCGTCCCTTTCATATCGGCATCCGATGCGCGGATGTTAAGCCTGCGAAGCGCTCGCCGCACACCATTTCGATGCACGAATTCGACCGTGCCGTGCGGGGTAAGTCAACCCGTGAACCTATGAACTGCATTCGGCCTATCATCGTGACTTCCTTGTGCGATAAGGCTTTTCACGGCTTCCCCCTACGAATCCGCCCGAATCCTCCCGGGAAAACCCGCATGAAAGCGTTAAGGAAAACTTGACGGAAGCGCGCGGAATAACTTGCTGGCGTGTCATTTAATTCGAACCTAATCTGCTCATCAAGCCACTTTTCACCGAAGGATGTCCGTCATGCCGGATCAGTTTCGCCAGCTCGTACGCCGCAAGGACTTCAAAGGTCCAACCGCCGGCCAATGCGGCGAGTACGCTCAAGCCAACCTCGTCATCGTGCCGAGCGCGTACGCCGAAGATTTTCTTCGGTTCTGCGTCAGGAATCCGAAAGCCTGTCCGTTGCTCGGCGTCGGCGAGCGCGGCCAGTGGAACGTGCCCTCGCTCGGCCGCGACCTGGACCTGCGCACCGATGCGCCCGGCTATAACGTCTACCGCGACGGCGTGCTCTGCGAGCAACCCGACGACATCCTTTCGCTTTGGAACGACGATCTCGTCGGATTCGCGATCGGTTGCTCGTTCTCGTTCGAACAGATGTTGTCGCAAGAACGTATCCCGCTTCGCCACGTCGACGAAGGGGTGAACGTTCCCATGTTCCGCACCAACATCGCCAATACCCCGGCGGGCCCGTTCGGCGGGCAGCTCGTCGTATCGATGCGGCCGATGACCGGGGCCCATGCGATTCGCGCCGTCCAGGTCACGAGCCGCTTTCCGTCCGTGCACGGCGCGCCGGTGCATCTCGGCAATCCGCGTGCGATCGGCATCGCCGATCTGTCGCGCCCCGATTACGGCGATGCGGTCACGATTCGCGAAGACGAGGTACCCGTGTTCTGGGCCTGCGGCGTGACGCCGCAAAGCGCCCTCGAAGCGGCGCGTCTGCCTTTCGCCATCGCGCATCGGCCCGGTCACATGCTTGTCACCGATATCCAGAACGCGTCGCTTGCTGTCCTCTGACGCGGTGCTTCAGATCTACATTCAGTGCTTTTGAGGAGACCCAAGTGAACACCGACACATCCTATCCCGAGATCGAACGCACCGACGAAAGCGCAAGCGAAAGTCATTCGATGTTTGGCTGGTACGGCCATTTGCGCGCGAACGAACGCCGCGCGTTCTGGAGCTGCAAGATCGGCTACGCGCTCGACGCAATGGACACGCAGTTCCTGAGTTTCGTGATCCCGGCATTGATCGCGACATGGGGTTTGACGAAAGGCCAGGCGGGGCTCATCGGCACCGTCACGCTGCTGATGTCGGCGCTGGGCGGTTGGGTGGCCGGCATCTTGTCCGATCGCTTCGGACGCGTGCGCACGCTGCAGATCACGATCGTCTGGTTTGCCTTGTTTACGCTTGCGTGTGCCTTCGCGCAGAACTTCACCCAGCTCCTGGTGGCGCGCGGCTTGATGGGCCTCGGCTTCGGCGGAGAATGGACCGCAGGCGCCGTGTTGATGGGCGAAGTCATCCGTGCCCGCGACCGCGGCAAAGCTGTCGGCATGGTGCAAGCCGGCTGGGCAATCGGTTGGGCGGTATCGGCCGGCCTCTATATCCTCGTGTTCTCGCTGCTTCCGGCTGAACTCGCCTGGCGCGCGCTGTTCGCCCTCGGCATTCTGCCGGCCCCGTTCGTGATCTTCATCCGCCGCTTCGTCGAAGAGCCGGAAGTGCATCTGCTGGCCAAGCAACAGGAACGCGAGACGCAAACGACGCACTCGTTCATGGAAATCTTCGGCAAGGATATGTGGTTCACGACGCTGCGCACCGCATTGCTGGCCACCGGCGCTCAAGGCGGCTACTACGCGATCACGACGTGGCTCCCCACCTACCTCAAGACCGAGCAGCACTTGAGCGTCGTCGGCACGGGCGGCTACCTCGCCGTGATCATCGCGGGCTCGTATGCGGGATATCTGTGCGGCGCATGGCTGTCCGACCGCGTCGGCCGCAAGCTCGCCTTCATCACTTACGCCCTGGCGTCGATGGTCATTGCTTTGGCTTATACGCATCTGAAGCTCGACAACACGCTGTTGCTGATTCTCGGTTTTCCGCTCGGTTTCTTCGCATCGGGCATCTTCTCCGGCATGGGTGCATTCATGTCCGAGCTGTTCCCGACTCGCATCCGCGGCTCCGGTCAGGGTTTCTGCTACAACTTCGGCCGCGCCGTCGGTGCCGCCTTCCCGTTCCTCATCGGTTACGTGGCGCAAAAGATGACGCTCGGCACCGCGATCGGCACCTTCGCCGCCTGTGCCTACGGCGTCCTGATTCTGGCCGCTTTGACGTTGCCCGAAACACGCGGTGCGAAATTGAAGTATTGAATCTAACAATATCGAATC
>NZ_JBQCDN010000259.1:0-6639 GCF_051961175.1 Trinickia sp. | reverse complement strand
CGGTCGAATTAATTTGGGGTCACGTTTTTTGTTGCGCGCGATCAGTAAAATCGACCGATCGCGCGCATCGCTTTATTTGGATCAAATTAGCCCCTCGGCTCGCGGATTAATTTAGTTCGTAATTTTTAAATGGCTTCTATTACGCATTCCGGCGCGAGCGCTCGCGGCGGCGCGCCGCTATACGCGCACCGCGGCCAGTATGTCGCTGGTTGGGCGAACGTGTCCGAGCCGCGGGAAGATATAACGCACCGACGCTTCATGTTGTTCCGCCGACGCGCAGCTCATGGCGTCTTCGGCGAATACGATGGCGTAGTTGCGTTCGAATGCCGCGCGTGCCGTCGATTCCACGCCGATATTCGTCGAGATGCCCGCGAGGACGATCGTCCGAATACCGCGGCGACGCAGTTGCAGATCGAGCTCGGTTCCGTAAAAGGCATTCCATTGCCGCTTCGTGATCTGAATATCGCGTTCGCTCGCTTCCAGTTGTGCCGGAACGTTCCACCAGTTCGCAGGCAACCCGCCGGCCGGCGCGGGTGTCGGCTGATCGACGCTTTGCCGGAGCACGTCGCCGAAATCGGGGCTCGGCCCGACGCGCACGAGCACGACCGGCGCACCCGTTTCCCGAAAGCGCTTGGCGAGCCGCGCGCTGGCCTCGAGCACGGCATCGGCCGTGCGCGGCCCCTTCGCAAACGGCAGGATGCCTTCTTGCAAATCGATGAGGACGAGCGCGGTAGTACGTGGATCGATAGCGTCCATGATGGGTCCTTTGGGTTCAGTAAGTGGGAATGAGCCAGATTTCGAGGCAAAGATCGGTCTTTGGTCCGGTTTTGCAAGTCAATCAATACGGATAGGCGCGGTTAATACATCGTGCTTCCGCCGTCGGCGGGGCGGCTGCCGGCTCTTCGCGATCGACGGGCAAATCAGCGCAGTGTAGGGCAAGATTGCCTGTCGTATCCCGATCACACATCGATCCTCCGGAGAATCGGCCGATACGACGGCCCGGTCGCCGGCCTTCGCCCCACTTGTATAATCCATCGCAGTCGTATAATCCATCGCAGTCTCGAGTGCGTCACGGGCCATATCGATTGCCTCCTCACGGGTTGCGCCGCAGGTCAGGGCTTCGGGGATATCGCGGAACATCACGGCAAAGCCGACCAAGATCGATACGATCGAAGCGGCGCTAGGCATGCACTTGCAGTTGTGCGCAACGCCCGCGTGACACGTTTTTACCGAATACCTCATCCTTCCCCGCCCCGCGCAACTGTCCAAACCCTATCGATGCCTTCGCTTCACGCCGCCCGACCTCATTCCCCTCGACGCCGCCGTCTGCTGCAAGCCGCCGTGCTCGCCGCCTGTCTCCCGCTAGCAGCCTGCAACGCCCCCCCTCAAATCGGCGGCACATTCGTGCAACTCTGGCGCAGTCATCTCGACTGGACGGCCGATCAATGGCGGGACCGTCTCACCGCCACGCACGCGCTCGGTTGCAAAGAAATCTTCGTGCAGTGGGCCGGCATCGATAGCGAGCCCGACAGCACCTGGATCGCACCTGACTCGATGATCCAATTGCTGCTCGACGAAAGCGCCGCGCTCGGCATGGGCGTCCATGTCGGGGTGCCCTATGACGAGCGTTGGTGGAACGCGATCGGCAACAAGAACGATGCCGTGCTCGATACCTTTCTCAAACGTACGCGCGAACGCAGTGCAAGCTACATGCAAACCGCGTTGTGGACTTTGCACGATGCGTTTCGCGGCTGGTACCTGCCGTATGAACTGGAGCAGTACAACTGGGCGGACCCGGCGCGCCTCGATAAACTCGCCGACTGGCTCGGCAGCATCGTAGACGCAGCGATGGCCACGAGCGGGCAGATACCGACCGTGTCGACCTATTACAGCCGGATCCCGACTACCGGCACCCTCGCCGGCATGTGGAGCGCGCTGCTCGATCGTGTACAGATGCATCCGATGATCCAGGATGGCGTCGGCGTGGCCGGCATCGGCAACTACGACGCACTCAAGCCGCTGCACGACATGTTCATCGCGCGCGGGGCGAAGTTCGATCTGATCGCCGAGTTGTTCGAACAGTTGCCGACGAACAACGACGGCACGGACTTCAAGGCACGGTCAGCCAGCTTTCGCCGAATCGAGGCGCAATGGAACATCGCACGCGATTATGGTGCGCAGCGCATCGTCGCGTTCTCGCTTGACCCGTGGGTACTCGGCGATTCGGACGAGGCGCGGTCGTTGCTCAAGCGCTGGCAGTCCGCAATGAGCTGAGCACGGGGCGGGCGCATCGATCGCGCCTCCGCCTAGGCACTGCCATCAATAACGACATTCAGGTTGATATCGATGTCGATTACAACTGCTTGCCGATAATCTCACGCAGAATCTCGCTCGTCCCGCCGAAGATGCGCAGCGCACGCGCATCGGCCCATGCGCGTCCGATGCCGTATTCGCTCATATAGCCGTAACCGCCATAGAGTTGCAGCAGATCGTCGAGCACTTGTCCCAGCAAGTCCGTCGCGTTGAGCTTGGCTATCGCCGCCGTCACGGGCTCGAGCTCGCCCGCCATGTGCCGGGCCAGACAGTCGTCGAGAAAGACGCGCAGCATGGTGGATTTGGACAGCGCATCGGCCAGTTTGAAACGCGAGTTCTGGTAGTCGACCACGCGCCGGCCGAATACCTTGCGCTCTTTCAGATAGGACACGGCGTCGGCAAGTTGGCCTTCGAGCGAGGCGGCCGCTCGCAACGCAATCGCCAGACGCTCTTGCGCGAGCTCGCGGGTCACATAGTCGAACGCGGCGCCCTCTTCGCCCAGCAAGGCATCGGCACTGAGGCACACGTCATCGAAAAACAGCTCGCACGTGTCTTGACTATGCTGACCGATCTTCGCGAGGGGCGGCCCTTTCTTGAAGCCGGGCACCCCCTCTTCAACGACGAAGAGCGAGAGGCCACGGGCGCCGAGATCGGGGTTCGTGCTGGCGAGTACGATCACGAGCCCCGCGTTCACACCGTTCGTGATGAACGTCTTTTGTCCGCTCAGCACCCACCCGTCGCCTTCCCGCCGCGCACGCGTGCGCACGGCCTTCAGATCGCTGCCCGCGCCGGGCTCGGTCATCGCAATGGCGCCGATGAGTTCGCCAGACGTCATGCGCGGCAGCCACTTGGCCTGCTGCGCGGGCGTGCCGAAGATGGCCAGATACGGCGCCACCATATCCGAGTGAATCGAAAAGCCGATACCGAGACAGTTCGCGCGCGCGAGCGCTTCGATCACGACCGTGGCATGTCCGAAGTCTCCGCCCTGCCCATGAGGCGCCTCAATCGCGCAATTGAGCAGGCCGGCCTCGCCCGCCTTGCGCCATAACGCGCGCGGTGTGATGCCGTCACGCTCCCATTGCGCGTAGTACGGCTCGATTTCGTTGGCGATGAAGCGTTCGACCTGAACGCGGAACTGCTCGTGGTCATCGCGGAAAACGCTGCGCATGGGGTGGCTCCTGCGGGATGGGGTCGATTACTGCGATTACGGTTTGCCACGGTCGAAGACGTCACTGTCCGTACGGGTCGGTCGCGCTCGCCTGGCCGAGCAGCACCGGTTTCGCGGCCGTACCCGTGAGAAACAGGCTGTAGTGATCCCCTGGCTGCAGGGCCGGCAACGTCAGCGGTTCGGAGACAGCCGCGGCGCACGCCGCGCTCAGCTTCGCCGAGACCGGGTTGATGGGACGCGCGGCCGCCGCTTGCTCAGCGACGTTCGCGAACAACATCGGGCCAGCGGGCGCGACCGCGAGGCGGCCGCCATTGCACCCGCGCGCAAGGTTGTAGAAGCGTAGCTCAGCCTTGAGCGCGTCCTGCGAGCCGCCACCGTCGTCGATGACGGTGAACGCGATCTTGCCTGCCTCGCGACGTGGCACGAGCGTGTCGAAGGTGTCCGGGGCAACTTTCAGCGTCGCGACGGTCTTGCCGTCCAACGAGACGCTGAATGTCGTATTGCCTTTGACGATCGCATACGTGCTCGCGATTTTATCGCCCGAGAGCGTTTGCACCGGGCCGTCGGCTATCTTGACCTTGATCGGCGCCCCGTCCGGATTGATCACGCGTACGAACGAGGAACCCGCCGGCGGACGCGCCGTGTACAACTGCGCGAATTTGCCTTCGGCATGGGCCGGCGAGTTCATTGCAGCAAACAGTGCGGACAACGACAGAGCGGCGGTGAAGCCGGACCCGGCGAGACATCGTGCAACACGCTTCATTTCTTCAACTCCTTGGCGGAGCGCATCCGGGACTCCAGATACATACGCTCCAGTTCTTTGCGATCGGCCTTTTGTGTCTGCGTCAGCGGAAAGCCATGACAAACAATCAATTCCGACGGGATCATGTACGGCGGAACGCGCCCGCCGAGCGAGGCTCGCCAATCGGCCAGCGCAGGGGGCGGGGGCAGCAGCCCCGACGGGCCGTGCGCATCGGGATCGACGAATCCGATCATGCGTACGATGGTGCCGTCGGGACGCTTCAGGGCAACGGCCGCGCCCGCGCGCACGCCTCGCAGCGTGGCAAGCGCCGCATCGACTTCGGCCAGTTCGATCCGATAGCCATGCAGTTTGATCTGATCGTCGCGCCGGCCGCGGAACGTGACGAGCCCCTGCTCGTCCATCTCGCCCAGATCGCCCGTGCGATAGCCGCGCTTGCCGTCACGTATAAACATCCGCGTGCCGTTCAGGTCCGGCCGGTTCACATAGCCGCGCATGACATGATCGCCCGCGATGCAAATCTCTCCGTCGTCGATGAACACATCGGCATACGGTTTCGCACGGCCGATCGGGAACGGCAGCGGCGCGGCCGCCCGCAGCACGGGATCGATCTCGACCCACGTCGTCGAACAGGTCGCCTCGGTCGGTCCATACGAATTGACGATGCGTGACGAGGGAAAGCGGCCCCACAGCGCTTCGGCCACCGTCGGCGTAAGCGATTCCGCCCCGAACACGAATGCCCGGAGATCGGGCAGATGGGCGGCGTCGAACGCGGGATCGAGCAATTGCTGACGCACGAAGGACGGCGTCGAAGTCCACACGTTCACGCGAGCGCTCGCCAGATAGGCGGTGAAACGCTCACGGTCTTCGATGATTTCGCGCGGGCATAGCGCACAGGCGCCGCCTGTCACGAGCGCCCCGGCCCAGTTGAACAGCGAGAAGTCAAAGCTGAACAGCATCTGATCCATGAACACCGGCGCATCGCCCAGCGCAACGCAATCACGAATCCAACCGGCGAAGAGGCCCAGGCTCTCGCGGCCGATCTGCACGCCCTTCGGATCGCCGGTGCTGCCCGAGGTGAACATGATGTACGCGAGCCCCTTCTCAGCGAGCGGTGCGGCCTCGACGCCCGTCGACACGAACTCGCGCGCCTGCGCGTCATAACGCAGCCCGGCGCGCACGAGTTCGCCGATCCGCGCAATGCGCTGCTGGGGGTTGACGATATCGATGGGCACGAACGGCACGCCCAGCCGCAGGCACCCGAGCATCGCGACGAGAAACGCCGGCTCCTTGTGCCCCGTGATGACGAGCGGCACGTCCGCGCGGGCGCCGGCCTTCGTGGCAGCAGCCATCCATGCCGAGACAGCATCCGCGAGCGCCGCCCACGAAAGCAGGCCGGCGGGACCGATCACGGCGTCGCGTTCGGGCGCGGCCTGCTCGTTCGCGAATTGGAAACGGTCGAAGTCGAAATGCATGCAAGATCTCCTCGTGAGCGAGAGGGCAAGCGCTCGATCCCTCGCGCGCTCAAGCCTTATGCGATTCGATGTATTGGCCGAGCGTCTGCACCGATTCCAGATGCACGTCGATCTCCGACGGCGGAATCTTGACGCCGAATTCGCGCTCGACGGCAAGCGCGACGTCGACGGCCGACAGCGAATCGATGAGCCCCGATTCGATCAGTAGCGTGTCGGGTTCGACCGACGTCAGGATGATGCTTTCGATGATTTGGGCGAGCTTGGTTTCGATTTCGGCGATAAGCATAGGGTGACTCCGATTCAACGGGTGTTCGATTTCAGAACTGGAAATACAGGAAGCGCGTTTCCTTGTGTAGATTCGCGAGACAGAGGAAGAACAGCGCGAGCACCACGGCCAGCCACGGTGCGTTCGGACGCCAGCGCATCCACGCGACCGCCGTTTCCTGCGCCTTGAAGAGCGCGGGCGAATGGCGCCCGAGGATCTGGTGCACGTTGGGCGTGAACCATGCGATGCCGAGCAGCGCGAGCACGTACACGAGTTGCAGATGTGTGCCGACGATCAGACGCCAGGCATCGCCGGGCGCCATCTTCAGCGCATAGGGGAGCGTACCGAACGACTCGAAGCCGCGCAGGCCCATCATGCCTTCGACGAGATCAACGGCATCGGCCACGCCGTGCGCCCGGACAAAGGCCTGCGCAACGAGGACCGCGATAAACGTGCCGGCGACACTCGCGAGGTTGCCCGCGCGGGTGTTCCTTCGGCTCGCGACGGGTTTGCGCCCGACGACGAAAATGCGCCACGCGTGATTGATCGACAAGTACACCGCATGGAGCAGACCGAACACGAGGTATTGGAAACCGGAGCCGTGCCAAATGCCGGCGAGGCCCATCGTGAAGACAGTCGGCGCCATGATGGTCGCGGC
>NZ_JBQCDN010000258.1:0-8463 GCF_051961175.1 Trinickia sp. | reverse complement strand
CCCAGCCGGACGAAGCAGCGGTTTTCCGGAGAAGGCGCCGCGTGACTGAACGCCATCTTACGCAAAAAGACCCGGGGCGTAAACAGTGAATCGAAGACGGCCGCCGTGGCATAAAACCTACCACAACTCAAATATTGGGAAGCCCTTCGACCAGCCCGATCGCTGGTACGGGTCGGCGTCTTTTGCTGCAATCGCAAATCAACCCGCATACGTGGCATGCGCCCGCCGCAAGCAAGAATCCCCCGTTCCCAGCAAAACCGTCCTCGCGAATTTATCGCATTGCAATATGCGGGCGTGATCGCACCTGGCGGGCGCTCCCCTGCACTAGATTGGTGATTGCCCTGATTTCCGCGCCCGGCATTTTGGCGTCTTATACGCCCCTAGCTGACGTCCCCCCAAGGCCGTCGCGACGGGGCTTCCAAGCATTTGCCACCGACATGGCATGCTTCATGCGTTGCTCGGCACGCTGCGGTAGGCGCGCCGCTCGATGATCGACATCGTTCCCGGCGCCCCACCGGCTCGCTCGATACCCGACAGGGTGTCTCAAGGGTGCGCGGCACGGGGCAGTGCACCGGGGTCAGTTTCGCTGAGGTGAGGACATATGGTGTTCGACGATTTGAGAGATAACGAGTGGGCGCTGGTCGAAGCGCTGTTCTGCGCCGAACCTGCGCGGAGCGAGCGCCGCGGACGCCCGCGCGTCGAAGCGCGCGCCGTGGTGAATGCGGTGCTGTGGGTATTGTCCACCGGAGAAGGTTGGTCGAAGCTGCCGGGGCGCTATCCGTCGCCGCCGACGTGCCGGCGCCGTTTCGACGAGTGGCAGGCGGATGGCACGCTCATGGAAATCGTGAAACGCCTCGATACGTGCGGGCGCCAAGTCTCGCTGCGTGGCCGGATTGGCGCGACTGCGGTCAAGCCGCCCGCGCCGCGAAGCCCGGACCGCTTGCGCGGTGCGTTCTGGACGAATCCGGAATCGTGGCGGGCACCGGTCAAGATGGCCTGATCGGGCCGATCCTCAATACCAATTACACGCCCGCGCGACTCGCGCGGGCCAACGCGTTCATGCGGGGCAAAGTGTTTATTTAACGACGCACGCCATGCGCGTTTGCCCGTCGGCGGCAGCCATGCCCGAATGCCGCCACCCTTCCTTTCTCGTCAGCGGACGCGCGCACAATACCGCTGCACCGAAACATCCATTTACTAATATTTACAGCGTCCTTTCGTCGCGACGCTTATCGTGTATTTATGCCGACACGTCGCCGGTATTTCGCGCCGGACATTCCGAATGAAGGCAGCAATTTACGCCGCCGGCATGCTGATTTGCAGTGCCGGCATCGTGCTGGCGGACGCGTCGCTTGCCCACGGGCCGCCCGCCCGCGCCCCTAGGCCGCGGCCGCCCGAGATGCGGGCCGATTGGCCAGCGCCGCCCCCGAACGCGCCGGTGGGCGCGTCCGCCCCGCGTGGCAATTTACGCGGCGATATCGAGAACAACGCACGCTGGAACGGAGACGCTACGCACCGTCGCTCACCGCCGCGACGCTAATCGATACCCCTCATGTTCGACTGATGCAATTGGAATCAAAATGACGGGAACCACTCGCCGTTCGGCTAGTCGGAGTGATTGCCATGAGCACAGCGTGGCAGCAGAAATATCCGGTACCCGTATCCTCGCGATACGGGTTTTTTTTGGGGCGTTCGCAGCAACGGTGAAGAAATAACAGGCTGAGCGCGAAGCGGTGCGCGCGAGCTAAGACCGCAGTTCAATGGCGGCAGCGGCCTCGCTTGGGATGTATTCGCACGCCTTTGCATCCGTCCAGCTCAGCGCGCGCTCCTCGCGAGCCAGGCGATTGAATTCCGCGCGCCCTTTGTCCGTCAGCACGGCGATATCGACAGGCGCATGAAAACCCGCTCCCGGCGCAACCGTGCGCTGGCGGACCGTTTCCATCAAGCCCAGGCCCCGCAAATATTGGAACACGCCAGGACGTTTGGCCCATGGAACCTGACGATATTGCACTCGCCTAAGCGCTTCGAGCACCGCTTCGTTGGAATACGTGGTCATCTCGACTCTTTCTTAAAGTGCGGCCGCCGTCACGCCTGACGGCGCATGCCTTACGGCGGCCGGTACAGGTGAGCGCCAGCCGTCGAGCCGGGGCGGTAACCGGGTGTGCCGGTTCCGTCATGCTATTTGCCTATAATCGGGCGCTTCATCTCGCATCGGAATGCGAGCACGCCCCTGGTCCATTCAATCTATCGCCGCTGCATCCGGCACATCCCCGAAACCATACGTTACCCTATCTCAATTGATCATATTCACTTTATTCGCGCTTTTTTCAGCGGTTTTCGTGCTATGGCGCCGCGCCAGGATGGCGATCGCCGTCGCGGGCCTCACCCTGTTTTGGCTGCTGTCGGCCGGCTGGCTGACTGCCCCGCTGCTCGCCTCAGTTCAGGACGGGGCCTCACAAGCCCCGCCGCCCCGGTTCGGGCCGCGGACTGTGATCGTCGTGCTCGGCAGCGGGACGCGAATCGATCGGGACGACACGCTCGTCCCGCAACGCGACGCATTGCCGCGCATCGCACTCGCGGCTTCTCTTTACGCGCAATGTAAGGAGCAGGACCGTCAGTGCCAAGTGATCATGAGCGGCGGCAATCCGCAGGCGCATCCCGCCTCCGAAGCCGACACCTATGCACCGTATCTGCTGCAGGCACATATCGCGCGGGACGATCTCGTCCTCGAGAACAAGAGCCAGACGACGTATGAGAACGCAGAGTACGTCGCACGCATTTTGCACGGCGAACGTTACGATTCGTTGATGCTTGTCACGTCGGCCTATCATATGCCGCGTGCACTAATGGATTTTCGCCGGTTCGGTCTCGCGCCCGAGCCGGTAGCGTCGAGCGGACGGGTGGCGCGCCGCGGCCTGCTGCCGCGCCGGTCCAACCTCGCCGCAGCCAACACCGCGCTGCATGAACTAATCGGTATCGCCCAGTTCCATCTGTATAGCGCGTTAGGCTGGTTTTGACGATCGAAGTCCCGACATGTAACGATACGTAACGGAGCGTCGCATTTGCTCCACACGAATCGCGTACTTGGGCTTATGCTGGGTAGAATTTGCAATGTCCAGCCGGACGGGCAGCATCTGGACCACCATCCATCCACTTTTCGCACGGAGGCAATAATGAAGAAAGCGTCCCTGACTGTCATGTTCTCCCTTTCGCTGCTCGCCGGCGCCGCTTACGCTCAAACCGATGAAGGCGGTGTGACGATGAGCACGGATCCGTCCAAGGCGGCCGACGTCGAACAACGGGCGCAAGCGCTTCAGCAGCAGCAACAAGAAATGCCGATGAACGAAAGCACGCCGATGAAGCATAAGTCGATGCACCACAAGCCGATGCACAAGCATGCGGCGAAGGGCAAGGCGAACGCGGAAAAGGCGGAAGCCGCCAGCGGCGCCAGCGAATAACTGTCTCGAATGCTGCGGCGATGCGCCGCGGATGCAAAAAGAGCCGAAGCCGGTCTACCGGCTTCGGCGCTGTGCGTTTGACCGGAGGGCCCGGCCTGTATGCTAAAGTCGCGCACCCGAATATTTCGCAACCCCGCGTGCACCAAGGTGCGGAGAGGACAGCATGAGTAACATCCAGTTGGACATCGAATGGACTGAAGCGGCATCGCGCAAGATCGAGAAGCTGATGCCACGCGGTTCGCAAGAAGCGTTTCTCGCCTTGCCGCCCGTCGAATGCTTGCCGATGGAAGGCGACGTTCTCTTTCTCGGCCCCGCGGGCAAGCAGCAGCCGTTCATTGTGGTCGAGCGTCAGTACCATCATGACGGCGACGCAGACTGGACCATTATCTTGATCCTGGACATTCCGCAAACTAATCACTAAGGCCGGCTACATGCGCTTCGTTCGTTGTCCTAACGAACGGCGAACGAACGGTGCGGCGCGCAGCTCGAAAAAATACCCGCGCTCCGTGGAGCGCGGGTAAAACCATCGCCCTACGAGGATAGGCGACGGGGCCACCGTCGCTCGCGTGCAAACGCGAGCCGTGTCTTTTCGAGGCGACATACGAATGACTTCGGACAGCCATTCCATTGCGGATGCGCGCCTATCCTGACGCTTTGCCCCTCCGCAACGGCACCTTTGTATCGGATCGAAGGCCGCCTCATTCTCCCTGCATTTTTGCCCTGCTCCGCATAGAAAAGCAGCTTGCGTGCCACCCTCAACGCGGCATGCAATCGACTGATTTTTAAAGACAAATCTAAACCGCGATGACATGAAACGTTTCATGCCGGAAACGGCGTGGCGACACGTTACGGCGTAACGTCAGGTGACATAAGGGGGTGCGCCCTACCGGGCGCACAAAAAAAAGAACCCGCCGAAAATGGCGGGTTCTTGTCGCAGCAAACTCGTACAGCGTTCGTCTAGTGTCGATTAGCGCAGTTGATCGACGAGCAACGACATGATTTCCTTGGCGGGACGCGAATCTTCGACGTTGCCCTTGTCGTCCACGACGGCGACACGCGTTTGGTTTTCGGTCACGGCCTTCACGTTGACGAAGTATTGCTTCGCCACCTTCTCCTTGCGGCCATGGAAGACCTGGCTCCAGAAGCCCTGCTCCTCGGAGCTCTTGTCGCGCGGGTCCACATAGCGGATTTGGTAGAGGCCCTTCGCGCTGTCGCGATCGTCGATCGTGAAGTTCGAGCGATCGAGGGCGATGCCCACGCGTGCCCAAGCCTGCTCGTACGATTCGTCCAACGTCAGTTCGGTCGACGTGTATTGCGCGTTGGTGTCGGCATTTTGCGACGTGGGCGATTGGCCAGCCAGCTCTGCGTTACGAGCCGCGACGGCGGCTGCAGCGGCATCCGGCTTGCCGGCCTTTGCTGCAGCGGTATCGCTGGCCGGATTGGCGGCGATGTCGCCAGCCACCGGGCCAGCCTTATCGCCACGCGCATCGGCCAGTGCGAGCCCCGCCATCAAACGCTTCAGATATTCGAGCTCGAGCGCGGGATCGTTCGGCTTCGACTGCCATTCCGTCGTATCGCTGTTCGCGCTGCTTAGCGCTTCGCGCATACCCTTTTGGCTAATGAACACATATGTGCCGCCATTGGGCGCCGCTTCGAGACGCGTGCGGAACTTGTTGCGTTCGGCCGCCACGTAGGCATTGCCCATTGCCTTCGAGAGCGTGTTGCGGATCAGCCCCAGATTGATTTGGGGGCGCGTTTCGTTCCAGTCCGTTTCGAGCACGTGCTTGTCGCGCTGATCGACGACGAGCAGGAAACCCTGCTCTTGCCAGAACCGGCGGATACGCGGCCAGACTTCGTCCGGCGAACGGTTATCGATGACAAGCCAGCTTTCCGTGCCGTCGCGCTGGATGTGCATGCCCTTGGCCGGCGGCATGACAGCGGTGTCGGACGGAGCGGCCTTCTGCACTTGTGCGAGCGCCGAGGCCGACGTTTCGCCGCCCTGGGGCGGCAACGACCGTTGATCGGAGACTTCGTTGAGCAGATCGGGCGGGACGGCCAGCGACGCCTGCTTCGATTTCGAATCGCTCTTGTAATCAACCTTGGTGGGAGACGAGGTGCTGCAACCGGCAACGAGGCCGCCGGCCAAAAGCAAAGCGGCGAACCGCGAGGTAAAACGAAGATCGATCATGTTCGGGAAATCCTTGCGCTTTCGCCGCCAGTGTGTGAATGAATCAGCCGAGCATTTTACCGGGCCCGGCGAGGCATGTGTAAAAACACACCGCGGACCGAGTCGGCGCCGATGATTTCCGCCTGCGTGACGGCGCGCGGCGGCCTCAGTGGCCGGGCGAGCCGCCTTGCTCGAGGATATGTTCGAGTGCCGCCGACTTCGCCGCCTCCTCGGCTTGCTGGGCGGTGGCGAACGGGCCGCGAGCCACGTGAATCACCGGCCAATCCGCTTCGTCGCCCGGCTCGCCCGATACCCTGAAGCGCGCCGCATAGCCGTTTGGCGTGGCCGGCACGATTTGAATATCGACCGAGACGCCTTCCATTTGATGCCGCACGAAGCCATCCATGGCCGCCTCCTCGTTCAAGTGGAACGGACAATCGCGATCATGCTAGCACCGTACGGCACTCGGTTCGCTCGATGCTAGTCCGCATCGGCGGACGCCGAGGACGCAGGATTGGCGAGTTCGGGGGGCGAGAGCCAGCGCATTGCCGTCAGCTTGTCGCCCTCGAACGTGCATTCGATCGCGGCCAGCTTTTCGTGGTTCTTGTCAGCTTGTTTATCGGCGGGGTTAGCCGGTTTGGCCGCGGGATTGTCCGCAGCCTTCGACACCCTCGCGTCCGACGCATCCGTTGCTGCCGCGGCTGTTTCGAACGTGCCCTCGACGACGACGCGTGAGCCGCCGATGCCGACACCAACGTTCGAAATCGACAGGGTTCCTGGCGGCATAGCGTTGGCGACAGCTTGACGCATTTGTGCCTTGCACGCGCTCGGATTGGCGTACAGGGTGCAGCCGCCAGCCAACAGCGGCGCGATCAGGAGCAGCGCGAGCAGTGAGCGCGGGGGCGTGTTCATGGGGGGATCCTGGTTACCAAGGGGCGCGCCATTTTAGCCGAGGATGCGCTCCGGCATGGTCGATCCCAATCTCGGTACTGGCGCCCTAGTCGTATTCGATGCGACCGGTGGTAGAATCGCGTCCGCCCTGCCCGGGTGATGAAATTGGTAAACATAGCGGACTTAAGCAATTGAGTGCCCGGTTGGAAACGGCCGGTGCAGAACCCTTCAAATTCGGTGAACCCCCTGGCCTTTTCCGTGCGCATGCGCGGTGTAGGCGACGAGGCAACGCCGAGCCAAGCCCGAAAATCCGGCCACAAGCCGTTTCGCGGAAGGTGTAGAGACTAGACGGGGGGCGCCTAATTCGGTGCGCACGAATGAGTTCAGTTTCGTGTGCGGCGAGATGGCGAAGGCATAGTCCAGCGCACGAACGGTGATGTCTGTTTAAACACCATCGCCGGCATCGAAAGATGCAGTGTGACGAAAATCCGCCGCCTCACGGCTTGCCGGTTCGAGTCCGGTCCCGGGCACCAGGGATATGTTCCGGCTTGTGCCGATGGATTCCGAGAAACCCCGCTAGATCACGGTCTTGCGGGGTTTTTTGTTCCTTTTCCGACCGGTTTGGTCCTTCGACAGCCGGGGTACACGGTGGTACTTTTGGTGGTACTTGGCGCACTCTCGCCCTTCTACCGCCGCTGATCGACGACACGTTGGTGATTTCACCGAATACCTGGGGATTCGTCACTGCAAGCGTGGCCGCGTTGCCGTACAGCACGCCCTTGACGTTGACATCCACCACGCGAGTGCACTGCTACGAGAAATAGGCCGGGTGGTCCAAATCGGCGATGAGCCCCGGTTGTTGCGGCTTCCAGCCGAGCAGGGACCGGGTTCGCTCGCTCGACGCCGGGATGTCCATCATGGCGAACCTGAACCAGCCGAAATGCTCCTCCGCCTCTTCAGGCGACTTCGAAACGACCGGGACGTTCAGGTGTCGGCCGATCACTTCGGCGATTGCCTTGACCGGCACGCCCTCTTCGGCGATGGCATGGAAAGGCCCCCCTTGCGCGCCGTGTTCGAGCGACAGCCGGAAGACGCGCGCCGCGTCAAGGCGATGCACTGCGGCCCAGCGATTAGAACCATCACCGACATAGACAGAGACGCCTTTTTCCCGGGCGATGTCGATCAGCATCGGCACGAAGCCGTGTTCGCCGTGACCATGCACCGACGGAGGAAGGCGCACCGCCGACGCGCGCACCCCGCGCGCCGACAGTGCGATGGCGGCCTCTTCGGAAGCGCGAGGCCATGTGGGATCGAAAACCTGCACCATGTCCTCGGTCACGAGACGACCTCGCGCCAGCAACCCGGTGCCGCTCGTCACGAGCAACGGACGGTCAGAACCTTCGAGCACGCCGCCGATCGTCTCGATGGCGAGCTTGTCCACCAAACAGTTCTCTGCGAACTTCGAGAAATCGTGGTTGAAGCCGGTGTGGATCACACCGTCCGCAGCCGCGGCGCCGCGACGCAGGATGTCGAGATCTGCCAGTGTGCCGCGCAAGACTTCGGCGCCTGTGGCGGCAAGGGCTGCCGCCTTCTCTTCCGAACGACACAGGCCGATCACCTGATGGCCAGCGGCGATCAGGTCGTTCACGACGGCCGAGCCAACCCAGCCGGTCGCACCAGTAACAAATACACGCATGATCAAAATCTCCTTCTGGAATTGCGGAAGTAAGCTGCGCACGCCGAGAACGGCGATACACAGAGATAGGACGAGGCTCGAAAGTAGGGAAAGCACCCGATCGAAAGTAGACCAGTGCTAACTTTCGGCTCATAATCTATCCGCGTAAAGAAGTTAACTTATACAGGTATAGCTCCTAACCGGATGAGCACACCAGCCACAAACGACAACGCTCTTGGTGCCTATTTGAAGGATCGCCGCACCAGGCTCGA
>NZ_JBQCDN010000257.1:0-11714 GCF_051961175.1 Trinickia sp. | reverse complement strand
CGCTGACCTGCGTCTAGCGGGGCATTCATTGTATTGACTCCTCAACCCTGTTTGGGATCACCAAAACGTCTCAGCCTCGCGCATCTTTTGAATGCTTCGGCCGGGGCCGCCATATTGACGGTTTTTTGGCGATGGTAGCACTGGTGGAAACCCGCCGCAGCGGTCAAAAATAGTGCCATCGCTTATCTGATTGAGCCTCTAAGCCAGCTTCCTGTCTCGAACACCGCCCCGGTATCTGTCTGTAACGGCCGTAACGTGTTGTTTTAAGGCTGGAACGGGGGAAATCAAGCTGGTCTAATTGGCAGACCGTTCAGTCAGGCGGGCACGCGGCCCGGCGCCACGCCGGCGTATCGGGGAGCGTGAAGCGCCTTCAAGCGCGCTTAAAGTAAAAAAGGGAGTACAGATGGAAAAGCGACACATTCAAACGTTTTTGATGGTTTCCGCGGCGTTCTTCGCGATGAACTTGTCCATGCGCCAGGCGCATGCAGGCGTTGTCGAACAGGCGGTATCGCGGACGATCGCCAAGGCGGGCATCGGCGCGGGTCCCGCCGAGCGCTGGGCGGCATCGATGGGCGACGCGCCGGCGCGGCACACGCAGATCGCCAAGGCGAGCCGCAAGCATCTGTCGACGATCGAGGCGGCACGAGATGCGAACGGCGAGACGAGCGTGGAACCGTTCACGCTGATGTAAGCGGCGCAGCCGCGGCCCGCAGGCCGCGACCCCTCTCCCTCTTCAGGCTTTGTCCTGCACTACGCCGCGCCGGATCTGGTCGAGTTCGATCGATTCGAACAGCGCCTTGAAGTTGCCTTCCCCGAATCCCTGGTTGCCCTTGCGCTGGATGATCTCGAAGAAGATCGGCCCGATCTGGTTCTCCGTGAAGATTTGCAGCAGCAGATCGTCTTTCTCGCCGTCGATCAGAATCTTGCGCTTCTTGAGTTCGTCGAGGGGTTCGGTATGGCCGGGGATACGGCGATTGACGAGCTCGTAGTAGGTGTCGATCGTATCGAGCAGCTTGATGCCCGATTGGCGCAAGCCGTCGACGGTGCGATAGATGTCGGCTGAGCCCAGCGCGATGTGCTGAATGCCTTCGCCGCGATACGCGTCGAGATATTCCTGAATCTGGCCGGCCGTCTCCGAGCCTTCCTCGTTGATCGGGATGCGGATTTTGCCGCACGGCGACGTCATGGCTTTCGATTTGACGCCCGTCACCTTGCCTTCGATGTCGAAGTAGCGAATCTCGCGAAAGTTGAACAGACGTTCGTAGAACGCGGCCCATTCCTGCATGCGGCCGCGGTGGACGTTATGCGTCAGGTGATCGATGTAGGTGAGGCCGTTGCCCACCGGATGCGGATCCGCACCGGGAATCGGTTCGAAGTCGACGTCATAGATGTCGATGTCGCCCACGCTGCCTGCCTGTGCGCCATTCTTGCCGCGCCAGCGATCGACGAAATAGATCAGCGAATCGCCGATACCCTTGATGGCCGGAATGTTCAGCTCCATCGGGCCCGTCTTGTTGTCGAAGCCCCACGCGCCCAGATCGAGTGCGTGTTTGTAAGCCTTCGCGGCGTCTTGCACGCGGAATGCGATCGCACAGATCGAGGGGCCGTGCAGGCGCGCGAACCGCTGCGCGAAGGAATCGGGTTCGGCATTGACGAGGAAGTTGATCTCGCCCTGACGGTACAGGGTGACGTCCTTGTGCCGATGACGCGCGATCGCCGTGAAGCCCATTTGCTCGAACAGCTTGCCGAGCGCCTTCGGATCCGGCGCGGTGTACTCGATGAATTCGAAGCCGTCGGTGCCGACGGGGTTATCCCACGTTTGAACCTGCATGCCTGTCTCCTGGTTTTGATCGGCGGGGGCGGTGTCTCCAGTCTTCGGTCGCTGCACACCGCTAACAGACGCAAGTGTATAGCGGAGGTATCAGCAAAAATTTGCGAAATTTGCCGCTCGGTACTACGATTGCGCAATTGTGTGTCTCATACGAGTCGAGGAGAGTAGAAAAATGGCCGATATCGAACTCGATGCCGTCGACAGGCGCATCCTGGCGTTTCTTCAGGTGGACGGGCGCGCCTCCAACCAGGACATCGCCGAGCGCGTGAATCTTTCGCCAAGCCCCTGCCTGCGCCGCATCCGGCGGCTCGAGGAGGCCGGCGTCATTCGCGGCTACGTGGCGCTGCTCGATCCGCAGAAGCTGGGCCTTGGGCTGCTGGCGTACGTCAACGTGCGCCTGGAGAAGCGCGGCGGCGCCACGGGCCACGCAGGCACCACGCATGCCGAGCTCTTTCGCGCCGCGGTGCAGTCATGGCCCGAGGTGGTCGCGTGCCACGCGATGACGGGAGAGATGGACTATCTGCTACGCGTGCAGGTCAAGGACATGGTGCATTTCTCGCGCTTCGTGCAGGACCAGCTGCTGCACCATCCGTCGGTGATCGACGTGAAGACGAGCTTCGCGCTCGAATCGTTCAAGGAGACGACGGCGCTGCCGATCCTATGAGCGTGTGCGCGGGGTGCGCAGCGCGAAAAAACGTACCCTGGAAAAGAGACGAGGCGGCCATGAGCCGCCTCGTCGCGCGTGCCGCACAGGGGAGAGCGGCACGCGAGGGGGAGAAGGGAAGTGCGACGGCGGGGAAGTGCGACGGCGGACTCAGGCGGCCTCTTCGGCCGGCATCATCGCTTCGATGATGCGCGCCGTATTGCGCGCGTGGCGCTTGATTGCGTAATCGAAGACAGCGGCCTGCTCCTGCAGCATTTCGGTCAGGATGCTCGCCTGATCGGCAGGCGGCAGCGTCAGATACGCATCGGCGCTGCCGTAGGCATACTCGATCTTCATGCCGGCCTTCTTGGCGATATGCATCATCGTCGTGTTGCGCGAGAGACAGTACATATAGAGCGTTGTCACGCGCGTATTGCGGCTGTGCATCGCCGCACGTTCAAACAGCTTCGAGCCGACACCCATGCCGCGCGAGCGCTCGAGCACCGACACGCCGAACTCGGCCGTGCGGTTGTCGCCGTCCGCGGGCAGGTAGGCGAGGTGGCCGACACCCACAAGTTCCAGCGCGTGATCGTAGACGCCGAACACCTTGTCGCGCGAGAAATCGATCGATCGCACGTAGTTTTCGATGACGTGATTCGGCACGGCTTGGCCGAAGCGAAGCAGGCGGTCTTCATCCCCGAGTGCGAGGAAGTGTGCAAGCAGCGGATCGCGGTCGCCCGCGGTCAGTTCGCGCACGAGTACGGACGCACGATGAGCCGCCTGCGAGGCACGCTCGTGAAGCTCGATCGATGCGTTGGCGCGAGTGGAGGGATACGGATTCATCGTGGGTTCTCCTTTTCGTCATGCGTTCGTGCTGCAACGCAATGCGAATTTTACCCGATCCGCATTATCCCTACTAGGGAAAACCCGAATCGAAATGGAGAGAGCCCTCTATTCCCGCTAAAAACCTGCCTAAGTGGCTGATTTGTATGTGTAAAAACGTCTGTTGCAGATCTGCATCGCGTCAATTTGACCGACGAAAGGACGAATACACAGATGTTGCGATGCAGCGTCGTCCGCGCACTTGCCTGGGCGTCAGGCCGCCAGCCCGTTCTCGAGGACATCGATGACCTGATCGGCGAACTCGCGATAGCCGAGCCGGCCGCCCGGCTTGAGCCAGGTGAAGGTCCAATTGATCATCCCGAACACCATCATGGTGACGGCCGTCTGGTTCTCCTTCGATACGCGGTCGGGGTAGGCGCGCGCCAGTTGACGCGCGAAGGCCGCGACGATGTCTCGCTGGCGATCGAGAATGACCTCGCGTTGGGTGTCGACGAGGTATTTCACATCGTTGAGCAGCGCCACATGACGGCTATGCGATGTCTCATACTCCGCGAGGAATGCGCGCACGAGTTCGGCGAATGCTTCGCGCTCGGTCAGCGCGCGCCGTTGGCTCGAGCCTTCCACTTCCGCGATGATTAGCATGAGCCGCTTCGTGTAGCGATCGAGCAGGTCGAACAGGATCGCTTCCTTGCTTTCGTAATAGTGGTAAAGGCGGGCTTTCGACGTGCCGCTGGCGGCGGCGAGGTCCGCCATCGACGTGCTCGGATAGCTGGTCTGCGCGAAAGCGGCGGCGGCGAGCTCCAAAATTTGCTCGCGCTGGGATTCGTGATCGGGTGCTCGGGTACGGGCCATAGTGTTTTCGTCGTGTTGGCCGGCCGCCGCGCGGGCAATCGTTGGAGCCGACGTCATCGTCGCTCGGGTGCGCCCCGCAGGTGGTGAGTCCGCCTGGCGGGAGCGCCGCGCGCTGTGCGGCCGCCGCGGCGCTAGTGTAAGCGAAACGCGATGAGCCTCAGGTCACCGTTCGTCGTAGCTCACCACCACGCGCTCGCTGACAGGGTGGCATTGGCACGTCAACACGAAGCCGTCGCGGATTTCATGCGGCTCGAGCGTGTAGTTCTTATCCATCTTCACTTCGCCCTCGAGCACTTTCGCGCGGCAGGTGCAGCACACGCCGCCCTTACAAGCGTACGGCAGCGCGAGGCCCGCGTGCAAGCCGACATCCAGCAGGCTGGCGCCTTCATAGGGCAGGCGCATCTTGCGGCGATTGCCGTCGATGATGATTTCGAGGTCAGCCGCCGGCGTTTGCTCGGTGATCTCGACGACGGGTGCGCCGGCTTGCGGCAGCGGCGTACCGAAACGTTCGACGTGAACCTTGGACTCGGCGACGCCCGCGGCCTTGAGCGCCGCCTCCGCGGCATCCATCATCGGCCCGGGGCCGCAGATGAACGCTTCGTCGATCGCTTCCGGCACCACCAACGCTTCGAGGAACGCGGCGCACTTCGATTGATCGAGCACGCCGTTGAACAGATCCACGTCCTGCATGTCGTCGGACAGTACGTTGTACAGAACGAAACGGTTCATGTACCGGTTCTTCAGATCCTCCAATTCCTCGGCGAACATGATCGCGTCGACGCTGCGATTGCCGTAGATCAGCGTGAAGGTGCTGCGCGGCTCGACGTCGAGCGTCGTTTTGATAATCGCAAGGACGGGCGTGATGCCGGAGCCGCCGGCAAAGGCGACGTACTGCTTGCCCTCGTCGGCGTTCAGGTGCGTGAAAAAGCGGCCGTCGGGCGTCATGACTTCGATCGAGTGGCCGGCCTGCAGGGTGTCGAACGCGAAATTCGAGAAGCGTCCGCCACGGACACGTTTGATGCCGATGCGCAGTTCGCCGTCGCGGTCATAGTCGGTCACGCCGACGCAGATCGAATAGGAGCGCCGCGTCTCCTCCCCGTCGACGTGCGCCTTCAGCGTGACGAATTGCCCTTGCGTGAAGCGGTACTGTTCGCGCAGTTCGGGTGGGACTTCGAACGAAACGGAAACCGAATCGGCGGTTTCGGGCCGCACCTCGCGGATGCGCAGCGAATGAAATTGCGGGGTCGCCATGATTAATAGGGTTTGAAGTAGTCGAAGGGTTCGCGGCAGTCCAGGCACCGATAAAGCGCCTTGCAGGCCGTGGAGCCGAATTGGGACAGGCGCTCGGTGTGCACCGAGCCGCAGTGCGGACAGGCCGGGGGGCTGACAGCGCTCGCAGCGCGCGGGACAAAGCGGATCGCCTGCTCCCCGGTGCCGGACGCGCTCGGGCTCGCGCTACGGCCGCTGGGCGGTGCAATCCCATACGTGCGAAGCTTCTCGCGCGCTTCGTCGGTGATCCAGTCGGTTGTCCACGCGGGTGCCAGGACCGTCTTGATCCGGTGCGGCGTCAAGCCTGCCCGTTCCAGCGTGTGGGCGACGTCTTCCGCAATGTGCGCCATCGCCGGACATCCCGAGTAAGTCGGCGTGATGACGACTTCGAGTGTGCCGTCCGGCGATCGCTCGACGGCGCGCAAGATCCCGAGCTCCCGAATCGAAACCACCGGAATCTCGGGATCGGGAACGGATTCGAGCACCGACCACGCGCGCGCGAGCCCGTCGTCGTGCGCGGCCGTGTGCGTGGCGTCGGTCAGTGCGAAGGGTAAGGGATTCGACATGTCGCGAACCTGGGGCTGGCTAATGGCTAAGACAGAACCGGCTGAAACCAAACCGGCTGAGATAAAAACAACACGCGAGGACGGACACGCCGAACGATCACCACGTCGCGCCGGGATGCTGGCGAGCGAGGCTTTGCATTTCCGCGAGCAAGAAGCCCATGTGCTCGGAATGCTCGCCATGCTTGCCCGTCGTCACATGGGCAACGGCGGCGGGCAGCGTCAGCGTGGCTTCGTCCAGCGCAGCTTGGACGTCGTCGCGCCACGCCGATTCGAAATCGGCCGCGCGCACGCCGGTGCCCGATGCCGCAACGGCATCTTCGATCGCATCGGCGGTGAACCACTCGCGTGTGTAGGGCATCAGAAAATCGACCGCGGCTTGCATACGCCGATGCGATTCGTCGGTGCCGTCGCCCAGCCGCACGAGCCAATCGCGCGTGTGCTGCAGCTGGTAGCGCGTTTCCTTGATCGACTTCGAGGCAATGGCCGCGAGCTGCGCGTCCTTCGACCCTTCCAGCGCACGCCAAAGATGCGCCATCAGCGCCGTGTACAGGTAATTGCGTGCCGTCGTGACCGCGTAATCGCGATTGCTGCACGCGGTGCCGCCGAGCGGCCCGGCGTGAGGCAGCTCGACGAGCGTGTAGTTGGCGAACTCGCGTTCGGTGCGGAAGTAGGCGTAATCGTCTTCGGTCTTGTTCGTGCCGCTGAGCGCGTGTTCGAGCGTGGCCGCGTGCGAGTAGAGCAGGCGCGCCTGACCGATCAGATCGAGGCTCATGTTCGCGAGCGCGATGTCCTCTTCGAGCACCGGGCCGTGACCGCACCACTCGGCGTTGCGCTGGCCGAGGATCAGCGCATTGTCCGCGAGACGCAGCACGTAAGAGAGATGTTCGGGCGTAGTCGTCATGACACGGTTACATGTGGTTGACTGCGTCGGGCAGCGTATAGAACGTCGGATGGCGGTAGATCTTGTCGCCGGCCGGCTCGAACAGGTCCGCCTTTTCGTTGGGATCCGAAGCCGTGATCGCCGCGGCGGGCACCACCCAAATGCTCACGCCTTCCTGGCGCCGCGTGTAGACGTCGCGCGCCATGCGCAGTGCCATCGAGGCATCGGCGGCGTGCAAGCTGCCGCAATGCTTGTGGTCGAGGCCCTGCTTGCTGCGCACGAACACTTCCCAAATCGGCCATTCCTTGTTCATGAACTCGCTCCTGAATGCTTGGCAATGCTGACTGATACGTTGACTTGACGAACTCGCGGGTGAAAGCGCGAATGAACGTGGCCCATCACGCTGCTTCCTGCCGCACGCGCGCACGCACTTTTTCAGCGTGGGCGAGGGCCGCTTCGCGTACCCAGCCGCCGTCCTCGTGCGCCTTCACGCGTGTGGCCAGGCGCTCCTTGTTGCAAGGGCCGTCGCCATTGACAACGCGCCAGAATTCTTCCCAGTCGATCGTGCCGTAGTCGTAATGGCCACGCGCTTCGTTCCACTTGAGGTCGGGATCGGGCAGCGTGACGCCGAGCACTTTGGCTTGCTCGACGGTGGCATCGACGAATTTTTGCCGCAGATCGTCGTTGGAGATGCGCTTGATGCCCCACTTCGCCGATTGATTGCTGTGGACCGACTCCTGATCGCTCGGGCCGAACATCATCAGCACCGGCCACCCCCAGCGATCGACCGCTTGCTGGACCAGCTCGCGCTGCGCGACGGTGCCTTTCATCATCGCGAGCAAGGCGTCGAAGCCTTGACGCTGATGAAACGACTCTTCCTTGCAGATGCGGATCATTGCGCGCGCATAGGGGCCGTACGTGCAGCGGCACAGCGGGATCTGGTTCATGATCGCGGCGCCGTCGACGAGCCAGCCGATCACGCCGACGTCGGCCCAAGTCGGCGTTGGGTAATTGAAGATGCTCGAATATTTGGCGCGACCGCTGTGCAGCGCATCGATCAGCTCGTCGCGCGAGACGCCGAGCGTTTCGGCGGCGCTGTATAGATAAAGCCCGTGGCCGCCTTCGTCTTGCACCTTCGCGAGCAGGATCGCCTTGCGCTTGAGGCTCGGTGCGCGGGAAATCCAGTTGCCCTCAGGCAGCATGCCAACGATTTCCGAATGCGCGTGCTGCGAGATCTGCCGCACGAGCGTCTTGCGGTAGGCGTCGGGCATCCAGTCTTGCGGCTCGATTTTGCCGTCGGCTGCCATGACCGCATCGAATCGGTCCTGCTCGGGCGCGACTGTGCCGGCATCGAGCGCCGCGACGTTGCCCGGGATGTCGAGGGATTGCGTATACATGGGAACGATCTCGTCCTGAGTTGTACGTTGTGCCGAGTATAAACCAACCGACCGGTCGGTTAATAAATTATTTTAAAGGGATGGATCAGGCGGGGCGGTGCGGGAAGACTAATAAGGGTGACTGGCGGCATCGCCGCGGGCTGCTAGACTGAAGACATCCACTTTCGTCCACTCCCACAGTCCAACGGACCTTACGGGTCCCGCATCGCGACCATGACGACCGTCTATTTCGTAAAGACCGGAGAGCAGTACCTTTGCCCAGGCGAGGACGGCGACGTTGGCTTGACGCCGTCGCTGGAGGAAGCCGAGCACTTCCTTTCCTACGAGGAAGCCGAGCGGGCGGCGCGCGAGAACGCCGATCCAGGTTATCTGATCATCACCCAGCAGCGGGGCTGAGGCCCCGGCTGTCAGCGGCGAGCGTACTGGAGCGTCACTTGTCCACGCCCCAAGAGACGAGCACGCTGTGGATGCTGCGCGCGTATTGATCGCGCAGCGAAGGCGTCTCGGAGTGATAGGCGCCGATCGCGTGCCAAGTATTGCCGTAGCGAATCATCTTCTGCTTGAGCATCCAGGCGGCCACATACGTATTGACGCACGCGTCCTTCAGTGCGCCGGGCGGCACGCCGTTGCGGCGTAATTCCGCAAAATGCACCGAGTTGATCTGCGCCTGGCCGACGTCGATGCTGCCGTCCGCGTTGCGGTGCACCGCGTTGGGGTCGCCCTTCGATTCGTACCAGGCGATCGCACGCAGGATGAGCGGGTTGACCCCTTGGTAGGCGCCGGCGCGGGCGAAACAGTCTTCGTCGGCGAGAGCGGGGCGCGGACCGGCCAGGAAGCACACGAGCGCGAGTAAGGCGGCGCTCAGGCCGGCGGCGGTTGGGCTAACGCCCCGGGAAGTGCGAACGGTCATGGCCGAAGCTCCAACGGTTGGCGGTTTTCGTGCGGCCCTATCGTGTCCAGGCGAGCGAGACCGCATCGGTTCCCGTGCGTCCGTCGCGCGTGTTACGCAGGGCGTCGTCAAGTTTGCGATCGACCTCGGTCAAGTAAGCTTGCGACTCGTCGCTGACAACCACCCGGATGCTCGGTTCAACGAAGGCCTTGCGCCCCGCCACATGCCGGGTTTTCTTGCCGGGTCGGCGCGCGTTGCCGGCCGGCGCTGCCTCTTCCAATTGTTCGGCGGACGAGGCAGGCAGCGAAGCAAGCGATGGCAGGGGCGGGACCACCTGATTCGGGCCGGCGGTTTCCGAAGACGGTTTCACGGCCGGGGCATTCGATTCGGCATGAACCGGCAGCGCGGAGACCAGACCGAACGCGGCGATTAATGCGAGGGCGGAACGGGAACGCATGCTCGTCTCCGGAGGCTATTCGGTGGGCAGGACCTGCACGCTATAGGGCTGACAACTGCCCGCGGTGACGTCTTCAATCTGGACGGCACCGGCGCGTGCGGGCGTGATCCCACGCTTGACCGATTGATTCAGATAGGGGAAGTCCTGCGCCAGTGCGGCGATGACGATCCGTGTCGGCTGGGGTTGCTTGGACGCCACCGCGCCCACTTTCACGAGCACTTCGGTCAAATGGGGATCGCGCGCGCCGAGGGCATCGGCCGGGATAGCGATGTCGACGAGTTTCGTCGATGTCTGCGCGCCGGAGCCTGCTGCCGCTTGCCGGCCGTCATTCGATCGTAAGGCTTGCATCTGCGCGCATCCGGACAGGGCGACGACGATAAGAAGGCAGGTGAGTGCTTTCACTGTGATCTCCAACGCTAAGAAATGCGTTATCGGCAGTGAGGGAGCGATCATTAAAGCTGACGAAAGCGACTTGAGGCCAAACGCCGAGTCGAGCCGGCCACGGAAGCCGTGCCCGGCGCTGGAGACGACGTGTCATTAGAGCGGGCGAAATACGCGGGCGGGATTGTATTGAAATTAAGCGTTTCATAAATTCACGCGAACGCGAGATGGGGCAGCTCGTCGAAACGGTGTGACATCCTCGGTGTACTGGCCGGTTGATTGAGTGGCAGTCCAACGCCCTTACGGGGATCGCGCGCGTGAGGCACAATCGCCGCTTGTTTCGTACGTTCCGATTCGCCTTCCTATGTTTGCTCGTCTGACTTTGCGTGCGCTCGGCGCATCGGCCGCCGCGGTCGTCGCGTCGATCTGCATGGCGGCTACGCCGCCGCAGCCCGGGGACTGGGTGACGGCATGGGCTACCGCCCCCCAGTCGATCCCCGATCTGACCGATCCGCCACCGCTGTACCGTACGCCCGACGTCGCGGGCCGCACGATCCGGCAGATTGTTTACCCGACGATATCCGGGCGCGGTGTCCGCATCCGCATCAGCAACGCCTACGCGCGGGCGCCGTTGACCTTGACGGACGTCGTCCTCGCTCGGTCGTCGGATGGCGCCGCGACACGCCCGGGGACAGCCGTGCATGTGACATTCGGCGGCAAAGCGGGCGTGACGCTCAAGCCGGGCGCACAGATTGACAGCGATCCGGTCCCGGTCGCCCTGACGGCGGGCGAGCCGTACGCGATCAGCCTGGTGGCGGGACCGCGCCAGACGCTCACGGCTTGGCATCGCGTCGCGAACCAGGTCAACTATGTGTCGACCGAAGGCGACCACGCGGACGACGACACATCGAGTGCCTACTCACGCAAATTCACCGAATCGACGTGGGTCACCGCAGTGGACGTGCGTTCGCCGGGCGGAGCCGCGATTGCCGCGATTGGCGATTCGATCACCGACGGGCTGCGCTCGAGTCTGAACCGCAACCGCCGCTGGCCTGACGCGTTTGCGCGCCGGATGGGCGAGGCCGGCGCCGCACAGACGGCGGTGCTCAATCTCGGCATCAGCGGCAACCGGTTGCTGAGCGATTCGCCGTGCTACGGCGAGGCGCTCGAGCGCCGGTTCCAGCGCGACGCGTTGGGCCAAGCCGGTGTTCGCGCGGTCATCGTGCTCATTGGAATCA
This sequence comes from Trinickia sp., assembly GCF_051961175.1. GTDB lineage: Bacteria > Pseudomonadota > Gammaproteobacteria > Burkholderiales > Burkholderiaceae > Trinickia. Next base: position 468 of record NZ_JBQCDN010000257.1, on the reverse strand, counting down.
ACGACATCAACTTTGCGGCGATGCCGCCGCGCGCCGGGCTCGATTGCGACTTCCCGCATACGGTGGTGACGGCGCGCGATTTGATCGATGGCTACCAGCGCTTGATCGCACAGGCACATCGAAACAGCGTGCACATCTACGGCGCGACGCTGACCCCCGCGTCGCTCCCCGGCCCGCGTGAGGCCGTGCGTCTGGCAGTGAACGATTGGATTCGGAAGAGCCGGGCATTCGACGGCGTGATCGACTTCGATGCGGCATTGCGCGAGCGCGCACACCCGGAACGGCTGCAGCGCCGCTTCGACAGCGGCGATCACATTCACCCGAACGACGACGGCTATTCAGCGATGGCTGACGCGATTCCGCTCGGCCTGATCACCGCTGTTCCGCTCGCGTCGCCGCAGTAGAAAAATAATTTGCTTCACACCCTTGTCACACCGCGTGTGTTTAGCCTATGATTCGCATCCTCAT
>NZ_JBQCDN010000256.1:0-7603 GCF_051961175.1 Trinickia sp. | reverse complement strand
CACGGCCTCCCTTCTCAGATACCGGCATCGCTTCTCGCAAGCGCGAGCCTCAGCTTGACAGCAAGCGCACCATTTCGTTGCACGGTCCGCCCCACGCAAGGATCACTTGGATCGTCCCCATGCCGCAAGCCGGCCCTCGCCCCCCATTGCACGTGGGATGCCTGACGGGCAACCTTCTCATGCAACATTGCAGTGCGTTATCGGCGCAGCGCTTATCCGCTCCGCGCAGTGCTTTATCCGTATACGCGCTGGCGGTGGTTTTCGACGACACTTGTACGCATCGGTTACAAGTTTTTTCGATCGACTCGCGAGTATCGAAAGGCGAGCCATGACGGCGCGTCGTTGGAAACCGGATGAACGCTGATCGGCATCTTTCGGGGACAGGTGCCTCGGGCGAGCAGGCCCGGCGCTTCGTCATCGGAAACGGCCGGGCGCGTCGCATCCCGAGCGGGACGCGGAAGGGGTAAATCCTGGGCGCAGGGCCCGCGTTCCTAGAACGTTTCCCAGTCGTCGTCCGACTGCGCCGCGGGCGATGCGCTCGCCGCGGACAGCTTGCGGGCCGGTGCGGGAGCCGAAGCGGCAGTTGCGGCGGGAGCCGCGCGCTGAGCGGAGACAGCAGGTTTCGCCTCGACCGGAGCGCGCGTGCGTTGCGCCTGCACGGTGACGGGTTTTGCTGCGGCGGCGGTTGCGGTTGCGGCCAAGGCTGAGGTTCCCGTTCCAGCGGCAGGCTCGGCACGGGGCGTGCCCGCCACTACCGGCACCTTGGCCGGGACAGCGGAGCGCTTGCGTATGGCAGGCGCCGGGGCAGGCGCAGCTTTCGCGCGCGTCCTGGCGGCAACGGGCGCGCGCGACGACGACGGCGGCAACGTGTTCGTGCGCGCCGCGCTGCCATTATCGACGAGCTGGAACACGCTGACGGCCGCGCGCAGGCGCTCAGCCTGCTCTTCCAGCGATTGTGCGGCGGCCGACGCTTCTTCCACGAGCGCCGCGTTCTGCTGTGTCACTTCGTCCATCTGCGACACGGTTCGAGCGACGTCGCCGATACCGCTGCTCTGCTCTTCCGACGCCGCAGCGATTTCGCCCATGATATCGGTTACGCGCTGCACGGCAGCAATGATTTCCTCCATCGTGCGCCCGGCTTCACCCACGAGCGCCGAGCCCGAACGCACGCGCTCGACCGACGTATCGATCAGCGTTTTGATTTCCTTCGCCGCACCCGACGAGCGTTGTGCCAGCGAACGCACCTCGCCTGCGACGACGGCGAAGCCGCGCCCTTGCTCGCCGGCGCGCGCGGCTTCGACCGCTGCATTCAGCGCGAGGATGTTGGTCTGGAAGGCGATGCCTTCGATGATCGTGATGATGTCCGCGATCTTCGCGGAACTGTCGTTGATCTCGCCCATGGTGCCGACAACCTGGCCGACAACGTCGTTCCCCTTGTTGGCGATCTCCGAGGCGTTCGCGGCCAGCGCGCTCGCCTGGCGGGCGTTGTCGGCGTTCTGCCGGACGGTGCCCGTCAGCTGGTCCATGCTCGAGGTGGTGTGCTGCAGGGAAGCGGCTTGCTCTTCGGTTCGAGCCGACAAGTCGAGATTGCCCGCGGCGATCTGCTTCGTCGCCGATGCGATCGATTCGCTGCCGCTGCGCACCGTCCGAACCGTATCGGTCAAGCTGCGCTGCATTTTGGCCAACCCGTCCAGCATGAGCCCCATTTCGTCACGCGTGCGCACGACGATCGGCTGGCGCAGGTCACCCGACGCGATCGCCTCGAAATGGACCAATGCTTCGGCGAGGGGGCCGGCTATCGCTGCGCGCAGCTTCAAATACGCCACGAGTGCCGCCGCGAGCGCGACGACGAGCAGCACGATCGTCACCGTGCGGAACGTGTCGCAGGTTGCCTGGGAACCCTCGTATTCGGCCGTCGATTGCGAAAACTGCAGCTTGCTCAACGTATCGTCGCTTTTCGACAAAGCGACGAAAGCGGTTTGCAAATCGTCAGCAGTGCTAAGGATCTTCTCGTGATCGTTAGCGTTGATCGCAGCGATGTACGCCGATACGACCGACCGCAGCGCCTCGCGTTTCGCGGCGACGTCTTGCGCGAGCTTGTCTTCCTCGGCATTGCGCGGGAAGTCCTGGTACTTTTTCCACCACTCGTCCGCCGTCGAACGAAGTACCGCGGCACGGTCGAAATTCTTTTTGGTTTCCTCGGCCTGCCCTGCATGCAGGGCAGCACGATCCAGGGCCAGGCGCTCGCGTGCCGCATAGCTTTCCGCCATGCTGATCGCCACCGCACTCGGCATTTGATTCCGATAGATGTCGCGCGTCGCCGTGCTCGCCTTGCCCATCCCCGACAAGCCGAGCGCGCCGAGCGCCAGCAACAGTGCGGATAAAAACGCCATCGCCAAGCCGATGCGCGCCTTGATCGTCATACCGTTTTTCAACATTGGGAAGTCCTTCTGGTCAGAACCAGGTTCAAGCGCACCGTTCGCCGCACCCGCGGCGGCAGTTTGCGCTCCGCACCTGTCGTTTACGGCTGGGTGACAGAGGACTTGAGAAAACGTATTGCTATGACGAATCGAATAAAGAAAGCCTATGAATCGTGTCGATAGGAGAAAGGCGGCTTGCGGAGCGTTTGCACCGCAGCCCTCAGGCGCAAAGCGCCGCGTCCATCGGCCCGGCGAACACCGCTGTCGACTCGCGCAGCACAAGCCGCGGCGTGATGACGCGCCGGCGCGTCGGCCCGCTCACCCCGCCGCTGATCCGCTCGATCAGCATCAGCGCCGCAGCCTCGCCGAACGCGCGCACCGACTGGCCGACTGTCGATAGCGCGGGGTACGTATAGCTGCTCAATTCGATATCGTCGAAGCCGATAATCGAGCAATGCTGCGGCACGCGAATGCCCCGTTCGGCGGCGACGCGCAGCGCGCCAATGCCCATCATGTCGTTGCAGGCGAAAATGGCCGTGGGGCGCACGGTGTCGAACAGGCGTCCGGCCGCTTCCTGTCCGCCCTTGCCCGAAAAATCGCTTTCGACGATGGCGCTCGGTTCGATGTCGATGCCGCGCTCGGCCATGGCGCGGATGAATCCATGCACGCGCATGGCGCTGACGGCCGTCGCGACGGGGCCCGTGATGCAGCCAATGCGCACGTGGCCGAGCTCGAGGAGGTGCCGCGTGGCGAGATAGGCGCCGCGTTCGTGATCGATCAGGACGAGGTCCGCAGCCAGCCCCTCGATGTTGCGATCGACCACGACGAGCGGTTCGCGCGTGTCGGTCAAGCTGCTCGCGAGGACGGCGTCGTCGCCGGCCGATGCGATGATGAGGCCGTCGATGCGCTTTTCCTGCAAGATCCGCAGGTAGTTGCGCTGCTTCGCCGGATCGTCATCGGAATTGCAGAAGAACATGCAAAAGCCTTGGCGCGCGCAGCCGTCTTCGATACCGCGCGCGAGCTCCGCGAAATAGGGGTTGGTGCTGTTGGGCACCACAAGCCCGATGGTTGCCGTCGAGCGCCCCTTCAGCGATCGGGCCACGGCCGACGGCACGTAATTGAGTTGGGTGATCGCCCGCTCCACTTTTGCACGCACGTCGGCCGACACCGGGCGGGTGTTGTTGACCACGTGCGACACGGTGGTGAACGACACACCGGCCATGGCCGCCACATCCTTGATCGTCGCCATTACCGATTCTCTCTCGCTTGTTTTTCTGTTGCCGGCCCGGCGGGCCAGGCACGTATTCCGACCATTCCATTTTGAGCGCCGGTCCGCCGCGATTCCCCGCGCGATGAACCGTACGTCCTACCCGTGCTACTCACTCAACCTCGCTTGCGCCGGCTTCGATACGTGTCGAGCACGACTGCCACCACGATAACGGCTCCCGTGATGATTCGCTTGGTCGGTTCGTTCGCGCCGATCTGCGCGAGCCCTGCCGCCAGCACCGAGATGATCAGCACGCCGAAGAAGGTGCTGATAACCGATCCGCGCCCGCCCATGAGGCTGGTGCCACCGATGACGACGGCGGCGATGACTTGAAGCTCCAGCCCGACGCCGGCATTCGGATCCGCGGCTTCGAGCCGCGACACCTGGAACAGCGCCGCGAGCCCGGAAAGCGCCCCCATCAACGCGAACACCGCCACCTTATAGGGCCGCGGATCGACGCCCGCCAGCCGCACGGCTTCTTCGTTGGTGCCGATCCCGACAAGGTGCCGGCCGAACACGGTGCGCGTCAGCACGAGCTGCGCGGCGATCATGACGACCACCGCGATCACGAACGCAGGCGAAATACCGACCGCGATCGGATTCGACAGAAAGTCGAATGCGTCGCCGATGTAGGCGGTGCGCGAATTCGTGAGCTGGTAGGCAAGCCCGCGTGCCGCTTCGAGCACGCCCAACGAGACGATGAACGATGGAATGCGCCAGCCGACCGTCACGCCGCCCGTCACCGTGCCGGTGAGTGCGGCGGCCGCCATCCCCAGCAGGGCCGACGGTACCGCGCCCCAGCTCCATTTGAGCGCCGCCACGCTGACTACCGAGGCCGCCAGCGCCAGCACGGACCCCACCGACAAGTCGATCCCGGCAATGATCAGCACAAAGGTCATGCCGACCGACATGACGACCAAATCCGGGATTTGATTGGCGATCGTGCTGAACGTTTCGTACGTCAGAAAATGCGAGCTGAGGGCAGAAAACAGCCCGATCATCGCGGCCAGCGCCCCCGCCAGCCCCAGGTAATTGGACAGGCCGAGCCGAGTCCCGACAGGCCGGACGCTCGAGGTATCGTCAAGCACGGGGGATGCCCCGTCGGGGCGCGCGGCCGGATCGTTCATGACAGACTCCGTGCGTCGGGTGAGTGCGAGGCCGCAACCGCGGGCGTGCCGTTCCCTTGCATATGGCCCGCGAAGGCCGCGGCGAGCAATGCGTCCTGTGTCCATGCGTCGCGCTCGAAAATGCCCGTGAGCCGGCCCGCCGACATGACGCCGATTCGGTCGCAAATCAGCATCAGTTCGCGCAGGTCGCTCGAGACGACGACGATCGCTCGCCCTTCGCGCGCGAGCGCCCCGAGCAGCATATAAATGTCGAACTTCGCCCCCACATCGATCCCGCGCGTGGGCTCGTCGAACAGCAGCACGTCGGCTTGGCGCGCGAGCCAACGGCCAATCACGACCTTTTGCTGGTTGCCGCCCGACAGCTCGCCCACCGGTTGCGCAGGGCCATGCGCCCGCACGCGCAATGCCTCCATCTGCCTGCGCGCAAGCGACTGCTCGCGGCGCGGCTCGACGATACCCCAGCGCGCCACGCTGCCCATGTTGCCCAGGGAGACGTTCGCGGCAATCGGATGCGGCAGCAACAGGCCCTCGCCCTTGCGGTCTTCGGTGATCAGGGCAATACCGTGCCGAACGGCGTCCGCCGGCGAGCCGATCGTCGCCTTCGTCAGCGGCCGGCCGACGCAGACCGTGCCGCGATCGGCCCGGTCCGCGCCGTAGATCAGCCGCATCAGCTCCGTGCGTCCGGCGCCGATCAGGCCGCTCACGCCGAAGATCTCGCCCTCGCGTACGTCGAACGAGACGTCGCGCACCGCGCTGCCGCGCGTCAGGCCCTCGATCTTCAACAACGGCGCGCCGATTCGGCGTTCGCCCAGATCGATGCGCTCGCCAAGCTCGCGTCCGACCATCAGCGTGACCAGGCGCTCGCTCGTGACGTTTTCCATCCGGTTCACTTCGACGAGGCGCCCGTCGCGCAGCACGGCGACACGCTCCGCCACGCGTGCCAGCTCCTCGAGCCGGTGCGAGATGTAGACGATGGCCACCCCGCTCGCCTTGAGCCGGTCGATCTGTTCGAACAGCAGATCGACCTCGCGCGCCGTCAGCATGGCTGTCGGCTCGTCGAAGATCAGCACACGCGTGTCGTCGATCAAGTTGCGGGCAATCTCGACCATTTGCTGATGGCCGATACCGAGCGCACCGACGGGCGTATCGGGATCGATCGCGTCGAGCCCGACGCGTGCCATCGCCGCCCGGGCTTCCTCGCGCAAACGTGCTCGATCGATCCAGCCGAGCATGCGTGGGCCGCGCCGCGGCAGGCGGTCGAAAAACAAGTTTTCCGCGACGGTGAGCGTGGGCAGCAGATTCAGTTCCTGCATGACCATGCGTACGCCCAGGGCCTCGGCTTCATGCCGGCTTTTCGGCGCGTAGTCGTTCCCCCCGAGCCGCATGCGGCCGGCGCTCGGTGCGACGAGCCCGCCGATGATCTTCGACAACGTACTCTTGCCCGCGCCGTTTTCGCCGGTCAACGCGAGCGCCTCGCCCGCATGCAGGGCGAGTGTGACGTCGGCGAGCACGGGCTCGGCATAGACCTTGCCGATCCCGGTCACGCTGAGCACTGCGTTCGATTCGTCGTGGTCGGTCAAATCCATCGGGTTTCCGTTGTCGGGGCGGCCGGATCCGCAGCCGTCGCGCGCCGGCACACCGCCATGACGCATATATCGGAGGATAACGGCAGTCTCGCGCCCTTTCTTGAGCGCGTCCGCCGGCATCGACGCCATCGCGTGCCAGCGCATGTTCGGCCCTGGGATAACAGGCCGAACACCGGCTACATTCGACGGTCAGTCGAAGATCACTTCGAACCCTTCGTCACGAGGTCAACCGGCGTCTCGACCACCTGCGACAGATCCGATTGCTTCTTGTGCTCGTCGATCGCCTTCAGCGCCGTATCGATGCCGAACACCGCTTGCTTCGCGGCGTACTGGTTGGCCGTGGCGAGCACGCGGCCGTCCTTCAGCATAGGCTTGATCGCATCGATGTCGTCATACCCGACCACGTACACCTTGCCTTGCTTGCCCGCCGCGCGTACGGCCGAGACGGCACCGATCGCCATGTTGTCGTTGCCGCACAGCAGCGCCTTGATGTTCGGGTATTGATTCAGCATGGCAGACGCGATCGCGTTGCCCTTGTCGATCTCCCATTCGCCGGATTGGACCGAATCGATTTTCGCGTTCACCTTGGCCATCGCGTCCTTGAAGCCGGCGGTGCGCTGCTGTGCGTTCGTCGTCGTCGACACGCCTTCAATGATCCCCACTTCGTCGCCCGCTTTCAGTTTCTTTGCCAGATAATCACCGACTTTCTCCGCACCCTTGCGGTTGTCGGGGCCCACGAACGGCACGTTCAAGTTCTTGGACTTGAGCACATCGGGGTCGAGCCGGTTGTCGATGTTGACGACGACGATACCGGCGTCGATGGCCTTCTTCACCACGGGCACGAGCGCCTTGGAATCGGCCGGCGCCAGCACGATCGCATCGACGTGGCTGTCGATCATTTGTTCGACGATATTGATTTGCGCGGCCGTATCGGTTTCGTTCTTGATGCCGTTGGTGATCAGGCTGAACTTGGCGGCATTGTGCGCTTGGTAGTCCTTGGCGCCGTTTTCCATGGTCAGAAAGAATTCGTTCGCCAGCGACTTCATGACGAGGGCGACCCTCGGTTTCTTGGTGCTTTGCGCATACGCCTCGGTTGCGGTGAGCGGCGCGAGGGCCGTGCAAGCCAAGGCGGCGACGGCAACGAGCATACGGCGGCGGGTGCAATGCAGCATACGGTTCTCCTTTCTTATTCGGCCTCGAAGA
>NZ_JBQCDN010000255.1:0-19351 GCF_051961175.1 Trinickia sp. | reverse complement strand
ATGTCGAGAAGGCGCGTGCGCTGGCGTCGCAACTGGCGCAGCATGGCCCGATCACCGCGCGCGCTTACGGCGAACTCGAGCGGATGGGGCGCTTCGAGCTGGTGATCAATGCAACTTCCGCGAGTCTTACGGGCGATTTGCCGCCTGTGGCACCCAGCGTTTTTAGTCCGCGTGGAACCGCCTATGAACTCGCTTATGGCAAGCGTCTTACACCGTTCTTGCGGCTGGCACGCAATGCGGGTGTCGCCGGTGTGGCCGATGGCGTCGGCATGCTGGTGGAGCAGGCGGCGGAGGCCTTTGCATGGTGGCGCGGTGTCAGGCCCGAGACGCAAGCGGTGATCGATCGGCTGACGGTTCCACTCGATTGATCCGATTGATCGTCGAGCTTGGACGACGTGACTAAAAGCGATGCCGAATGCCGATGACGACTTCCGCTTGACGCTGGGTGGTGGATGCGGTCAGGCCGTTGAGGTTGGCGGCGGCCTTTCCACCGGTCAACCGCGCGCAGTCACAGTCGCCACGATTCGCCGAGGTGGGCGACGAATCGGCAGGCACGGACTAACCTAGCCACCCCTTGATGGATTGACACATGGCATCCGCTGCGATCCCATACCGCTCGTGCAGCGTAGGCAATGCGCCCGCGTCGAGGAACGCATCGGGCAGCGCGACTTGCCGGAACGCTGGTGCGACGCCCGCGCTCAACAGTTCGCGTGCGACCGCTTCGCCCAGCCCGCCGATTACCGTATGGTTTTCTGCAACCACCACCATGCGGCCCGCGCGTTTCGCCTCACGCACAATCGTTTCCGTATCGAGCGGTTTAATCGTCGGCACGTGGAGCACGGCCACGTCGACGTTGTCGGCCTCCAAGGCCTTCGCGACTTCGAGCGAGCGCATCGTCATGATGCCGGAGGAGATCAACAGAACATCGTTGCCGTCGCGCAGCAGCTTGGCCTTGCCAAGCTCGAAACGGTAGCCGTACTCATCGAGCACGGCAGGCACATTGCCGCGCAGTAGTCGAGCATAGACGGGGCCCTGGTGAGCTGAGATGGCAGGCACCATTTGCTCGATATCGAGTGCGTCGCACGGGTCGATCACCGTCATGTTCGGCATGGCGCGCATGAGCGCAAGGTCCTCGGCCGCCTGGTGGCTCGGGCCGTAGCCCGTCGTCAAGCCGGGCAACGCGCAGACGATTTTCACGTCGAGGTTGTCCTCGGCGATCGTCTGGTGGATGAAGTCATAGGCGCGCCGCGTCGCGAACACCGCGTACGTGGTGACGAACGGTTGCGCGCCTTCGTGAGCGAAGCCCGCCGCCGCGCCCATCAGCAATTGCTCGGCCATCCCCATCTGGTAGTACCGCTCCGGGAACGCCTTCGCAAAGATGTGCAGGTCGGTGTATTTGCCAAGGTCCGCCGTCATCCCGATCACATTGACCTTGTTTCGCCCCAGTTCCACCAACGCATGGCCGAACGGCGCGGAACGGGTGAGCTGGCCCTCGGATGCGATCGACGCGATCATCGCGGAGGTTTTCAGGCGTGGCTTTTTCTCGGTGGTGCTCATGCTTTTCTCCCAGCTTCGAGTGCTTCGAGCGCGAGTTGCCACTCGTGTGCATCGACTCGAATGAAATGGTTTTTCTCTCGTTGTTCCAGAAACGGCACACCACAGCCCATTTTCGTATCGCAGACGATGATGCGCGGTTGCGGCTGGTCGTGATGGCGCGCTTGGTCGAATGCGCGTTTGACTGCGTCGATATCGTTGCCATCCACGCGTTGGACGTACCAACCGAATGCTTCCAACTTGGGTACGAGCGGTTCGAAGGCCAGGATCTGCGTTGAAGGGCCGTCGGCTTGCTGGTTATTGACGTCGACCATGGCGATGAGGTTGTCGAGCTTCCAGTGCGCGGCGGACATGATGCCTTCCCAAATCGCGCCTTCATCGAGCTCGCCGTCCGAAAACAGCGTGTAGACGAATGCGTCGGAGCCCTTGCGTTTGAGGCCGAGGCAGCGGCCGACGGCTATCGTGAGCCCCTGTCCAAGCGAGCCCCCTGACATTTCCATGCCGGGGGTATAGCTGGCCATGCCGGACATCGGAAGGCGGCTGTCGTCGCTACCGTAAGTTTCGAGCTCGTCGGCAGGCAGGATGCCCGCTTCGAAGAGCGCGGCATACAGCGCGATCGCATAGTGGCCATTGGAAAGCAGAAAGCGGTCGCGTCCTTCCCATTCGGGGTCGTGCGGTTGATAGCGCATCGCGCCGAAGTAAGCGACGGCGAGCACGTCTGCGATATCCAGCGCTTGGCCGATGTAGCCTTGTCCCTGGACTTCGCCCATGAGCAATGCGTTTCTTCGGATCCTGTACGCGCGCTCGGCGAGCGTGACGTCCTCGATGATGGCTTCGTTGTCCATATTTGACTCCGTTGATGTCGAATGGCGTTCTGCCGTTCAACGATTGACCGTCCTGGCCGGAACGAGGAACACCAGGAAGGCGCCCAGCGTGACGGCCAGGGAGAGGAAGATGAGGCCCGCGGTGGATTTGCCCGTCAGATCGTTGAGCCAGCCGACGATTGCCGGCGAAAAGAACCCGGCGAGATTGGCGAAGCAATTGACGGCTGCGATGCCTGCGGCTGCCGATACGCCACCGAGCATGGCGGTCGGCAAGGACCAGAACTGCGACGATGCGGCGAGAATCCCCGCGGACGCGATGCTCAGAAAGACGATGGATGCGCCCACGCTTCCGAGCAGCGGCAGCATGGCGAAACCGGCGACAGACACGAGCATGGGAATCGCGAGGTGAAAGCGCCGTTCGCGCGAACGATCCGCGCTCATGCCGATGAGCGGCAGGGCGACGATGGCGCACAGATAGGGAATGGCCGTCAACAACCCAACCCGGAGCGGATCGGATACGCCGGTTTTGCGAATGATCGTGGGCAGCCAGAACGTCAGGCCATACTGACCCAGTACGACACAGAAGTAGATGGCGGCCAGAAGCCACAAACGGCGGTCGCCGATGAATGCCTTGATGGAGCCGTGCGCGGTCTTGTGCGCGTTATCGCCTTCGACGTTGCGAGCGAGCAGGCGCTTTTCCGCCTCGGTGAGCCATTTCGCACTGGCGATGCCGTTGTCGAGATAGAACAGGATGACGATACCGAGCACCAGCGACGGGACGGCTTCGAGCAGAAACAGCCATTTCCAGCCCGTCAGCGCCATCGTGCCTTGCAGCGAATGCATGATCCAGCCCGACAACGGCCCACCTAAAATGCCTGCGAGCGGGATGGCCATGAAGAAGATCGACAGCGCTTTAGCGCGGCGCGCGCTGGGATACCAATAGGTCAGATAAAGAATGACGCCCGGTGCAAAGCCCGCTTCCGCGGCCCCGAGCAGAAAGCGAAGGACGTAGAAGGCCGTCGGCGATTTGACGAAGATGAAGCTCGCGGATATCACGGCCCACGTCAGCATGATCCGAGCGAGCCAGGTGCGTGCGCCAACCTTGTGAAGGATGATGTTGCTCGGTACCTCGAATATGAAGTAGCCGAGAAAGAAGATGCCTGCGCCCAATCCGTAGATCGTTTCGCTGAATCGCAGGTCGTTCAGCATCTGCAATTTTGCGAAGCCCACGTTGACGCGATCGAGATAGGCGCCAAGGTAGCAGAGCATCAGGAACGGAATGATGCGGCGGCTCACCTTCGCATAGGTTCGGGCCTCGAATGTCGGCGAGTCGCTTTCCGCGGTTGAATTGTCCGTGGCGGCAGGCGATGCCGCATAGGTCGATTTCATCTTTTGTCTCCTGTGGGCTGAGGGCCCAGCCGCGCTTACGCTCGCGTATCCGGCGGGATGCAACGTAAAGCGATGCCAAGCATCGTTTGAACCTCAGCGACCCAATTCCCGTGTTGTCCGGGGTATGTGCAATGGACGCCGCGCCAACGCGGGCGATGCCATTAGTGGATGAGCATGCCGCCGTTGACGTCGAGCGTGATGCCCGTCAAATACGTCGAAAGATCGCTCACCAGGAATAGGCACGCGTTGGCGACGTCTGCGGCATCGCCGAGCCGGCCCAGCGGAATGCCTTTGATGATTTCCGTCCGCATATCGGGCGTGAGTTTGTCGCCCGTAATATCGGTTTGAATCAACCCGGGCGTGATGGCGTTCACGCGGATACGGTCGGGACCGAATTCCCGGGCCATGGCCTTTGCCAGTCCGAGCACACCGGCCTTGGCGGCACTGTAGTGGGGACCGCCGAAGATTCCGCCGCCGCGCTGCGCGGACACGGACGACATGCAAACGATGCTGCCGCCCTTCAGCTCTTTCATGGCTGGGATGACGGCCTGCGACATATACAGCGTCCCACGCAGATTGACGTCGACAATCGCATCGAAATCTTTGCCGCCGATTTCAAGCGTTCGCACGGGTTGCGTGATGCCGGCGTTGTTGATGAGGCCGTCGATCCTGCCGTACCGTTCGAGCGTCGCATAGACGGCCGCTACGCAGGCCGATTTGTCGGTCACGTCGCAGGCGAGCCCGAGATGCGCATCGCCGAGGTCCGCTGCGGCCGCTTCGGCCTCTTCCTTTCGCAAATCGATGACCACCACATGCGCGCCTTGTGCGGCGAGCGCCTTTGCCGTTGCTTTGCCGATCCCGCGGGGCGAGGCGGCGCCGGTGACCATGATGACCTTGTTGTCGAGCAGCATCGGTTGTCTCCTGAGTGTTGATGAGTGCCCCTAGTTTTCGCTGAAGGGGCGACCGAAACAACGCGGAAACGCTCAACCATGGCTGAGAAAAATTCAGATCAGCGGTGCAGTGCCGGCCATCAGGCGCGTGCGGATGTCTCCCGCTCCATCCATGCGAGAAACCGCTCGACACGCGGCAGATCGGCATTCTGATTCGGGTAAACGAGATGATGGGCGCCCACCTCGACCGCATACGTGTGGTCGAAAACAGGCACCAAGAGGCCCTCCCTGATCTTCACGGACGCGAGCATGAGGCTTTCGAGCGCGATGCCGAGCCCGAGGGCCGCCGTCTCGATCGACATATATGAGCGATCGAACGAGAAGTCGAATGTCTTTTGGGTAGTGGGCACGCCGGTCCTGCCGAACCATTGCTTCCACTGGACGAGAGGCGTCTCCGAATAGATCAGGCGATGACTTAACAAATCGGCTGGCGTTTGGACCGGGTGCCGTTCGAGGTAAGCCGGGGAGGCGAGCGGGGCAATGTACTCGCCGCGAATGGTCCGCACTTCGCGGTTGCTCCAGTTGCCGTACCCATGACGGATCTCGATCTCGTAGTAGCCGTTCGAAAAGGAGATGTCCTCATACGAACAAGCGAGATTCAACTGGATGTCGCCGTTGGCTGCCTGGAACGAGGCCAGGCGCGGGAGTAGCCACATCAATCCGAAACTGGGGCTTGAATGCACCCGCAAAATGTCCATTTCCTTGCGGCTGGATGCCCGCTCTGTCGCTCGGCTCAGATCGGCCAGCGAGCCCGTCACATCGGAAAGATAGCGCTCGCCGGTAGGGGTGAGCACCAAGCCGCGCCCCGATCGTTGGAACAGCGACTGACCGATGATCGACTCGAGATTGCTGAGTTGATGACTCACTGCGGAGGCCGTCAACCCGAGTTCCTCGGCCGCGCGATTGACGCTTTTCGTTCTGGCCACACTTTCGAACGCGATGATGGCTTTGAGCGGAGGGATACGCATCGTGAAATTTTTTTCAATCGCAGTTGAACGAAACCGCGTTGCTCCGGCGCTGTGGACGCTGCCATTCTGTGGAGAAGCAAACGGACACCCGACGCTCGACGCCGAAAAACGGGCCGTGCGCAGGCGGGCAACGCTTTCCGTTCCCCAGCCTCATACAGACATGACGCGGTGCACCTCTGCGCAGGAGACGCCAATGCATTATCCCCACTTCGGTTCGGCAACGCGAACCTTCACGGCAAAAAAATCTGCGCAGGCAGGCCCGCACCGGGCCTTCATCATCCGTTCCGCGACGGTTCGTCCACTGTCGTTCGTTTAGCCCCGGATCGTTTTCATTGCGCATGCCGCGCGGGAGTGCCTGCGCGCATCCTCCTTTGCCATCGGAGATAGGCAGATGAATTCACAGCCATACCTTTTGTCGGCCCGATCGATCGTGAAGCGTTTCGGCCCGACCCGTGTTCTCAACGGCGTGGATCTCTCGCTCGCGCGTGGCGAAGTGCATGCGTTTCTCGGCGGTAACGGTGCCGGGAAGTCGACGTTGATCAAGATCATCGCCGGGCAGCACGACCGCGACGGCGGCGTGCTCGAATTCGGCGGGGAAGCGCTCGACGGTTCCGCGGCCGCACGTGTCGACTCAGGCGAGATCGCCGTCGTGAATCAGGAGTTGGCGCTGCTTCCGCACTTGTCTGTCGCGGAAAACATCGCGCTTCCGCGTTTGCGGCGAGCAGGCCAACGATACAGTGAGCGTGCTGCCGAAACCATCGCTATCGAAGCGCTTTCCTTGATCGACCCGCGTTTTGCGCGAGAGTCGGTTGGACGAATGGTCGGTGACCTGACACTGCACGAGCGCCAACTCGTGGAGATTGCGCGTTCGCTGGGTTCGGGCGCGAAGTTGCTGCTGCTGGACGAGCCCACCGCCAATCTCACCGCTTCCGAGACCGGGCGCTTATTCGCTGTCATCCGGCGGTTAGTGACCGACACCGGCCTCGCCGTCCTGTTCGTTTCGCACCGGATGCGCGAGATCCGCCAGATTGCGGACGTCTGTACGGTCATCCGAGACGGCAAGACGGCGATCGACCGTGTTGCATTGAACGCGATCACGGACGCCGACATTGTCGAGTGCATGGGGCAGAGCATCGCGTTGGAAGAAGGCGCGGCGGCTCGAGGCCGAGGTGGGCACCCGTCGAAGGCGCGACCGGACATCACGGCGGCGGACGGCGACACCGTCACGGTCAGGTGCGTCTATATTGAACTGGCGATTCGTCCTGGCGCGATCGTGGGGCTGGCGGGGGCGCCGACAGGACCGATGGCGTTGATCGAGGCGCTGACCGGCATGTCCGAGACATCGTCATGGAAGGTCGAGCGCCGTGGTGCGCCGATGGCCTACGCCAGTTCCGCGGCCGCGGCGCGTGCCGGCGTGGGCTTCGTCTCTGGCGACCGCGCGAACAAGGGCATCCTTGGAACGCTGCCGATCATCGACAACCTCATGGCGGCGCGACGGATTGTGGAGCGGCGCGCTTGCGTTAGCCATTCCGAACTCGAGGAAGGGGCGAGGCTGATCGACGCGCTGGACATCCGAGCGGCTTCGCTGTGGGATCTACCGTCGACGTTGAGCGGCGGCACGCAGCAAAAGCTGCTCATTGCACGCTGGCTCGCGCTCAAACCGCAGTTGCTGGTGCTCGAAGAGCCCACACGCGGGGTCGACATCCGCACCAAACACGAGATCTATGCGTTGATCAGGAAGATGGCCGCGCAAGGCACGGCGGTGATCTGGTGGTCAACGGAATACGTCGAACTGGTCGAACTGTGCGACACCGTGCTCGCGTTCGATCTGAACGGTCACCCCACGCGCGTGCTATCCGATGCGCAGGTGACCGAGACGCAGCTCGCCGATGCGACAGGCATGGCGGCCTGAGCCGATCGCCCGTGATGCACAGCGAATAAGCCTATCGATCCGGAGCCAAGCATGAAATCAGTCACCCATCCGCTCACGAGCGAACGCAGTCAGTCCCGCGGCCGCCTGCACCGGCTGCTATCGACGTAGCGTACCGAAATTGCGATCGCGATCGCCAGTGTGATCGTCGAGTTAGCCGTTGGCATGGTGGTGCCCGCCGCGTTGTCCGGCGGCAATATCGCGAACGTCATGCAGGCCGCGGCTCCGCTCGTCATCATGTCGTTCGGGGTGTTGCTCGTCATCATTACCGGAGGGATCGATCTATCTGTCGGTTCGGTGTTTTCGTTGACGGGCATGGTGACAGGACTTGCCATGTCACATGGATACGGCGCCATTGCCAGCAGCTTCGCGGGGCTCGCCGTGGGTTCGTTTATCGGCTTGGTCAACGGAGCACTCGTGACGTTCGTCGGCCTCGCGCCATTCGTCGTGACGCTGAGCACGTATGCGATTGCGGGCAGTCTTTCCTTCATCGTCACCAACGGCAATTCGCTGCCGATCTCCGATCCGAACTATTGGCTGCTCGATGCTGGAACACTGCTTCGGGGCGTGCCCAACTATTTGTTGTGGTGTGCGCTGCTGCTGATCGCAATCGAGTTTTCGCTGCGCAAGGTCGTAGCGGGCCGCTGGCTGTATGCCGTTGGCAGCAGCGGTGCGTCTGCACGCGTGATCGGCATTCCCGTCAACCGCGTGCGTCTGACAGCCTACCTGTTATCCGGGTTGCTTGCGTCTTTTGCGGGAATCGTCAGCGTGTCGTATGTCAGCAATGCGGAAGCAACGGCGGGTTCGAGTCTGATGTTGCAGTCCATTGCCGCGGTCGTCATTGGCGGGGCGAGCCTTTTTGGCGGAACGGGCTCGGCAATCGGCGCGTTGCTGGGGGCGCTGATGATCACGATCATCCAAAACGGCGCGAACCTGATCGGTGTCAACAGCTTCTGGCAAGGTACCGTGACGGGCATCGTCATTCTTATCGCGGTGCTGGTCGACCGCATCACCAAGGCACGGCGTTAAGCCGCGTCCACGAGACTCAAGGAGACAGAGATGAACATCGCGACGACGAACCAAGTTGGCCATGTGGCGAGCCCATTCGGTAAATGGATAACCGCTGCGGTAGCGATCAGCCTGGCGCTCGTATCGCAAGCCTCATTCGCGCAGGCGAAGCAGACGGTGGCCTACATTGCCCCTTCATTGGATATTTCATACTGGCAATGGGTGGCGTATGGCGTCAAGCAGCGCGCCAAAGAGCTCGGTATGAACTACGTCGAATTTACGTCGGAGAACTCGCCCGCCAAGCAGATGGATAACATCCATACGGCGCTGACGCGCGGCGTAAGCGCGATCGTCATGGGCCCGGTCAGTTCGACAAGTACGCCTCCCATCCTGCGCGTGCTGAAGGAGAAGTCGGTGCCGATCGCATTCGCCGGGATCGGGCCGCAGGCCGGGCAAACGGACTTTACGTCCGCGGTGACGGCGAACAATTACGAGACCGGGAAAGCGGAAGGCGCCTATGTTTGCTCGCTCGCTAAGGCGCGCGGCGGGAACAAGATTGCCATGCTCTCTTTGCCGCTCGACCGGGAGAATGCGCAAAAGTATATGAAAGGCGCGCAGGAGTCATTCAAGGCCGACGGTTGCGATCTGGTCCAGGTGTTGCAAACGCACGGCTTGACCGTCAACGAAGCGATCTCGCAAGCCAACGATGTCCTGACGGCGCATCCTGACGTGAAAGCGATCTACGGAATGTACGACGAAGCGGCGATCGGCGCCGCGAAGGCGCTGCAAACACGCGGGCTCACAGGCAAGGTGGCGGTCGTGACCGCGGATGGCAGCCCGACTACGATTCATCTTCTGCGTGATGGCGCGATTCAGGGCATCTTCCTGCAAGAGGCTGTCGGCCAGGGGATCGATGCGACAACCCAGGTATTCAACGCGCTCAGCCACAAGCCGACCACTCAGGAACTGGCGTTGAAGGAGCCGCTGGTCACGCACGACACGATCGATCAACCCGAGGCGCAGGCCAAGCTCAAGCGTGTCTATCCTCCTTCGGCCGGCAATTATTGACCGCTTCCGCTGTCAGCGACATGCCCGCTTCAGGCGGGCGTCGCTTCGACGGCAACGAACCCAACATGCTTTGGAGACGTTATGGACAACCTGCCCATCATTGATCCGCATCATCATCTATACGATTTGCGCACCGGAAACTACCCGTGGCTGCAGGGCCCGATGCTGAAGCGTGTTTTTGGCGATTATTCGGCAATACGCAAGGACTATCTGATCGACGATTTCCTGGCTGACATCCGGCATCAGAACGTGGTGAAGACCGTCCATCTACAGGTTGAGTACGATCACAATAACCCGGTGGCGGAGACACGATGGTTGCAAGGCGTGGCGGATCAGCACGGGTATCCGCATGGCATCGTCGCGTTCGCCGATCTCGCGTCCGACAATGTGCAGGCGGTGATCGAAGCCCACTGCGAATTTCCGAACGTGCGGGGCATCCGTCAATGTTTGAACTTCCATCGCGACCCGGTCAAGACGTTCATCGACAATCCGCATCTGATGAGTGACAGTCGTTGGCGGCGCGGGTATGCCCTGCTTGGACGTTATGGCCTATCGTTCGATTTGCAGCTCTATTACACGCAGATGGAAGAGGCGGTTGCGCTGGCGCGCGCTTTTCCCGAAACGCCAATCGTGCTCAACCATACCGGGATGCCCGTGGACCGGGCGCCGGAGGAAATCGGCGGCTGGAAGCGGGGGATGAATCTGCTTGCCTCGGCGCCGAATGTCTCGTGCAAGATTTCGGGGTTGGGCATGGGCGACTGGGAGTGGACGGTCGACAGTATTCGCCCTTTTGTTTTGCATGCAATCGACGCCTTCGGAGCCGAGCGATGCATGTTTGCGAGCAACTTCCCTGTCGACAAGCTCTTTAGTAGCTATGACGATGTGTTCAACGCGTTCAAGGCCATCACCCGGGATTTTGTCCCGCATGAGCGGCATGCACTCTTTCACGACAATGCTCAGCGCGTCTATCGTTTGTAAGTGCAGGGCGGGGCGGCGCCAGGTGCGGGGCACGGGCCGCCTCCCGGGGCCGCGCGGCATCAACCTGCCTTAAACCCCATTTGAAGGCGTGACCGTCCTGGGTGTGATGGCGTGACGATGCGCCTTCGTCGTCGCGGCCTTGCCTACGTGGTGCGATTTCGCGCTGGAGGTGTCGGAGTCGGCGGTGCGGTCCGCTTGGGTGTCGGAGCGGTCCTCGGCACGCGCCAGCCCCTTGTCGCGATCGCCGGAGATCGGGCTGTTGGCGTTCTTCGCGCCCTGAGCGCTCATGTGGCCCGCCGAAAGGCCGCCGGCACTGCCTTTGGCGGCACCCGTTCCGGAGCCCATCCCGCTGCCCATCCCGGCGCCATGCCCGCCACCAGCGCCGCCACCAGCTCCTCCACCGCCGTTACCGCCGCCGCCCCCGCCGCCAGCAGCGAACGACACCGACGACAGACCCATGGCAATGCTGGTGACGGCGAAAAGCGCCCAACGTTTCGTATTCATTTGTCCTCCTGATTGAGTGCCTGCGACCGCATTGTCGGAGAAATCCGTGCGCCCTCACTACAACGTCGTTACTGTTTGTATCCGGACGCAATGAGCGGGAAGCCTAAGTACAGCCCGTCTTCCCTTGACCGGATGGGCTCGCTGTCACGTCGTTGGCGTCAGACACTGCTGATGGCCGGTGACATATTCGATACAACAATTGCGCTTCATCCTATGCGGTCGATATGCCGGCGAGATCGGTTCTGTTCGACTTTCGCTTATGCGCGGCGTGCGCCTGATGCGTCATCGAATGAGTCGATCCAACGCTGTCCAACGCCTGTTTATCTGACGATTCGTCTATAGGCACGTCTTTTCGCCGCCCGGCGCGGTGACGACACGTTGCGCACCTACGCTCGTGCTCGAAGGGCTTTCGCTTGCCGGGCTTCGGTGGCGGTGCTGCTGACTGGGCAGAGCGGTCAACCCGCCCGCCGCATAACGGAGTCCTTTGCCCATCCCACTCAACCTCCAAGGACGCCTTCCATGCCAATCAGCCATGCTTCATCATCGAGTTATACGCCCGACGTTCCTGCATCTCCCACGCCCGAAGGCGGCGGCAAACGCAGCCTGCTTGGCAAAGCCACGTCCGGCATGGCGGGTGCCGGAGCGGCCGGCGCTGCTGTAGCCGGTACGGCTGTCGTGAGCCAGGCATCGAATCCGGCGTTGGAAAGTGCATACGAGAGCTTCGAATCCATCTTGGCCAATTCGTTGACGTCGCTCGCGGGTGGCGACACGGATTCGAGCGGCAAGCCATCGCGCAAAGAAAATTCGCAAGCGTCGCAGATGGCGATGCCGGGCGGCGGCCAAGCCACCGATCCGGGTTCGCCCGATTCGCAGGCGGCACCGGATGCCGTCAATCCCTATAAAACGTTGCTCGATAACGGCAACGGCAAGAACCCGTTTGCCGTGGCCTCCGCCGCGAATCAGGCCCATCAGATGGGCTTGGGCTCGGACCTCAGCTGGAATAGCGGAACGCTGAGCGATACGGAGTTGCAAATCGTCTCCGTGCTTGATCGGCACAAGGATCAATGCCCGCTCGAATGGAATTCGCTGCAGGACAAAATCAACGATAGCGCCACTCCGCCGGATCTGAAGGCTGCGCTTCAAGGGTTGCAAAACGATCCTCAGCTTTTTTACGCCATTGGCTCACAGGGCGACGGCAAATGCGGTGGAAAAATTAAGGCGGGCGATCTATCCGACTTCTCGGCCAACCATCCGCAAGTGGCTTCGTTCAAGGAGCAGCAAGCGACGAGCTACGAGAGCAACTACATCCCTTCGGACGGTTCAAGCAATGGTCAACCGCAGGCCATGACCGAGAACGATGCGATGCGCGAACTCTATCGCTATTCCGACAACCTGCCCAAGAACCTGAGCATCGCTGATTTTCAGCAGATCGTGAACGGCGATTCGAAGACAGGGAAGACGCCGCCGCAGGTCATCGCAGCGGCCAAGTATTTCGTCGATCATCCCGATCAATGGAAGCAGCTGTTCGGCGGCAACGTCGATCAGGTGCATACCTACGATTTCCTGCAGGTTGCGTCGTCGTCGATGCACATGACGCAAGACGAATTGAACACGCTCGATACGATCAACAAGAATCAGGGCGCCTTCTTCGGCAATGGCGATCTGACGCGCGACAAGCTGTCGAGCATGGCGAACGACAAGCACCTCGATCCCAAGGTGAAGCAGGCCGCCACTCAATTGCTCAATGATCCGCTGTTGTTCGGTGTCCTGAACAATTCGATCACCGGCTACAAGACCCATCATGGTTTCTTCAATATGGGCGGGGGGCACACGGTCGATTCGGGCAACATCAGCAACAACGACTTCACGCATTTCTACAACAACATGTCGAGCGCGAACCGCACGGTGGAGAAGCCGGTCACGCATACACCTAAAACGGCCGCCGATCAGGCGGCGGTGCAAGATATGATGGCGGGCATCGACGACCAGCCGGAAATCAAGACGCCGAAGCACAACGGCGGCGCGCTCATGCATGGGCTCGAAGATGCGCTTTCCGTTTATTCGAAGGTGATGGATTGGGGCGCCACCGCACTGAGTGCGCTGAGCTTCATTCCTGGCATCGGCGAATTGGCGGATGCGGCTTCGACCGTGCTCGAAGGCGAATCGCAAGTGGCTAACATCGCGCGCACCGTCATCAGCGGCGGCAACCTCAAGCAAGCCCTCGAGGAAGCGGGCCTCAGCATGGCTGCCCAGGCGGTAGGCGATATCGCTGGCCCGGAAGCCAAACTCGCGATGCGCGACGGACTCACCAAGACGTTGCTTGAGAAAGCGGCCACGGCGGGCCTGAATGTGCCGCTGGCCACGGCGCAATATGCCGCCGTGGGGGCGATGAACAACATGAAGGCCAAGCTGGAGGGCGTTCCGACTCAAGGCCCGTTCAGTTTCATGCAGTCGCTCGAAGAGGGGGGCATCAACAACCTTGGCGAGGCGATCGACAGCATCGGCGGCCGCGAGGCCAAGTTCGCGAAGATGGGCGACGGGCTGATGAAGAAGGGGCTGGAGAAGGCCGCGACGCAGGTCGTGAATGCGCCGTTGTCGGCGGCTAAGTCATACGCTGACAGTTATCTGAACAATCTGCAAATAGAAGTCGCAGCCGGCTCGCAACCTACCGTTTCTCAGACGCAGACAGCGTCGACCAACGCTTCGGTTGTCTCGAACGTGGTCTAAGCGGCCCGTGTCGGCGGAGTAGTGGACGATAGGCGGTACGGGGCAGCGCGAGCATGTCCGGGATCCCGGGCATTTCGGGGCGTCGGCGGCGAAACTAGCCGACGCCCGCGGCGTTCGCCCATCACCCCGCTCCATGAGCGGCACCGAGTTTTCTTCGCGTCTGGGCGCCGCCAGCCTCTTGAACGCCGTGTGTATCGCCGTCCCGACGAGGATTTCCCTGCGTACCGCCCGAAAAGTTTAGACTCTCTGTGCCGCTCGGAAAGCGGCGCATCGCGAAAGAGAGGGCCTGAAATGCTTTTACATCTGTCGACGTGGGCGGAAATCGAGCACTACCTGCAACGCAGCCGGTCGATCGTGGTTCCGATCGGCTCCAACGAACAGCATGGTCCGACGGGGCTGCTCGGCACCGACTGGCTATGTCCGGAAATCATCGCGCATGAAGCGCACAAAAGCGCGGATATTCTGATTGCGCCGACTTTCAACATCGGCATGGCCCAGCATCATCTGGGCTTCCCCGGTACGATCTCGCTGCGCCCGTCGACGTTCATCGCGGCGATCGGAGACTGGGTGCGTTCGCTCTCGGTGCATGGGTTCGAGAAAATCCTCTTCTTGAATGGCCATGGCGGCAACATCGCATCGATTGAAGCCGCGTTCTCTGAAATTTACGCCGAGGCCAGTTTCGCGAAGCGGCGTCTGGGATTCGCTCTGAAGCTTAGCAACTGGTGGGACCTCGAAGGTGTGGGCGAACTGGCGCGCGAGCAGTTCCCGGAAGGGCATGGCTCGCATGCGACGCCCTCCGAGATTGCCATCACGCAATGGGCGCTCCCTGAAACGATCAAGACGGCAAGCTATGCCCCGCGGATAGCGCCGACGGGCCCCATTCGCGAGGCGCTCGACTTTCGCGCGCGTTTCGCCGATGGGCGGATGGGCTCGGATCCGGCACAGGCATCGAGGGAGAAGGGCGGCGCATTGGTGGCGTTGGCGGCACAGAGTCTAGTGCGCGAGTTGGACGCGTTCACCCGGGAGAGTGTGCCCAAGTAGCGTTTGCATCATTACAATCCGGCGTTCGCGCCACGACTCGCACGTGGGCGAAGGCGAGGGTTCACGGTGCAGCTCGATAGGTGAGCCGTGATCGATCACGCACAAATTTGACGATGAAGGGGTGGTAATGGGACAAGCAAAACAGCGGGGCACGAAGGAAGAACGTGCCGCGCAAGCAAAGGCGAAGATCGACGCATTGCGTCCTGAGAAGCTGGTATGCGGTTCATGCAAGACCGCGTTGACGGATTTCGAGGCAATCAGTACGCGGAACATGAAAGGCATTCATGCCGCGTTCGGCGGCGTTTGCCCGTCATGTGGAGAAATGGTGCTGGCGTTCAGCGGCGAAAAAGAAGCGGTCGCCAATGCCATGATTGCCTGGCAGGACGCTATGGGCAATGAAGGCAAGCTCGGTAAACAGTCGGATAGCGGTGAGCACGTGCCGTTCGAGGATTAGTCGGCGGTTGAGCGCGCCAATTATCGATAGTCGATACGACGCATCACCATCCACTCAGGCATAATCAACGCCCCACTTTTCGGAGCAGCGCTATATATCCGCGGCGAGCTGGCTGTTGACGCAGCCAACAGCGAAGATCGCGGATGCTTGAGTGTTTATGCACCGTATCGAATTCAGTTATGCCCCGCAAGTCGTGAATCCCTACGCGCGATTCATCGTCAGGATGGTAGAGAGCCTGACCTCGCGTGCCCGGTTAAAACGTCTTTACCTCCACAACCAGGAATCGCCAAGACTCGGAGAGAGTTTCTGGAGCGCTGCCGTTCGCCTGTTGCGGTTGAATATCAAATTCGATCGCCACGCGTTGAACAGCGCCCCGGCGAAGGGGCCGTTGGTCGCCATCGCCAATCATCCCTACGGCGCGCTCGATGGCATTACTTTGGCATGGCTGCTTGAAAAGATCCGCCCGGACGTCAAGATCATGGTCAGTTCGATTCTCGAGCCCGTGCCTGAGCTTGCGCCATTCATTATTCCCGTGGATCTATCGGACAGACCGGAGGCAATACAGCGGAACATCGAGGCACGCCGGACGGCGATGAAACATGTCAGTGATGGCGGCGCGCTCATCGTATTTCCCGCGGGCCTGATTGCCATCTCTCCCGACCGTTGGGGACGCTCGATGGCGGTCGATCCCGAGTGGCGTACATTCAGTGCACAGCTCATCCGCCGAACGGGTGCCGATGTGTTGCCCGTTTTCTTTTTCGGGCAGAACAGCCGCCTGTTTCAGTTCGCCAGCCATATCAGTCGAACGCTGAAGCTGGCGTTGATTTTTCATGAGGTGGCACGAAGGACGGGCTCGGTCGTCGAAGTGGGCATTGGCTCAGTGATTTCCGCTCAGGAAATTCAGGCAGGCGGCAATAACGCGCAACTCATCCGCGATCTTCGCCGGCGTACGTACGAAATCGGGGCGAAAGGCCTGCGAGATAGGCCCTTGGAATGATCATTTTCCGAATCGCGCTGCGCTCCGGCCTTGTCCTACCGGCGATGGACGCGCATTTTCATTCCGTGCTGCGGGCGCAAGGTGACGCGAACATGCGGGACGACGGGATGTCCGTCGACGAGTTCGAAGCGGAACCGGCTCAACAACTGCTTCAGTACGATCTGCATTTCCATGAGCGCGAAGCCCATGCCGATACAAGTTCGGCCGCCCGCGCCGAACGGCAGGTAGGCGTGGCGTGCAATACCGGCGCGATTGGGTTCGAGAAAGCGCTCGGGATCGAAGAGATCCGGGTCCTGCCATAACGTGCGATGCCGGTGCAGCACATACGGCGCGATGGTCACGATGGTTCCGGCAGGAATGTCGACGCCGGCGAGCACGTCGTCCTGCAACGCGATGCGGCTCATCATCGAGATCGGCGGGTAGAGCCGCAACGTTTCATCGATCACCGCTCGCATGATAGGCAATGCCCCCTCCGTGAACCCGTCGCCAGGCACCGCATCGATTTCGCTTTCGACGCGCGCACGCCATTCGGGCGACTGCGAGAGCAGAAAGAGCGTCCAAGTCAGCGCATTGGCGGACGTCTCATGGCCCGCTCCGATAAACGTGGCAATGTTGTCGCGTACGCCGCGATCGCTCAGGCGCTGATCGGAAGCGTCGCGAGCGGTCAGCAGGTGAGTCAGCATGTCGTCCGGTACGGCGCGATCTTCGGCCAGGATTCGGCGCCGGCTGGCGATCATGTCGTCCACCATGTGCTCCACAAAGTGGATCGACTTTCGGCCGCGCAACCGGTTAATTCTCGGCAGCCGCTCAGTGACACCCAGCAGATCGAAGAGATCGAGCCGGCCCAGCGTGTCGAAGTAGCGCGCGATCGCGGTTTGAAATTCGGCCGGCGCGCAAGGGAGACCGTCTGTGAACAGCGTGTGTTCGAGAATGCCGAGTGTCAGCGCGCCGATTTCCTCGCAGATATCCAGCACGCAATCATCCGCGCCGTCCAAACGGCGTTCGATCGTGTCGACGTATCGTGCCACCGGCAGGCTCATCGCGTCAGCCATTGCACCCACGCGCGCGGGCGAAAACAGCGGCGCAAGCAGATGTCGCTGATTGCGCCATGTTTCCCCGTTGGACGTCACCAATCCTGTTCCGAGCGCGGGACGCAGCAGCCTCAACTGCAATTCGTTTTTAGGGTAGTTCCGCGCATTCTCCACATAGATTCGGCGGATAGCGCTCGGATCGTTGACGAGGGCGCGGTGATCGACGATGGTCCGGCGCAATTGCAACGGTATCTCGAAGTCGCATTCGGACCAGATGTGCAGTACGTTGCGCCGGAGTGCGAGCACCGTGCCGAGTGCGCCGGGTGGACGGCGACGCGGAACGGGTGCGGGCGGCCGAAAGCGCGTAGGCTTGAGCGGAAGCGCCGCGGATAAGCGGGGCGAAGTATCGATCGTCACGGAGTGGCTTGAATTTTTCTGGCACGGAGTAGCGGTTTAATCCCGGCAAGCCCGTGGGTGATCAGTGAGAGCGACAGCATCCATGCCGTTGGACCGGCAAGCGCCGGATCGATGAAAAATAGCGAGGACAGCGCGATGGATACGGCAATCCACCCCCCGAATGCCCATCGGCGTCCGTCCGACAAGCTGCCGAGCATGATCGTTCCAGCCAGGATGGCGATCGTCGGTATGACCGTTTGCACATCCATTCGGATGGCGCCGCGATTCAAATACGCCAGAAGGCAACCATAAAGCAGCAAGGCGCCTACGGCGACGTACCCGTCGCTTGGCGCGAACGATCCGTCGGCGGTCCGTATGCGCGGGCGATAGCCGAAATATCGGAATATCGGTTCGTTGGTGGTCCAAAACGGGTTATGAAATGGGAGGGAGACCGGATTCCCCGCGCCATGGCACCCATAGCGTGGCGGCACCTGATCGTCCGCGACGGCGAAGGTGCCGAAGAGTTTGTCCCAACAAAGAAACGTGCCGCCGAAATTGCGGCCGAAGTACGTTTCTTCGGCACGATGATGGAGCCGATGATGGCGGGGCGTGACGAAGATCTTTTCGAGGATACCGAGCGTGCCGGCGCTGCCGCAGTGATTGAGGAATTGAATCGCGTAATGGAAGGACGATACCGCGATGTAGATATGAAGGGGGACGCCGAGCAGCGCGAGTACGCAGGTAAACGGAAAATCGGTCAGCGATGCATACCACGAATTGCGGTTGCAAAGAGAAAGATTGAAATGCTCTCCCTGATGATGCACGACATGAACGGCCCACAGCACTTTAACGCGGTGATGCACGCGATGGCGCCAATAAAAGCATAGATCCCAGGCGAACAGGGCGAAGATCCACTGCCATGCGGGCGCCCAATGGTCGACCCAATGAAGATTCACCAGCTTGAGCGCGAGCGCGTACGCCGCGATCTCGACGCTTCGGAAAACCCACATCAGGATATGGCCGGAGTTCAGGTTTAACACGACTTCCCGCCAGGCCGGCTTTTCGCCGTGCAGCCGATCCAGCAATAACAAGTCGATCAGGATGAGTGCGAGGCCAATGGTGGCAGCGAGCGCGGTGGCATTCATCGGAAGAATGATAGCGGAAACCCTTAGCATGATTAGTTGTTGGCGATCAGCCGGGGACGGTGGCACAGTTGCGGTTGCGAACGAAGCGGTCCCAGGTCACGGACTATGCCTGGCGTCTGTCGGCGGGGGGGGCAAAGGCCGATGGCCCACCTAGTGCCCTGTCCCGCAAGTTCCTTTGATATGAAATCGCCCATTTGGGCGCCAGGCGGCGGGGGGGGGGGGGGGGGGGGGGGGGGGGGGGGGGGCGGGGGCTGGGGGGGGGGGGGGGGGGGCGCGGGCGGGGGGGGGGGGGCGCGGGCGGGGGGGGGGGCGCGGGCGGGCCCCCGGGGGGGGGGGGGGGCGGGGCGGGGGGGCGGCCCGCGGGCCGCCGCCCCCCCCCCCCCCCCC
>NZ_JBQCDN010000254.1:0-4381 GCF_051961175.1 Trinickia sp. | reverse complement strand
CCACTGACCCCCCCCCCATCACGCCAGCGGCCCCCCGCGGGCGGCCGCCCCGGCGGGCCGCGGCGCCGCGGCGGGGTGGAAGGGAGGCAGCCCGGCGCCCAGCGCCGGCCCCCGCGACGGCGACATCGGCCTGCCCGGAGTCGAGTGCGGCCAGAAGCTGCGCCGCCAGATCGGCCGGCAACGCGGGCGTGTCGCACGGCACGCATAGCACGAGTTCGGTCGATGCCGCCCGCAACCCGGCCAGCAAGCCGGCCAGTGGCCCGGGAAAATCGCCGGATATATCGGCGATGACGCGGGCCTGGAACGCCGCCCCCAGCCGTGCATAGTCGTCGCGATGCCGATTCGCGCTGATCAGCAGCGAGTCGACCTGGCTTGCGATGCATCGCGCGACATGCAAGGCGAGCGGCTCGCCTGCGAGCGGTTGCAGGCCCTTGTCGACCCCTCCCATGCGCGTGCCACGGCCGCCCGCCAAAACGAGGCCGGTGAGGCGCGAGCGCGTGAGTCGATCCATGGAGCCCGACTTGACCTCAGCCGCCGATATACGACATCTCGACGCGCGCCGGGGCTGCGGGCGCGTCGGCCGGGGCGCTGCCGCGCAGCTGGGAATAGCGGTCTTCGCGTGCTTGCCAGATGCGGCCGATGGCCGTGGCGATTTCGTCGTCGGAGGCACCGCTACGCACGAGCGAGCGGAGATCATGGCCACCCGAAGCGAATAAACACAGATAGAGCTTGCCTTCCGTCGACAGCCGGGCCCGCGTGCAAGTGCCGCAGAAGGCGCGCGTGACGCTCGAAATCACCCCGATCTCGCCGCTGCCGTCGGCGTAGCCCCAGCGCTGCGCCGTTTCGGCGGGCGTATGGGCCTCGAGCGGGACCAGCGGAAAGTGTTCGGCGATGCGGGCGACCACCTCGGCGGACGGCAGCACTTCGGTCATGTTCCAGCCGTTCGACGTGCCGACGTCCATGTATTCGATGAACCGTAGGACCGCGCCCGAGCCCTTGAAGTGGCGCGCCATCGGCACGATTTCGCCGTCGTTCGTGCCGCGCTTGACGACCATATTGATCTTGATCGGCGCGAGCCCCGCCGCTTGCGCGGCCGCGATGCCGTCAAGCACTGCGCCTGGGGCGAACTCGGCGTCGTTCATGCGTTTGAACAGTGCGTCGTCGAGCGCGTCGAGGCTGACAGTGACGCGCGTCAATCCGGCCTGCTTCAAGTCGCGCGCCTTGCGCTCGAGCAGCGAGCCGTTGGTCGTCAGCGTCAGGTCCAGCGGCCGGCCATCCGGCGTGGATAAGGCTGCGAGCCGTTCGATGAGCCGTTCGATGTTTTTGCGCAGCAAGGGCTCGCCCCCGGTCAGGCGGATTTTGTCGACGCCATGGGCGACGAACAAGCGCGCGAGCCGTTCGATTTCTTCGAAGGTCAGCAGTGCGCTGTGCGGCAGGAAGGGGTAATCCTTGCCGAACACCGCACGCGGCATGCAATAGACGCAACGGAAATTGCAGCGATCGGTGACGGAAATGCGCAGATCGCGCAGCGGCCGGACGAGCGTATCGACGAGCGTCCCGCACGCAGCGAGCGGCGCGCCGGCGATGTCGGGTATCGCGCTGACGTCGGCGACGGGAATGATACGTCGGGACATGATGAAGCAAGAAGCGAGCAGATGCCCATTCTAGCTGATCGCGGCGCCGGCGGCGGACATTGCCCGCTCGCGGGTGAGGATAACGCTCGGCATCGAATGTATGCCAAAGGAACGCGGCATAAAAAAGCCCGCCGAAAAGGCGGGCTTCTTGTCCAGCGGCAGGGCGCTTGCACGCCCTTACCGCGGATGCTGACCGATCTGACTTATGCGCCCGGCTTATGCATCCTTATGCGTCTCGACCTGCTGCATCGGGGTCGGATCGACCGGGGGCAGTGCCTTACGCTCACGCGGCACGCGCACCGTGGCCGGGGCTTGTGCGGCAGCCTCCTGGGAGGCGCGGAGCTTTTCCGCGTCGGTGCTGACCCAGACGAGGCCGGCCGATTCGAGCATCGGCTGGAGATCGGCTGCGGACAAGCCGTTCACCCGCGGGCTCGGCGTGGCCGCCGCTTCGACCGCAGCGGGACGGTGAACGAGTTCCGTCACGGCGCTCGCGGCTTCGACGGGCGCCGACGCGGCGCTTGCGACGGGCTCGGCCGAAACGACGGGCGTGGCCTCGACGACCGGCGCAGCTTCGACGGCGCGTGCAATGGCCGATTCAGGCTCCGCGGCAACGGGCGCGGGCGCGGCCGGCGCCGCCGGAACGGCTGCCGGATGCTCGACCGGTGCGGCACTGGCTTCGCTCGGGGCGGGGGCCGGTGCGGGTGCAACCGGGGCGGCCGATTCAGACGATTCAGCCGCGGCGATGGCGGGTGCCTCGGGCAGCGGCGCGGCGACCGGCGCATGCGTCGGCACCGGCGTCACCGCCACTTCCTCGGCCCGGGTGTGCGCTTGGGCTTGCGTTTGCTGCGAAACCACGGGTTCGGCGGCATGCGCATGCGATTCGCCCAGCGTTTCGGCAGCCGGCGCGGCCTGCGGCGGCACGGCCGCTGCTGCGCCTTCGGCTTCGGCCACGTCGGCGGCCAGCGTTGCGTTCACGCCTTCTTCCTCGCGCTCGCGGCGGCCACCGCGACGGCCGCGGCGGCGGCGGCGGCGTTCTTCACCGTCACGCCCAGCCGTATCCTGTTCGGGGACAGGTACGCCGGCATCAACCGCGCCTTCCACAACCTGTGCCTCGGTGCGGACCGCCGCTTCGGCAGTGACCTCGGCCTGCGGCTTGCGCCGTTCGCCGCGCTCCTGGCGCTCGCCGCGTTCGGCGCGGTCAGTCCGGTCAGTACGTTCGGACCGGTCGCCGCGCTCGCCGCGTTGTTCTGCACGTTCTCCGCGCTCGGCACGCTCACCACGTTCCACGCGCTCAACGCGTTCACCACGCTCGCGCCGTTCCTGGCGCTCGCCGCGTTCGCCACGCGTAGCGGCTTCCGCCGTTTCGGCGCGCTCCTGGCCACGCTCGTGCGTCTCGCCGCGACCTTCACGGCCTTCGCGGCCTTCGCGGCCTTCGCGACCTTCACGGCCCTCACGACCTTCACGACCCTCACGACCTTCACGCTGTTCGCGGGCCGGGCGCTGCGACGGCTGTTGGCCGGCACGACCGGCGACGGCCGATTCGGCACGCGCGGCGCCGCCATCGCGGCCGCGGCGGTTGCGGTTGCGATCGCCGCCGCGCTCCGTGCGCTCGCCACGTTCGGTGCGGGCCGGACGGACGGGTTGAACCGGCTCCGGTGCCGGCGCCGGTGTTTCCGGTTGAGCGCCGAACAGGCTCTTGATCCAACCGAAGAATCCGCCCGTGCGGGGCGCCGCAGCCACAGCGACCGGAGCAGGCGCCGCTTGCGGACGCACCGGGGCGCTCGGGGCGGGCCGCTCGGGCGTGATGCCCTTGACCGCCGCTTCCTGTTTCGGCTTCACCTCTTCGGCACGCTTGCTGTAAGCCGTCTCCGATTCGAGTTCGCGGGCCGCTTCCTCCGCCATCTTCCACGAGGCGCGCGGCTCGTCCAGGCGAGCGTCGTCGTGACGCAGGCGCTCGAGCTTGTAGTGCGGCGTATCGAGATGCTTATTCGGAATGAGCACGACGCCCACTTTGAAGCGCGATTCGATCTTGTTGATTTCCTGGCGCTTTTCGTTGAGCAGGAAGGCCGTGACTTCGACGGGCACCTGGCAGTGGATCGCCGCGGTGTTTTCCTTCATCGCTTCTTCCTGGATGATCCGCAGCACTTGCAGGGCGGACGATTCAGTATCGCGAATATGGCCGGTTCCGTTGCAGCGCGGGCAGGTGACATGACTGCCTTCCGACAGCGCCGGGCGCAAACGCTGGCGCGACAGCTCCATCAGGCCGAAACGGGAGATCTTGCCCATCTGCACACGTGCGCGGTCGTGCTTGAGCGCATCTTTCAGGCGCTGCTCGACTTCGCGCTGGCTCTTGGCCGATTCCATGTCGATGAAATCGATCACGATCAGGCCGCCGAGGTCGCGCAGGCGCAACTGGCGCGCCACTTCGTCGGCGGCTTCGAGGTTCGTGCGCGTGGCCGTTTCCTCGATGTCGGCGCCCTTGGTGGCGCGCGCCGAGTTGACGTCGATCGCGACGAGCGCTTCGGTGTGATCGATGACGATCGCGCCGCCCGAGGGCAGCGGCACCGTGCGCGAGTAGGCGGTTTCGATCTGGTGCTCGATCTGAAAGCGCGAAAAGAGGGGCACGTCGTCGTGGTAGCGCTTCACCTTGCCGACGTTGTCCGGCATCACGATATCCATGAAGGCGCGCGCCTGATCATGGATTTCGGTCGTATCGATGAGAATTTCGCCGATATCGGGCTGGAAGT
>NZ_JBQCDN010000253.1:0-2760 GCF_051961175.1 Trinickia sp. | reverse complement strand
GCGCGCGCGACGGGATCTTCGACGATATCCGCGATGCTGACGGCCGGATCGACGATCTGATTGACGAACGACGAGTTCGCACCGTTCTCGAGCAAACGCCGGACGAGATAGGCAAGCAACGTCGCATGCGGCCCTACCGGTGCATAGATCCGGCACGCGCGTCCGAGCTTGGACGGCCCGACAACTTGGTCGTATACCGTCTCGCCCATTCCGTGCAGACATTGAAATTCGTATTCCTTGCCCTCGGCCAGCGTGTGAACCGCGGCAATGGTGAAGGCGTTATGCGATGCGAACTGCGGGAAGATCGCGTCCGGCGCATTGAGCAGCACTTTGGCGCAAGCGATATAGCTGACGTCGGAATGAACCTTGCGCGTGAACACGGGGTAGCCCGCGGCGCCCGCATCCTGCGCGAGCTTGATCTCGGTATCCCAGTACGCGCCCTTGACCAAGCGAATATTGATGCGCCGCCCCGTCGAACGCGCGAGCGCGATGATCCAATCCGCGACCGCTCGCCCGCGCTTCTGGTATGCCTGCAAGGAAAGACCGATGCCGTTCCAACCGCGCAAGCTCGGCTCGCGGCACAGCCGCTCCAACATTTCGAGCGTAAGATCGAACCGGGCGGACTCCTCCTGATCCAGGTGGAAGCCGATCCCGTAGCGCATCGACAACTCCGCGAGCGCCAACAGCCGCGGATACAACTCGCTGAGTACGCGCTCGCGCTGCGGCAACTCATAACGCGGATGCAGGCCCGAAATCTTGACCGACACACCGGGACCTTCGATCGGGCCTCGCGCCCGTGCGTCCTCGCCGATCGCTTCGATAGCATGGCGATACGATTCGAAGTATGCCTGCGCATCCTCCTCGGTCAGCGCGGCTTCGCCCAGCATGTCGTAGGTATACCGATACCCGTTCGATTCACGGCCTCTGGCGACGCCGATCGCCTCCTCGATGGTCTGCCCCGTGACGAACTGCTTACCGAGCATCCGCATCGCGTAGGCTACACCGGCACGCACGACCGCCTCGCCGCCCTTGCGCACGACACGCGTCAGCGCTTCGGCGAGGGCGTTTTCGTCCGGCTGCTTCAGCAGCTTGCCGGTCACGAGCAGGCCCCAGGCCGTGGCATTGACGAACAGCGACGGCGATTTGCCGATGTGGGCGCGCCAGTCGGCATCGACAATCTTGTCGCGAATCAACTGATTGCGCGTCGCCGTATCGGGGATCCGCAACATGGCTTCGGCCAGGCACATCAAGGCGATGCCCTCGCGGCTATCGAGCGAGAACTCCTGCGTCAGCAAATCGACGCCGCCCGCATCGATACGGGCATCGCGCACGCCCTGCGCCAAACGCGAGGCGAGTTCCTGCGCTTTCGCGAGCGTAGGCGGATCCATCCGCGCTTCTTGCATCAATGCTTGGACGACGTCCTCTTCGCGCATCGCCGTCGCGTCGTAAATGCGTTGACGCAAAGTGGAGAGATCCGTCGCAACGGTCCGCATGGTTTGGATTTCCGACAACATGATGGTGTTCAGATGATCGATAGGTGCACTTCGTAAAACGGCCCGCCACCGGCGAGCCGCGCCCGTTCACAACGCTGCAGCGGTGCCGCGCAGCCGTTCGGTTCTGCGACGGAGAAACTCGAGCGTGAGCAGGAGCAACGTCGAGAAAACGACGAGAATCGTGGCCACCGCGAGAATCGTCGGGCTCAATTGTTCGCGGATGCCCCCCCACATTTGGCGCGGGATCGTGCGTTGATCCGGTCCCGTCAGAAACAGCGCAACGACGATTTCATCGAACGAGGTCGCGAAGGCGAACAGCGCGCCCGACACGACGCCGGGGGCGATGATCGGCAGCTTCACTTGCAAAAGCACTCTGAGCGGCGACGCGCCGAGACTCCGGCCGGCACGCGAAAGCGATTCGTTGAACCCGGCCAGCGTGGCGGTGACGGTGACGACCACGAACGGAACGCCGAGCGCCGCATGAGCGAGGATCAGTCCCAACAAGCTGCCGGTCAGGCCGAACGGGCTGAACGCGAAGTAGACGCCAACGGCCGTGATGATGAGCGGCACGATCATCGGCGAGACCAGCACGCCGGTGATGAAGGCTTTGCCTTTCAGGCGCGGGTTGGTCAAGCCGAGCGAGGCCATGACGCCGAGCACCGTTGCAATCGCCGTCGACGACACGCCTGTAATCAGCGTGTTCTTCAGCGCCAGCATCCACTCGGCACTGCCGAGGAAGTGTTCATACCAACGCAGGCTCAAGCCCGGCATCGGATAGGTAAAGTACGGCTGCGAGTTGAACGACAGCGGCATCACCACGAGCACCGGCGACACCAGGAACAGCAGCACGAGGAGCGATAGGCCGACGTGCGCGAATCGTCCAAGACGGCCCCACACCGTCACATAGGCTGGAAAACTGAACATTGCGTTACCCCAGTTTCACGCCGGCGCCGCCGGTGAGTTTGACGAACAGGCCGTAGACGACGAGCACACCGGCCAACAGAATCGATGCGAGCGCGCTTGCCAGCCCCCAATTGAGCGTCGTATTGACGTGATAGGCGATGTAGTAGCTGGCCAACTGATCGTCCGGGCCGCCGACGATGGCCGGCGTGAGGTAGTAGCCGACAGCGAGAATGAACGTCAGCATGCCGGCTGCCCCCACGCCGGGCAGCGTTTGCGGGAAGTACGCTTCGAAGAACGAACGCACCGGCCCCGCCCCCAACGAGCGCGCCGCTTTGACATAGAGGTTCGGCACGCCCTTCATCAC
>NZ_JBQCDN010000252.1:0-3161 GCF_051961175.1 Trinickia sp. | reverse complement strand
CCCTGTTTCGAATGGAATTCCGTTCGCGCACGATGAGCGAGGATTGTCTTTTTTTAAACGTATGGACCCCGGCGCGCGCGGCGGGGGAAAAACTGCCGGTGCTCGTTTACTTCTACGGCGGCGGCTTCGCCGCGGGCGACAGCTCGGAGCCCCGCTACGACGGGGCAGCGCTGGCTTCGCGCGGGTTGGTGACGGTCACGGTCAACTATCGGCTCGGCGTGTTCGGTTTCCTGGCGCTGCCGGAAATGGCGCGCGAATCTCCCCATGGCGCTGCCGGCAACTACGGCCTGCTCGATCAGCACGCGGCGCTGCGGTGGGTGCGCGAGAACATCGCCAAGTTCGGCGGGGACCCGGATAAAGTTACGATCGGCGGCGAATCGGCCGGTTCGGTGGCCGTGAGTGCGCATATGGCCTCGCCGCTGTCGAAAGGGCTCTTCGCGCGCGCGATCGGCCAAAGCGGCGCGGCGTTCGGCCCGCTCACCATATGGTCGCGCGACGATGCGAAGACAGCGGCTCAGGCATTCCAACGGAAGATGAACGCGGCATCGCTGAGCGCACTGCGGGCCCTGCCGGCGGAAGCCATCTTGCAGGCCACCGGCCCGGAGGACAAGCCCGAATTTCTGTTTTGGCCGTCGGTCGATGGCCACTTCCTCACGCAGTCGCTCGAAGAGGCCTATGAGGCCGGCTCGCAAGCGCGCGTGCCCCTGCTCGTCGGCAGTAATTCGCACGAAGCGCCTCATACGATGATCCTCAACACTTCGCCGCCGACGCCGCAAAACTGGCGCGCTGCGCTCAAACGTATGTTCGGCCCGTATACCACCGATGTCCTGGCGCTCTACCCCGGCAATGACGATGACGAAGTACGCCGTTCAGCCACCGAGCTGGCGAGCGACATCTTCATCAGCCATGCCACGCGTCGCTGGGTGGATGCGCAGCGCCGAACGGGCGGGGCGCCCGTGTACTTTTACTACTATTCGCACAAGCGCCCGCAAAAGCGCAACCCCGAGCCCAACCAACTCCCGGAGGACGGCGCGGTGCATAGCGCAGAGATCAAATACGCGCTGGGAACGCTCGGGCTGTCGAATCGCTTCGTGTGGCGGCCGGAAGACTACGCCGTGTCGCGCATCTTCTCCGGCTATGTGACGCAATTCGTGAAAACGGGTACACCGAACGGCGGCTCGCTGCCCCAATGGCCGGCTTCTCGCGAAGAGCAAGGGGGGCTGCTGCGGCAGGAGATCGCCGTGGAGACAAAAACGATCACCGATTTCAATACACCGCGGCACGCGTTCCTGCGCCGGTATTACGCGGAAAACCCGCTGCTGCCCGAATACCGCCGCCGCTAGCCGCCACTATCCGGCACTACCCGCCAGAACGCCGGTCACGCGCTGCCAGCGCGCTCATGTCACGCCGCGGCGGCCTCGGTCACGTCAAACTGTGTCCGTAATCCACCGTCAGCGGCGCGTGATCGCTGAACTTGATGTCGCGAAAAATCGAGGTGGCTTGTGCGGTTTCGGCGATGCCGGGCGTGGCGATCTGATAATCGATACGCCACCCTACATTCTTCGCATACGCTTGGCCGCGGTTGCTCCACCACGTGTATTGCTCGGCACGCGTATCGAGCCGGCGGAATACGTCGACATAACCCACGTCGTCGAACAGCTGCGTGAGCCACGCGCGCTCCTCGGGCAAGCAGCCTGAGTTCTTCTGGTTGCTTTTCCAGTTCTTGATGTCGATTTCCTTGTGAACGATGTTCACGTCACCGCAGACGACGACCTCACGCTCCTTGCGCAGTGCCGTCAGGTGCGGCATGAACTCGGCCATGAAGCGGAACTTGGCCTGCTGCCGCTCCTCGCCGCTCGAACCGGACGGCACGTACACCGAGATCACCGACAGCTTGCCGAAACGTGCCTCGACATAGCGCCCCTCGGGATCGAACTCCGCGCTGCCGAAACCGATGACGACATCGTCGGGCTCGTGGCGCGTGTAAAGGCCCGCGCCGCTGTAGCCCTTTTTCACGGCATGCTGAAAATAACCGGTGAAGCCATGCGGTGCCAGGAACTCAGGCGTCATGTCGTCTTGCGAGCATTTCACTTCCTGGACGCAGACGATATCCGCGCTTTGCTCGCCGAACCATTCGAAGAAGCCTTTCTTGGCCGCCGAACGGATGCCGTTCAAGTTGGCCGTGATCACTCGCAGCATGATCGTCCTTGTTGCCTTGTGGTGGTGGTAGAGGGGGTCATTGCGGAGGTCATTTGACCGTGATGCCCTGCAGCGACGCTTTCGCCGGGGGGTACGCCAGATCCAGGCCCTCGAAGACGCGCAGCAGCAGTTCCGCCACCATCACGTTTCGATGCGATTTCGAATCAGCCGGGACGATATACCACGGCGCGCACTCCGTCGACGTCGCCGCCAGCGCTTCCTCGTAAGCCGACTGATAAGCGTCCCAATGCTCGCGGGCCTCGAGATCGGAGAGATCGAATTTCCAGTGCTTCGTATCGTCGTCGATCCGCGCCTGCAAGCGCTCGCGCTGCGCATCCTTCGAGATGTGCAGAAAGCATTTGAGGATGGCGGTGCCGGAATCGGCGAGCAGTGCTTCGAAATGCCGGATGTGCGCGTATCGGCGCGTGCGTTCCGCGGAATGGATTTCACCGCGGACGTGCGGTACAAGCACGTCCTCGTAATGGCTGCGGTTGAAGATCGTCAGCTCGCCGGCGGCAGGCACCTGCCGATGCACGCGCCAGAGAAAGTCGTGCGCGGCTTCGTCGGGCGTCGGCACGCGGAACGTCGCGATACGCAACCCGAGTGGATCGACCTCGTGAAACACGGCGCGAATCGTGCCGTCCTTGCCGCTCGTGTCCATCCCTTGCAAGACAAGCAGCACGCGCTCGCGGCGCTGCGCATGCAAGCGCTCCTGCATTTCGTCGAGCTTGGCCGCGTAAGCGGCCAGGCGCTCGCGATCGGCCATCTTCGAACCGGCCGAAAAGGGCTTGGCGCCCGGATCGAAATTGGCGAGCGAGAGGGCCTCGCCGGCTTGGTCCCCGTGCATGTCCCGGACTGGTATGTCAACCTGTGGCGCGCGCTGGCCCCGGCCCTGCTAACCCTTAGGGTTGGGCCGGCTGGGGCGCGGCGCCCCCGGCCCGGCGCTTGACGGCGCCGAAGCC
>NZ_JBQCDN010000251.1:0-5927 GCF_051961175.1 Trinickia sp. | reverse complement strand
AACTCGCGCCCGCGCGCGGCCTAACTCCTGGTGGACGGCACCTACATCTTTGTCGTTCGCGCGCGCGAAACCGTGCCGGCACTCTTCGCCGGCGAATCGATCCTGCCGGCGTAAACCCGCGAAGGCGGCATCAAGGGGCGGTGCATGCCACACCGCCCCGCTTCGCTGAACGTGCGCTCAATGCAAGTCGATGACGGCGCAAAGCCATCGCCCCACCACGGCCACAGCCCGGCCACGGGCACCGGCGGCAGCCCGCAACATCACACGCGCCTGCGCGTACTGAGCTTCGCCCGCCCCCAAACGAATAGCCGCCAGCCCAGCAGCGCAACGACGATCGCGCCGTAGAGCTTCGGCAAAACGAGATCGTGCTTGCCGGCCTTCATCCACCAGAAGTGCAGGATCGCCAGCGCGGCGATCGCATAGATCGCACGATGCAGCGTCTGCCAACGCCGGCCCAGCTTGCGCGCGGCCGCGCGCGGGGAAGTGGCGGCGAGCGGAATCAGTAAAACGAACGCCGCGAATCCAACCGTAATGAACGGACGCTTGCCGATGTCCTTCAGAATCTCCGCCACATCGAACCACTTGTCGAACCATAGGTAAGTGGTGAAGTGCAGCACCCCGTAGAAGAAGGCATACAGCCCCAACATCCGCCGAAACCGCAGCACCGCATTGATACCGGTCATCCGTCGCAGCGGGGTGACCGCCAGCGTGATGCACAAGAACACAAGGGTCCAAAGCCCCGTCGAGCGAGTGATGAACTCGATCGGGTTCGCGCCGAGGCGATCGGTCAAACCGAACAGGACGAGACGGGCGAGCGGATACCAGGCCGCAACGAACACACCGATCTTGGCCGGTGCAATCCAACGCTCGGCACCGCTGCCTCGCCGGCTCGCAGCATGAGCGACACGCGCGGGCTGAGCAGTCCGTGCGGACTGCACGCGGCCGTTGCGGGCCTCGCCGCTCGTCAGCGTTTGGGTATCGAGAGACATGAAGCGATCCTTTCGACTCAAAAGTATTTGCGCAGGTCCATGCCCTGATACATCGAAGCGACGAGACTGCCGTACCCGTTGAACATCAACGTCTTGCGCTTCGGCTGGAAGAATCCGTCCTCGCCGATCCTCCGCTCGGTCGCCTGGCTCCAACGCGGATGGTCGACGGTTGGATTGACGTTCGAATAGAACCCGTATTCGTTCGGCGCATAGGCATTCCAGCTCGTTGGCGGCTGCTTGTCGACGAAGCGGATCTTGACGAGCGATTTCGCGCTCTTGAACCCATATTTCCACGGCAGGACGACGCGAATCGGCGCCCCGTTCTGATTGGGCAGCACCTGCCCATAGACGCCAACCGTCAGCAGCGTGAGCGGGTTCATCGCTTCGTCCATCCGCAACCCTTCCGAGTACGGCCAATTGAGGATCGGATCGGCGATTCCCGGCATTTGCGAAGGATCGGCCAGCGTAATGAACTGAACGAACTTTGCATTGCCCGTCGGTTCCGCGCGCTTGATCAGCTCGGCCAGGGGGTAGCCGATCCAAGGAATCACCATGGACCAGCCCTCGACACACCGATGCCGATACACGCGCTCTTCAAGCGGCGCGAGCTTCAGCAATTCGTCGATGTCATAGACCTTCGGGTGCTTGATCTCACCTTCGACGCTGACGCGCCACGGATGCGGCCGCAACGTGCCGGCGTTCTGCGATGGGTCGTTCTTGCCGGTGCCGAACTCGTAGAAGTTGTTGTAGGTGGTGATGTCCTGATAAGGCGTGACTTTTTCCGGCACCACGAACTTCCCGTTGGTCACAGCCGCCAGCTTTTGCGCTTTCGCGTCTGGCGACGCAAAAGCGCCGAACGCGGCGCGGCTGAACCCGAGTGCACCGCCGGCCGCCGCTAACCCGGCTGCCCCCGCCGCCTGCAGCACGCGCCGCCGGTTTTCGAACACGGCGCGCGGCGTGATTTCGCTGGCGGCGATGTCTTCGCCGGTCAATAACATTCGCTGCTCTCGCTTGATCCACACGATGCTGCTCCTGAAGAAAAATCGGATCGCTTGCTCACTCGCTCGTCGAGCGCCATTTCAGACCCGCTCGCGGTATATACCGCCGCCGGCGCCGTTTGGATGCATCGGATTGCGCCGTGGCGCGCGTTTTCCAAAAGAAAAACCGCCGCAGGGCGACCAAGCGGCGGTTTCTTCGTGACGGGGCGCGATCGAAATCGACGCTAGGCGCAGCCGATTACAGCTTGCCGTAGCTATGCAGCCCAGACAAGAACATGTTGACCCCGAGGAAGGCGAACGTCGTCACCAGCAAACCCGTGAGCGCCCACCAGGCGGCGGCCGCCCCACGCAAGCCTTTCATCAGACGCATATGCAGCCACGCGGCGTAGTTAAGCCAGACGATCAGCGCCCACGTTTCCTTCGGATCCCAGCTCCAATAACCGCCCCAGGCCTGCGCGGCCCACAGCGCACCCAGAATCGTCGCCACCGTGAAAAACGCGAAGCCGACGGCGATCGACTTGTACATGACATCGTCGAGCACGACGAGGGACGGCAGCCGATCGCTCAGGATGCCGCGCTCGCTGAGCAAGTAGGCCACACCGACCATGGCGGACAGCGCAAACGAACCGTAGCCGATGAAGTTTGCCGGTACGTGGATCTTCATCCACCAGCTCTGCAGCGCGGGCACGAGCGGCTGAATCTGCTGCGCATCGCGCGAGACCGAATACCACATCAGGAAACCGACGGCTGCGCTGATGATGAGCAGAACGAACGCGCCAAGCGAACGCGTGGCGTAGTGCTGCTCGTAATAGAGGTAGAACAGCGCGGTGATGAGGCAGAACAGCACGAACACTTCATACAGGTTCGAGATGGGAATATGCCCGACATCGGCGCCGATCAGGTACGACTCGTACCAGCGCACCATCATGCCCGTGAAGCCCATCAAGACAGCGAACCACGTGAGCGAAGAACCGATGGCGGCACCTGACGGCGAGCGCGACAACAGGCCGATCCAGTAGAACAGCGTGGCCAGGACGAACAGTGCGCTCATCCAGAGAATCGCGGACTGGCTCGATAGGAAGTACTTCAGGAAGAAAGCCGAATCGGCACGCGAGAGATCGCCGTGATAGATCTGCAACGACAGCAGCGACATGACCGCGATGCCGACGGCGAGCAGCCGAACCGGCTTCCACCGCCAGCCGAGCACGGCGAGCGCGGGCACGGTGCAGACCAGCACGAGATTGTCGTAGTAGTTCATGTACGCGTGGTAGCGCGACAGCGCGAAGCCGGCGCCGCCCACCAAAGCCAATGCGAACAGCCAGTCGAACGGCCCCAGGCGGCGCAGGAACGATCGCTCGTCCAAGGCGCCGGGAGCCGAGCTGGAACGGGA
This sequence comes from Trinickia sp., assembly GCF_051961175.1. Lineage (GTDB taxonomy): Bacteria > Pseudomonadota > Gammaproteobacteria > Burkholderiales > Burkholderiaceae > Trinickia. The sequence continues at coordinate 2,550 of NZ_JBQCDN010000251.1, read as the reverse complement.
AACGTGTGTCAGGTCCATGATGAGTACGAAGGTCAGTCGTGCGAGCCGGGGGACGATTCGATCGCCGCGTCAAACACCGGGGATTGGGCGCTTGCGTGCGCGCCATGGGACGAGGGCGGTGCATCGTGCGCCGCCGCACCGAGGGTGGCGCCGACGGCGTCGCGCACCGTCACGAATTCTTTCTCGAAATCGAGCGTTTTGCGCGCTGTCGACATCGCCATGACGACGGTCGTCCCGGTCCCGGCTGCTGCATCCTTGAGCCAGAACCAAAGCCGCCGCTCGCGCACGTAGAACATCGAGAAGATGCCGGCCACGAGCAGCAAGCTGCCAAGATACACCACTTTCGTGCCCGGTGCCCGCGTCAGCTGGAACACCGACGCCTGCACCTGCTTGAACGAATCAAGCTGCAGAAAGACGGGCGATCCATACAAGAAGCTGTCGGATAACGCATTGATCGACTCCTGCACGAAGCGGCTCGCGCTGGCCGTGGGCTGTGCGTCGGGCTCGCCGGCTTGCTCGCGTGCGAACTGCCACAAGTCCCACGTCGAACCCTCGAGCATCCGCAGCAGCAGCGATGCCGCCTTCTGCTGATCGGCCTTCGGAACGGAATGATCGATGAACGTCGCGATCGCCTGAAAGCCCCCAGGCGCCGTACCCGGCGCGGGTTTGCCAAGGGTGTCGTCGGCGCCCGAGAAGAGAGACAGGACACGCGCCGCGCTCTCTTCGAGGTGCCCGCGCAACGCTTGATTCGAATCGGGAACCGAACGCTGCGCGAAACGATGGGCCGCCTGAGCACGCAATTGCGGGTTTGCCAACGCCGCGCGTAGTTGCATCCACTCCTTCAGGCTGCCTTGATCGTCGGCGGGAATGCGCAAATAGCGGAACGGATCGTTCGGCGTCGTCCGCATGCCGGCGAGGAAGAAGCGCGTACCCTCGACTTGGACGGGCAACATGTAATTGTTGAATTCGCGCGCTTGGCCGTCGGTGCCGCGAATCTTGTACTGGACCGATGGGCCGACGTTTTGCAAATCCACCTGTTTCGACGATTTCGCGCCGGAACCGAGCCGCGCATCGAGCATCTGTTCGACGGAATGACGAACGACAACGCCGCGCGCATCTGTCTGCCCGCTGCCGTTCGTGATGTTTTCGACGTTGATCGCCCGGAAATCCGCGAATTCGACGGTTTGCCCGTCCACGCCGGGCATCGAGGCCGCCAGCGGTGCGGAGCTGCCGATCGTGCCGCTGACAGGCATCGTCTTCGTCGTATCGCCCGTCATCGGCCAAGCCGTCATCGACATCTGCGAGCCGCCGTCCTGGAAGCTCGATTGATAGATCGACACGCCGTCATACTCGAACGGCTTGTTCACTTCGACGCGCGCCGGGATGCGCTGCCCGGTGCGGTGATCGATGACGACGATATCGCTTGCGAACAGTTTCGGCATCCCCGTCGAGTAGTAGTCGACGATGAATTTCTTCAGCTCGATCGAGAACGGCAAGTCCTGGATCAACGACCCCTTCGGCTGATTCAGAATGGCCGTCGAGACATGTTGCCCTTCCGGCACCCACGCATAGCCGCGGAATGTCGGATTGGACGGCGATAGCCGATGCTCCGGCGAGATATCGTTGATGACCGCGCTGGTCGAGATCGGCGATTTGCCGAACAGCCACATCTGAAATTTGATCGGCAGGTTGCTGTCCATCAAGCCGCCGATGCAAATGACCACGATGGCCAGGTGGGCGAAGATGTACCCGATCTTGGACAGCGCGCCGCGTTTCGCCGCAACGAGCGTGGCGCCTTCCGTTTCGCGCACCACGTAACGGTAGCCGAGCTTGCCCGCGAGCGCGGACAGCCGCTGCGCCGTTTCCGCGCGTGCACCGCCGGCCTGATATTCGGCCTTGTGGTGGAACGCGCGCAAGCTGCCCTCGCGTACCTTGTCCTTCCAGCTCTTCATGTCGGCGATCATCTTCGGGCCGTTGCGAATCACGCACAGCGAGATGGATACGATCAGGAAACCGAGGATGAGCATGAACCACCACGCGCTGTAGACCGTGAACAGGCCCGCCGCGCGGAAGATGTCGGCCCAGAACGGGCCGAATTGATTGACGTAGTTGGGGTAAGGGTCGTCTTGCGTGAGGACTGTCCCCACGATGCTGGCGATAGACAGCACGACGAGCAGTGCGATCGCGAAGCGCATCGAACTGAGCAGTTCGATCGTGTGCTTGAGGACCCGACGGTCCGACTTCAACTCATAACCCGAAGTGGTGACGCTCATTCAAACTCCTGTCGACCGGGGCGCATCGCGTTGGCCGCCGGCGGCGGCGCGTGCCTCGGCACGTGTCGCCGCGACGAACGGGAGCAACGACTCCGGTCCATACACAGCAATACAGCAAAAAAGGGTGAGGGCCAGCCGCCGAAGGCGGTGGCGCTCCCACCCTTTCTTGTTCTCGCCGGGCTTCGCCCGGCTTATCGTTCGATCCCGGAGGCGGTCAGTGCAGGCCGGCGATGTAATCGGCCACTGCCTTGATCTCGCTATCCGAGAGCCGCGAGGC
>NZ_JBQCDN010000250.1:0-2502 GCF_051961175.1 Trinickia sp. | reverse complement strand
AGGGCGCGGGGCGATCGATCAGCGTGGCGATCGGCGGCCCCGCCTCGAATTTCGCCCGGCGCATCGAAAAAAATGTGCGCACGTTCCGGACATTCGACGATTGCGTAAAGAGACGACGCGCGAATTCATCATACGCGCGCATATCCGGCAACTCGACGATGACCACGAAGTCCGGCCCAGGCGATACGCGATAGCACTGCGTCACAGCCGGCTCAGTGCAGACATGCGCTTCGAATGCGTCGTAATCCTCCGCCGCTTGACGATCAAGACTGACCTCAATGACTGCTGTGACCATCGGCCCCACCTTCGAAAAATCGAGGACGGCGACCTCCCGTTCAATCAGCCCAGCCTCTTTCAAGCGACGGACACGGCGTAAGCACGTGGGCGCCGAAGCATGGGCGCTTTGCGCCAGATCAAGGTTCGACAACGAAGAATCGGCTTGGACGATCGCAAGGATCCGTCGGTCGAGATCATCCAGTTCCAGCGCTGCCATGTCAGTTCCCCGTCCATCGCTGCTTGCGGCAGCACGTGAAATTTAATTTCACACGGAATACTATCCGATCTGATATTTCATAGGGGCTTATTTTTTGAAAGAAAATTTCACATCATTACCCTTACGATCGCCGCCAGTGACCTCTGAAGCAGGTCGCCCAACGGAGAGATGAAAATGTGTGGAATCGTCGGTGCTGTCGCCCAGCGCAATGTCATGCCTACTTTGGTCGACGGCTTGAAGCGGCTTGAATATCGCGGTTATGACTCATGCGGCGTCGTTGCCTACCACGATCGCAAGCTTGTGAGCGCGCGCAGCGTCGAGCGTGTCGCGGCGTTGCAAGCCGAGGTCGCCGCGCTCGGTTTGTCCGGCTATACGGGAATCGCCCACACGCGCTGGGCCACGCACGGCGCGCCCATTACGGCCAACGCTCACCCGCACTTCTCGCCTGCAGAGGACAACGCCAGCATCGCGTTGTCGCATAACGGCATCATCGAAAATTGCGATGCGTTGCGAGCCGAACTCGAACAGCACGGCTACGTCTTCGCCAGCCAAACCGATAGCGAGACGATCGTTCATCTGATCCACCATCTCTATGAGGGAGACCTGTTCGAAGCCGTCAAAAACGCCGTTTCACGGCTACGCGGCAGCTACGCGATCGCCGTGATGTGCCGCGACGAGCCGCATCGAATCGTCGGCGCCCGTGAAGGCATGCCGCTCGTCATCGGCCTGGGCGACGGTGAAAACTTTCTCGCGTCGGATGCCATCGCGCTCTCGAACGAAACGAACCGGATCGTCTACCTCGAAGACGGCGACGTCGTCGATATTCAATTGCACCGTCATTGGGTGGTCGACCGGGAAGGTCGCCGTGTCGAACGGCCCGCGCAGATCGTGGCGGCACACAGCGGCGCAGCCGATTTGGGCGGCTATCGTTATTACATGCAGAAGGAAATTTTCGAGCAGCCGCGCGCCATTGCCGATACGCTGCTCGACGTCAATGCCATCATGCCCGAGCTGTTCGGTGACAACGCCTGGCGTATCTTGAGCGGCATCGATTCAGTGCTGTTGCTTGCATGCGGAGGCAGCTATCACGCCGCACTCACCGCGAAGTATTGGATCGAGAGCCTGGCGGGTCTCCCTGCGAACGTCGAAATCGCGAGTGAGTACCGCTACCGCGATAGCGTGGCCAATCCCAACACGCTGGTGGTGACGGTTTCGCAAAGCGGGGAAACGGCCGACGTGCTGGGTGCCGTCAGCATGGCGAAGCGATTGGGCATGACGAATACGCTTGCGATCTGCAATGTGCCAACGAGCGCGCTCGTGCGCGAATGCGCGTTGAACTTCATGACGCGCGCAGGGATCGAGATCGGTGTAGCGTCGACGAAAGCATTCACCACGCAGCTCGTGGCCTTGTTCCTGTTGACGTTGACGCTCGCGCAGATTCGCGGGCGCCTGAGCGAGGATGAAGAGCGGCGCCATCTCCATACGTTGCGTCACCTCCCCGATGCAATGAGCAAGGTATTGGCGTTGGAGCCGCAGATCATGGCGTGGTCGGACATGCTCACCCGGAGGGAAAACATGCTCTTTCTCGGCCGCGGCATGCACTTTCCGATCGCACTCGAAGGGGCGCTCAAGATGAAAGAGATTTCGTATATCCATGCCGAGGCTTATCCGGCAGGCGAACTCAAGCATGGGCCGCTCGCACTGGTCAGCGATGAAATGCCGGTGATCGCGGTGGCGCCGAATGATCGGCTGCTGGAGAAGCTGCGATCGAACATGCACGAGGTGAGCGCGCGCAATGGAAAACTGTTCGTCTTTGCCGATGTGGATTGCGGCTTGTCGCCCAGCCCTGGGGTGAGCGTCATTCGACTCAATGAATACTACGGGCCGCTATCGCCGATCTTGCACACCGTCCCCATGCAGTTGCTCGCGTTTCATGCGGCGCTGGCCAGGGGGACGGATATCGACAAGCCAAGGAATTTGGCTAAATCGGTGACGGTGGAGTGAGGTCG
>NZ_JBQCDN010000249.1:0-9261 GCF_051961175.1 Trinickia sp. | reverse complement strand
GGGCCCGTCCAGCCCGGGCCCGCCGCGTCTCGCTAGCGCCAGGAGGGGGCAACTGCCGCTAAGGGGGCCGTCTGCGGCGACGCAGACGGCATAACACCGTGGCGGGCGAGGATGTCCCAGCCGTCTGGCCCGCGCCGTCGCAGCGAAACGGCGGCGGGCCGGCGGTACAAGCGCCGCGTGTCAGGCGTCGTCCGATTCGCGCAGCGTGTCGGCACGCGTTTGCGCGGCCGCGAAATCGAGATCGCCCGAGTAGATCGCGCGCCCGCAGATCACGCCCTCGACGCCCTCATCTTCGACTTCGCAGAGCGAATCGATATCGGCCAGATTCGACAGCCCGCCGCTCGCGATCACGGGAATCTTCACCGCACGCGCCAGACGCACCGTCGCCTCGATATTGATGCCCTGCAGCATGCCGTCGCGGCCGATATCGGTGTAGATGATCGACTCGCAGCCGTAATCCTCGAACTTTTGCGCCAGATCGACGACTTCATGGCCCGTGAGCTTGCTCCAGCCGTCCGTCGCCACCTTGCCGTCCTTGGCATCGAGGCCAACGATGATATGGCCGCCGAACGCCGTGCAGGCATCCTGCAGGAAACCTGGGTTTTTCACCGCGGCCGTGCCGATAATGACGTAGGACAGGCCGTCGTCGAGATAGCGCTCGATGGTTTCCAGATCGCGAATACCGCCACCGAGCTGGACCGGGATCTCATGGCCGACTTCTTCGATGATGGCGCGGATCGCCTCTTCGTTCCTCGGCTTGCCCGCGAACGCGCCGTTCAGATCGACGAGGTGCAGCCTGCGGGCACCGCGGTCGACCCAATGCCGGGCCATCGCCGCAGGGTCCTCGGAAAATATCGTCGCCTGGTCCATATCGCCTTGTTTGAGGCGCACACACTGACCGTCCTTGAGGTCGATGGCGGGAATCAGCAGCATAGCAATCGCGTGAAGTCTTGGGAGGGTTGAATGTCGGCAGCCCTCGGCGCCGGGCGTGCAATCGCCCCCGACGTCGAAAAGCCGTGTCGCTTAGTGTAGTACAACTCTTTCAAGGCGCCGCCAGCTTGCCGTGCACATCGGACGAAGACACGCAGGCGGCGGCACCGTGTTCATGGATTCCAGTCGACGAAATTACGATACACGCGCAAGCCCGTGTCGGCACTCTTTTCCGGATGAAACTGTGTCGCGAAGATGTTTTCGCGCGCGACAGCCGACGTAAACGTCGTGCCGTAGTCGGTTTCGCCCGCCGTGTGCTCGCGGTTTTCGGTAACGACGTAATAGCTGTGGACGAAATAGAAGAACGCGCCGTCCGCCACGCCCGCCCACAACGGGTGAGCGCGCGTTTGCCGCACGCGGTTCCAGCCCATCTGCGGCACCTTGAAACGCGAACCGTCGTCCTGCAGCTGGCCTTCGAGCGCGAAGCGCACGACTTTGCCCGGCAGCAGGCCGAGCCCGGGCGTCGAACCTTCCTCGCTCCAGTCGAACAGCATCTGCTCGCCGACGCACACGCCCATGAGCGGCTTGGCCCGCGACGCTTCCAATACGGCTTCCTGCAGCCCCGATTCGCCCAGGCAGCGCATGCAATCGGGCATCGCACCCTGACCCGGCAGCACGATGCGATCGGCCGCGCGAATGCCTTCCGGGCGATCGACGATCGCCACCTCCACTTCGGGTGCGGCCTTCTTCAGCGCCTGATACACCGAGCGCAGGTTGCCCATCCCATAATCCACAATCGCAATCTTTTTCATCGCTAGCAGCGCCTTTCAGCGCAAGTTAGGCAGCAACGCCTTCAATCCGTCGACGATGAACTCCACCGCCAGCGCCGACAACATCAAACCCATGAGCCGCGTACCGATGTTGATCCCCGTCTGGCCGACCCAGCGGGCGATCGGATCGGCAAGCCTGAGCGCCCCGAAACAAATGACCGCGATGACCGCGCCGATCGCCACGAGCCCGATGCGATCGAACCAGTGTCTCACGCCGGCCGAATAGACGATCACCGTACTGATCGTGCCCGGGCCCGTCAGCAACGGAATGGCCAGCGGCACCACGGCGATGCTGTTCTTCGATTCGGCCTCGTCGCGCTCCTCGGCCGTCGCGCGCGCATTGCCGACCTGCGCGTTCAACATGTTGATCGCCATGAGCAGCATGATGATGCCGCCGCCGACCTCCAGCGAACCGACCGAGATGCCGAAAAAACTGATGATCTGCTGACCGAGCAGCGTCGTGATCGTGATGACGCAAAACACCGAAATCGACGCGATGCGGATCGTGCGGCGCCGCTCCGCGTCGGAGTGCTCCGACGTGAGGCTCAGGAAAAACGGCACCGCGCCCACCGGATTGATCAGCGCCAGCAGTGAAATAAACGATTTAAGAAGATCCATCGCAAGCCGGCGCCCGCCTTCAGGCGGCGCTTCGGTCCGTCGTTCCAGCCGTTGATAGGGTCTTTACAGACTGCCCTTGGTGGACGGAATCTGCCCCGCCGCACGCTCGTCGAGCTCCACGGCCATGCGCAGCGCGCGGCCGAACGCCTTGAACACCGTTTCCAGCTGATGGTGCGCGTTGATCCCGCGCAAATTATCGATATGCAGCGTCACGCCCGCATGATTGACGAAGCCGCGAAAAAACTCGATCGACAGATCCACATCGAACGTGCCGATGCGCGCCCGCGTAAACGGCACGTGGAACTCGAGCCCCGGACGGCCCGAAAAATCGATGACGACCCGCGACAGCGCTTCATCGAGCGGCACGTAGGCATGGCCGTAGCGGCGAATGCCCTTTTTATCGCCGATCGCCTTGGCCACCGCCATGCCGAGCGTGATGCCGGTATCTTCCACGGTGTGGTGGTCGTCGATATGCAAATCGCCATGCGCCTCGATATCGAGGTCGATCAGGCCGTGACGGGCGATCTGATCGAGCATATGGTCGAGAAACGGGACGCCCGTTGCCAGCTTTTGCCGGCCGGTGCCATCCAGATCGAGCTTCACACGGATCTTCGTTTCGCTGGTATCGCGAAACACTTCCGCTACGCGCATGGAAAACCTCTAAGTGACTTTTAATTCAGCGCTTGCTGGAGTGCAGCCAGCATTTGGGCGTTTTCGGCGGGTGTGCCGACGGTCAAACGCAAGCAATTAGCAAGCAACGGCTGCATTTTACCCACGTTTTTGACTAAAACCTTCGCCTTGAGCAGCGCGGCGAAGGCGGCATCGGCATCAGGGAAGCGAACGAGCAGGAAATTGGCCGCGCTCGGGAACACGCTCGTGCCCGGCAAGGCGCTCAAGGCGGCCACCAATTTGGCACGCTCGGCCCGCAACTCGGCGGCTTGCGTCTCGAGCACATCGACATGATCGAGCATGAAATCGGCGGCGGCCTGCGTCAGCACATTCACGTTGTACGGCGGACGCACCTTGTCGAACTCCTTGAGCCAAGCCGGCGCGCCAACGAGGTAGCCAAGCCGGATCCCAGCCAAGCCGAGCTTCGAAACGGTACGCATCACCACGACGTTCCCGTAGTCGAGCACGCGGCCAATCCAGCTTTTCTGCGCGAACGGCTGGTAGGCTTCGTCGATCACGACGAGGCCACCCTGCCCCTGCGCTTGCGCGATGATCCGCTCGATGTCCGCGTCCGCGTAAAGCGTGCCGGTGGGATTGTTCGGGTAGGCCAGATAGATAATGGCCGGCCGATGTTCGGCGATCGCGGCCAGCATCGCGTCGATATCGAGCGTCAGATCGGCCCGGTGCGGCACGCCGATGAATTCGAGCTGCGCGAATTTCGCCGACATCTGATACATGACGAAGCCCGGCACCGGCGCGAGCAGCTTCGCACCCGGCTTCGCGCAGGCGACGGCGATCATGCTGATCAGCTCGTCCGAGCCGTTGCCGAGCAGCACGTCGGCCCCGCCCGGCACGCCCATGACCTGCTTGAGTTTTTCCACGAGCGCGGCAGGCCGCGGCTCCGGGTAGCGATTGAGCGCGACGCCGGCCAGCACGTCGCCCAGTTGCGCGGCGAGCGCCTCAGGCAGCGCATACGGGTTCTCCATCGCATCGAGCTTCACGAAGCCCGTTGCGTCGGCAACCGCGTAGCTCGTCATCGACAATACGTCGGGACGGATGATGTCTTGCGGTGTCGTCATGACGCGCCTCAGCCGCCTTGCTTCATTCGATATTCGGCGCTGCGCGCGTGCGCGGGCAGCCCTTCGCCATAAGCGAGCTCGGCCGCGATTTCGCCGAGCGTTTGCGCGCCCTCGGCGCTCACTTCGATCACGCTCGAACGCTTGAAGAAATCGTATACGCCGAGCGGCGACGAAAAGCGCGCCGTTCGAGAAGTCGGTAAAACGTGGTTCGGCCCAGCGCAATAATCGCCCAGGCTCTCGCTCGTGTAGCGGCCCAGGAAGATCGCGCCCGCGTGGCGAATCTCCTTCGCCCATTGATGCGGATCGAGCGCGGAAATCTCCAAATGCTCCGGTGCGATCTGATTGGCGATCGCACAGGCTTCGGCCATGTCGCGCACTTTGACAAGGGCACCGCGATCGACGAGCGAGCGCTCGATCACGTCGCGGCGCGGCATTGTCGGCAAGAGCTCGACAATCGCGTCCTTCACGCGCGCGATAAAGGCGTCGTCAGGACAGAGCAGGATCGATTGGGCCAGCTCGTCGTGCTCGGCTTGCGAGAACAGATCCATCGCCACCCAGCGCGGGTCCGTCGTGCCGTCGCAGAGTACGAGGATTTCCGAGGGGCCCGCGATCATGTCGATCCCGACCGTGCCGAATACGCGCCGCTTCGCCGCCGCCACGTAGGCATTGCCCGGGCCGCAGATCTTGTCGACGGCGGGCACCGTGCCCGTGCCGTACGCCAGCGCGCCCACGGCTTGCGCACCGCCGATCGTGAATACGCGATCGACACCGCCGAGCAGCGCGGCGGCCAACACGAGCGGGTTGCGCACGCCGTCGGGTGTCGGCACCACCATCACGATTTCCCGTACGCCGGCCACGCGCGCCGGAATCGCGTTCATGAGCACCGACGACGGATACGCGGCTTTGCCGCCCGGCACGTAGATGCCGGCGCGATCGAGCGGCGTGACCTTCTGGCCGAGCACGGTGCCGTCGGCTTCCGTGTACTGCCAGCTATGGCTGCCGCACTCGATCTTTTGCTTCTCGTGATACGCGCGCACGCGCGCCGCCGCCGCCTCGAGCGCCGCGCGCCGCTTCGGCTCGAGCCCATCGAGCGCCGCTTCCAGCTCGCTCACGGGCAGCTCGAGCGCCGCGACGCTTGTGGCTGAAAGCCGGTCGAAGCGGTTGGTGTACTCGAGCACGGCGGCATCGCCGCGCGCTTTGACATCGGCCAGAATCTGGGCGACCGAGCGGTCGATCGCTTCGTCCTCGCTCGCCTCGAAGGCAAGCACGGCGGCAAGCTTTGCGGCGAAATCGTCGGCGCTCGAATCGAGTTTGCGAATCGTCAGTGACATGCTGGTATCCGTTTCGGTAAGGCGCGTGCCGGGCGATGCGCGCGGGCACGCATGGCGGGCCCGGCCCGCGTCAGGCGCTCTGCGCCGTTTGCTGCGACGCTTGCCCGAACGCGTCGAGCAACGGCGCCAGCGCCGCGCGCTTCAACTTCAGCGCCGCTTGGTTCACCACGAGGCGCGAGGAGATCTCCATGATTTCCTCCACCTCGACCAGATCGTTCGCGCGTAGCGTGCCACCCGAGCTGACCAGATCGACGATTGCGTCGGCCAAGCCCACGAGCGGCGCCAACTCCATCGAACCGTACAGCTTGATCAGATCGACATGCACGCCCTTGGCCGCGAAATGCTCGCGCGCGGTCTGCACGTATTTCGTCGCGACACGCAGGCGCGCGCCTTGGCGCACGGCATTGGCGTAATCGAAGCCCGCCTTCACCGCCACCGACATCCGGCAACGCGCAATATTCAGATCGATCGGCTGATACAGGCCCGACCCACCGTGCTCCAGCAAGACGTCCTTGCCCGCCACGCCGAAATCGGCCGCGCCGTATTCCACGTAGGTCGGCACGTCGGTCGCACGGACGATGATGACACGCAGGTTCGGCGCACTCGTCGGAAGAATCAGCTTTCGGGACGTTTCGGGATCCTCGGTGACGTGCACCCCGGCCGCCGCGAGCAGCGGCATCGTTTCCTCGAAGATCCTTCCCTTCGACAGCGCGAGCGTCAAGGGCGTCGTATCAAGCGTACTCATGCGTCGTTCTCCGGTGCTTGCGCGGGGCGGCCCGGCACGCGGCGCACGCGCGCGCCGATCGCCGTCAGCTTTTCTTCCATGCGGTCGTAGCCGCGATCGAGGTGATAGATCCGATCGACGAGCGTTTCGCCGTCGGCGGTCAGCCCGGCGATAACGAGGCTCGCCGAGGCGCGCAGATCGGTGGCCATCACGGTGGCACCGGACAAGCGCGGCACCCCGTTCACGAGCGCCGTATTGCCGTCGATCGTGATATTTGCCCCCAATCGATTGAGCTCCTGCACATGCATGAAGCGGTTTTCGAAAATCGTTTCGACGACTTGCGCGGTGCCCTCGGCGATTGCATTGAGCGCCATGAACTGCGCCTGCATGTCCGTGGGGAACGCCGGATATTCGGACGTGCGGAACGACACGGCCTTCGGACGCTGCGCCATCCGCACGCGGATCCAGTCCTCGCCTTCCTCGATCGTGACACCGGCTTCGCGCAGCTTCATCGTGACGGCCTCGAGCGTGATCGGCCGCACGCGGCGCAGCGTGACGTCGCCGCCCGCCGCCGCCACCGCACACAGGAACGTGCCGGCTTCGATGCGATCGGGAATCACCGTATGGTGCGCCCCGTGCAGCTTCTCGACGCCTTGAATCACGAGCCGATCGGTGCCGATGCCTTCGATTTTCGCGCCCATGCGCACAAGCAACTGCGCGAGATCGCTCACTTCGGGCTCGCGCGCGGCGTTCTCAAGCACGGTCTCGCCGTCGGCCAGCACGGCCGCCATCAGCAAGTTTTCCGTGCCGGTCACGGTGATCATGTCCGTCATGATGCGCGCGCCTTTGAGACGCGGTGCGCGCGCTTCGATATAGCCGTGCTCGATGCTGATCTCGGCCCCCATCGCCTGCAGGCCTTTGATGTGCTGGTCGACCGGACGCGCGCCGATCGCGCAGCCGCCGGGCAGCGACACCTTCGCATGCCCGAAGCGGGCGACGAGCGGGCCGAGCACGAGGATCGACGCGCGCATCGTCTTGACGAGTTCGTACGGCGCGACCGGGTTGGCGACAGCGGCTGCATCGAGCGTAAGATGCGCCGACGAGCGATCCTCGCGCACGCCCATCTGCGCGAGCAGCTTAAGCGTGGTGCGCACGTCTTGCAGATCGGGCACATTCTCGAGATGCAGCGGCTCGGCGGACAACAGGCTGGCGCACAGAATCGGCAGCGCCGCATTCTTCGCGCCGGAGATGACGACGTCGCCGGCGAGCGGTCGGCCGCCTTCGATCACAAGCTTGTCCATGCTGATTTGCCCCGTTCGGGCCTCCGTGGCGACGCCGCTGCCGGCCTCGCGTGAATCTTGTGTAATACGCACTCAGGTTCTCTAATTATCCGTTCTGCCATTCCGCGGGCGTGAGCGTCTTCATGCTCAGCGCGTGGATTTCCTGCCGCATGCGCTCGCCGAGCGCCGCATAAACGAGTTGATGTCGCTGGATCAGGCGCTTGCCTTCGAAAGCATCCGAGACGATAGTCGCAAAAAAATGCTGGCCGTCGCCTTCGACTTCGAGATGGCGGCACGCCAGTCCAGCCTCGATGTATTGCTTGACCTGATCGGGGGTCGGCAACATGGTGACACTCCTTTCCGATTCAATATCAGTATCAGTAGCGCAGCTTGTAGCCCGACGCGAGCAAACGCATCGCGAGCACGGCAATCAGCGCGAAAAATCCGGTGACGACGGCCAGGCTCGCGAGCGGGTCGATGTCGGATAAGCCGAAAAAACCATAGCGAAAGCCGTCGATCATGTAGAAAAACGGATTCAGCCGCGACACCTCGCGCCACATCGGCGGCAACGTATGCGTCGAATAGAACACGCCCGAGAGAAACGTGAGCGGCATGATCAGGAAGTTTTGAAATGCCGCGAGCTGATCGAATTTCTCGGCCCAGATCCCGGCGATGAGCCCGAGCGTGCCGAGAATCGCCGAGCCGAGGACGGCGAAGGCAATAATGAAAAGCGGCGCCGCGAATTTCACGGGGATGAACCAGATCGTGACGACGAACACGCCGAGGCCGACGACCAACCCGCGCACGACCGACGCGAGCACATAGGCGCCGTACATTTCCAGATACGTGAGCGGCGGCAGCAGCACGAACACAAGGTTGCCGGTGATCTTCGATTGGATCAGCGACGACGAACTGTTCGCGAAGGAGTTTTGCAGCACGCTCATCATGACCAGGCCGGGAATCAGGAAGCTCGTGTATTCCACGCCGGGATAGACTTCAACGTGCCCGCGCAACGCGTGGCCGAAAATCGTCAGATAGAGCAGCGCCGTGATCACGGGCGCGAGCACCGTTTGGAACGACACCTTCCAAAAGCGCAGGATCTCTTTGTAGAAGAGGGTGCGGAACCCGCTCATGCCAGACCTTCCACAAGTTCAGGTGCGTTCATCAGTTGGACGAAAACGTCTTCCAGATCGGCCTTGCGCACGTCGATCTCGTCGAACGTGCAGCCGGCCGCGCGACATTGGGCCAGGATGCGCTCGACGTCGTCGTAGCTCGAAAGCCGCAGCACATGCTGACGATCACCGGGCGCGGACGGCTCGATCTCGAGCGCGCGCAGCTCCGTGGGCAGCACCCCCTCCGACAACCGCACGAACAGCTGCATCCCGGCGAAACGCTGCAGCAACGCACTCGTCCGATCGAGCGCGACCACTTCGCCTCGCCGCAGCATCGCAATGCGATCGCACAACGATTCGGCTTCTTCCAGGTAGTGCGTCGTGAGCACGATCGTGTGGCCTTCGCGGTTGAGACGCGAAATGAATTTCCAGAGCGTTTGACGCAATTCGACGTCGACCCCGGCTGTCGGCTCGTCGAGCACGATGACAGGCGGACGGTGCACGAGCGCCTGCGCGACAAGCACGCGCCGCTTCATCCCGCCCGACAGCGCGCGCATGTTCGCGTCGGCCTTCTCGGTCAGATCGAGATTGGCCATGACTTCGTCGATCCAATCGTCGTTGCGATGAAGCCCGTAGTAGCCCGATTGAATGCGCAGCGTTTCGCGCACCGTGAAGAACGGATCGAACA
>NZ_JBQCDN010000248.1:0-10405 GCF_051961175.1 Trinickia sp. | reverse complement strand
TGGCCCCCCCACGAGGAATCGAACCTCGATTTCAGGTTTAGAAGACCCGTGTTCTATCCGTTGAACTATGGGGAGGCGAAGGCGTGATTGTACGACGTGCCGGCCACACCGAGCCGGGGGCCGCGATTATACTCGATCCCCCACACGTCGCAGCACAACGTCAACCCGGTTGGCCATACACCATGAACCAAGCGAAGCAGCCGAGGCCCGCCAATACGCAATACACGCCGAAGGACGCCAGACGGCCCCGCCCTTCGAAATAGCGCATCAGGAAGCGCACGCTCAGGTACGCGGCGATCGCCGTCAGCACACCGCCAACCAGCGCGTTGCCCAGTTGGCCCGGCGTATGAAAAAGCTTCGGAATTTCGAGCAGCCCGGCCGCGAAGATGATCGGCGTGCCGAGCAGGAATGCGAACTCAGCCGCGCTCTCGGCGGTCAGCCCCGCCGCATTGCCGGCGATCATCGTCAGACCGCTGCGCGAGAAACCGGGAATCAGTGCGCCGACCTGCGCAAGGCCGACCAGGAACGCCTGTTTGAATGTCAGGTTCTCTGGCGGACGATGAGCACGCGAGCGCTGCAGCCGATCGCCCAGCCACAGCAGCACGCCATTGACGACGAGCGCCAGCGCAACGATCCGCAAATCATGAAAAATCCGTTCCAGCCGCTTTTCGAGCAGCAGACCGACGAGGCCCGCCGGAATCGTGCCGATGATGAGCGCCCACATCATATGGCCCTCTTCGCTGCGCCGCCCACCCAGCGTCCCGAACCACCCGGCCACGAGCGCAACCCAGCGCTTGCGGAAATACCACAGCAGAGCAAACGCCGTGCCCAAATGGAGCGCCACCAGGAATGGAATCAACTGCGGCGCATGCTTATCAATGTGCATACCCAGCAGCGCCGGCGCGAGCAGCGTGTGTCCGAGGCTGCTGACCGGGAACAGTTCCGTGACGCCCTGCAGGACGCTTAGAAAAAACAAAAACCAAAGGCTCACGCGTCGATCCTTTCTTTCTACAAGTTGGTGAAGATGAAGAACATTTCGGGCGTCCATACGCCGGCAGCCCGTCCGATCGCGACCGATTATGCCTAGCGGCGAGGCGTGAGCCAAGCTAAGAAAAGATTTTTTTCAACCCAAATATCGAGCAAAAACGTCATGGCTCAGTCATAATCGAGCCGGATAATCGTTGCGGCGTAAACGTTTTCAGGCCCAGTACTACCGGACTGTACAGACAGCAATGAAACATACAATCAAGGATGTAGCCGCATACGCCGGCTTTTCCATCGCTACCGTCTCTCGCGCGATCAACGCACCGCATACGGTGAACCGGGTCACGCTCGCGAAAATCCGCGAGGCGATCGAGGCCCTGCAGTTCAGTCCGAGTCCGCTCGGGCGCCAACTGCGCGGCGAACGTACGCGCCTCATCGGCGTCGTGCTGCCCACGCTCGCGAATCCGGTCTTCGCCGAATGCCTGCAAGGCATCGACGAACTGGCCGCGGCGCAGGGCTATCGGCTGATGCTGATGACGACCCAATACGATGCCGCGAGGGAACGCCACGCCATCGAGACGCTGCTCGCACAACGGGTCGAGGGACTGATCCTGACGGTGGCCGATGCCGATACGCACCCGCTGCTCGACGAACTCGACCGGGACGGCAAATTGTACGTGCTCATGCACAACGACACGGTACGGCGTCCATCGGTGTCGGTCGACAATCGCCGCGCGGCCTATGACGGCGTGCGGATGCTGATCGAGCACGGCCACGAGCGCGTGATGATGCTGGCCGGTACGCTGGCCGAATCGGACCGCGCGCGTCTGCGCTATCGCGGCTACTCGGAAGCGATGCGCCAGGCGGGGTTGACGCCGTTGCCCGCGCTCGAGGTCGATTTCAACGCCGACGAACTCGCCCCCTCGGTACTCGCGCATCTCACATCGGGCCCCGCCCGCCCCACCGCCCTCTTTTGCAGCAACGATCTGCTCGCGATGGTCGTCATGCGCGGTCTGCGGCGCGCACGCTACAACGTGCCCGAAGACATGTCGATCCTCGGTTTCGACGGGCTCGCCGTAGGCGAGCTGCTGTCCCCGCCGCTCGCAAGCATCGGCACGCCCAACCGCGAAATCGGCTGCGCCGCGTGGCGCCGCCTGATGGCGCGCATCGACGGTGCCGACGACGGCGAATCGCTGTCTCTCACGCTGCCGCACAGGTTGCGCAAAGGCGCGACGATCGCCGCGCTTTCCGGCGCATCGGGCGTCGTCCTGCCCGCCCACCCCGCCGCATAAACGACGGGAAGCAACCGCTTCTGCTTCTGCTTGTGTTTGCGCGCCGCCCTCATGCAAGGGCCGGCGCTGTCCCCCACGACGTCCAATTTCTTCTCTTTCCCGTCCCGCAAGGAGACCTTAAGTGATACGTCGCTCATCCAGCCTTCATGCATGCCTGGCCCGTCTGGCGCGCCTCGCGAGCGCTGCTGGCGTGCTGCTCGCATTCGCCGGCGCATTCGCGCCGACCGCGCATGCTCAACAAACGGCGATCTGCTACAACTGTCCGCCCGAGTGGGCCGACTGGGCCAGCGAACTGAAGGCGCTGCAAGACAAGACAGGCATCCACGTGCCGTCCGACAACAAGAATTCGGGCCAGGCCATCGCTCAGTTGATCGCGGAGCAAAAGAGCCCGGTGGCCGACGTCGTCTACCTCGGCGTGTCTTCGGCCTTCCAGGCGAAGGACAAGGGCGTGATCCAACCGTATAAGCCCGCGCACTGGGACGACATTCCCGCCGGGCTGAAAGATCCGCAAGGGTATTGGTTCGCGATCCACTCCGGCACGCTCGGCTTCATGGTCAATAAAGACGCCCTCGAAGGCAAACCCGTGCCGCGCTCGTGGGCCGATTTGCTCAAGCCCGAATACAAAGGGATGATCGGCTACCTCGATCCGTCGAGCGCATTCGTCGGCTACGCGGGCGCCGTCGCCGTGAACGAGGCGCTCGGCGGCTCGTTCGACAACTTCAAGCCGGCCCTGGACTGGTTCGCCAAGCTCAAGGCCAACCAGCCGATCGTCCCGAAGCAAACGGCCTATGCGCGCGTGCTCTCGGGTGAAATCCCGATCCTGCTCGATTACGACTTCGATGCCTATCGCGCCATGTACAAGGATCATGCGAACGTGGCGTTCGTGATCCCGTCCGAAGGCACGATCTCGGTACCGTATGTCATGAGTCTCGTGAAGGGCGCGCCCCACGAGGCAAACGGCAAGAAGGTGCTCGATTTCGTGCTGTCGGACGACGGCCAGAAGATCTGGGCCAACGCATTCCTGCGCCCGGTGCGCGCGAGCACGATGAGCAAGGAGGCAGCCGCCAAATTCTTGCCCGCGAGCGATTACGCGCGTGCGAAAACGGTCGATTTCGCAAAAATGGCCGAAAAGCAGCAGGCGTTCGGCGAGCAATATCTGAAGGTTATGCACTAGGGCTAAGCAAGCGGCACGATCGATCGGCATCACCCCGTTGCGCGCGAGCGCTTCCCGCCTCGAGCACCCGCGCGCAATCCGTCCCCCCCGATACGGCCTCGGTCATCATCATGCACGACATCACCTTTCCACTGCGCTGGCGCATCGCGTTGCTCGCGCCGGCGCTTGCCGTCTTCATCGCATTCTGGCTGCTGCCGATGGCCGTGCTCCTTCACGTGAGCGGCAACGGCCATGCCATCGCCACCTATCGCGCGCTGCTCACCAACGCGCGCTATATGAACAGCCTCATCGCCACGGTGGTGCTCTCGGCCGCCGTCACATTGGCCACGCTCGTGCTGTCGGTCATTTCGGGCCTGCTGCTCGCGCGCCGTGAGTTTCCCGGAAAGCGCTCGCTCGTAGCGCTGCTCACGTTCCCGCTCGCCTTCCCGGGGGTGGTCGTCGGCTTCATGGTCATCATGCTCGCCGGCCGCCAAGGGCTCATCGGCATGCTTACGCAAAAGCTCACGGGCGACCGGTGGGTGTTCGCCTATTCGATGACCGGGCTCTTTCTCGGCTATCTGTACTTTTCCATTCCGCGCGTGATCGTCACCGTCATGGCATCGGCCACGAAGCTCGATCCTTCGCTCGAAGAAGCCGCCCGCTCTCTCGGCGCATCGCCCTGGCAAATCATGCGCGATGTCGTGTTGCCGGGCCTCGCGCCCGGGCTCGTCGCGGCCGGGGCGATTTGTTTCGCCACCGCCATGGGCGCGTTCGGCACCGCATTTACCCTGGCCACCGATATCGATGTGCTGCCGATGACGATCTACACCGAGTTCACGTTGAACGCGAACATGATTACGGCTGCGGGGCTGTCGGTCATTCTCGGCATCGTCACCTGGCTCGTGCTCGCCATCGCCCGCAGCGCGACCGGCTCGGCCGTCGCCGCCACCGCGTGAGGCGCCCGATGAATCAGCTTACCGATACGTCCGGCTTCGATCGCCGCCCCTCCTGGCTGGCCGGGCAGCTCGCGCCGCGCAAACTGCTCGCGTTCGGGCAATGGCTCGTGACATTCGGCCTGTGCGCGTTTCTCGTTGTGCCCGTCGTCATGTCGATCCTGGCGGGGCTGACCGTCAATTATTTTCGGGGGATATCGAGCGGGCTCACGCTGCGTTGGCTCGCCCAGGTCTGGGCGCAATATCACGGCTCTGTCTTCCTTTCGCTCGAAGTGGCCGCGGCCACGCTCGCGATCACGCTCGTCACCGGCGTACCCGCCGCCTACGCACTCGCTCGCAGCAAGACGCGCTGGGCGCGCGTGGTCGAAGAACTGCTCGTGCTGCCGATCGCACTGCCCGGGCTCGCTTCCGCGCTTGCGCTCATCGTCGTGTACGGCGGCTTCACGGCCTTTCGCATGAGCATCGCGTTCATCGTCGTAGGCCACGTCGTCTTCACGCTCCCGTTCATGGTGCGCGCCGTGGCAGCCGTAGCGGCGAGCGCCGATCTGCGCACGCTCGAGGAAGGCGCAGCCAGCCTCGGCGCCACGTTCGCCCAGCGCTTTTTCACGGTCGTGCTCCCGAATTTGAGGCCGGGCATCGTCGCGGGCGCACTCGCCGTCGTCACGCTGTCCGTCGGCGAGTTCAATTTGACGTGGATGCTGCACACGCCTGAAATGAAAACGCTGCCTGTCGGCCTTGCCGATACCTATGCCTCGTTGCGCATCGAAGTCGGCAGCGCCTACACGATCCTGTTTTTCGCGATGACCATGCCGCTGCTCGTCGCAATGCAACGCTTGAGCGGCGGACAGGTCGAGCTCATGCGGCGCGCCGATGCCGCACGCCGTCCTGCGGATAAAACCGACTAATTTTCCCGCGACCGCTACCGCTCCTTACCGTACTCACTCCGATGAAATTCACCCCGGTTCCCATCGCCCTCACGCAATGCGCGAAGACGTTCCACGGCACACGCGTGCTCGAGCCGCTCGATCTTTCTATCGGCGCGGGCGAGACGCTCGTGCTGCTGGGGCCGTCGGGCTGCGGCAAGACGACGACCCTCCGTATCATCGCCGGGCTCGAATTGCCCGATGCGGGCGGGACGGTGCGCTTCGGCGACGACGACGTCACGCGGCTGCCGATCGAGCGGCGGCACGTCGGCATGGTGTTTCAGAGCTATGCGCTGTTCCCGAATCTGACCGTACGCGGCAATGTCGGGTATGGGCTGAAGATCGCCAAAGCCGAGCCCGCGCTCGCCCGCCGGCGGGTGGACGAATTGCTCGCGATGATGCGGCTCGAAGCCCATGCCGACAAGCCGATTCATCAGCTCTCGGGCGGCCAGCGCCAACGCGTCGCATTGGCGCGCGCACTGGCCCGCGAGCCGCGTGTGCTGCTGCTCGACGAACCGCTGACCGCTCTCGATGCGCGCCTGCGCGATGCGCTGCGGCGCGAGATGAATACGCTGCTGCGCGGGCTCGGCGTCACGACCGTCTACGTGACGCACGATCAGGCCGAAGCCATGGAGCTCGGCGATCGCATCGTCGTCATGAGCGCGGGCCGCATCGAACAGATCGGCACGCTGCGCGAGATCTACTATCGTCCGGCTAACCGCGCCGTCGCTCAGTTCGTCGGCACGATCAATCGGCTGGCCGGACAGCAGCCGAAAGCGCTGCCGACAGCCGCAACGAACGGCACGCCGGGCGAACTCTTCTTCCGCCCCGAGGACGGGCGGCTCGTGCACCCGAAAGACGCGTCGCTGCACGGTGTCGTGGAATCGGTCTCGTTTCTCGGCGAGCGCACGCGCGTGACGGTAACGGGCGCCGCACCCGACACGCTCGTCATCGACGTCGCGGGACGCAGCGAATGGTCGCCCGGTGCAATGGTTGGTATTGAAATTGCGCCGGAAGGGTTGATTGCCCTGCCTTGATCCCGCACCGTCGACACACCTAAACATCGCTATAGGATCCCCCATGCTATTGGCCCAAATCAGCGATCTTCATATCAAGCGCCCCGGCGCGCTTGCCTACCGACGCGTCGACACTGCAGCGTATCTCGAACGTTGTGTCGAGCGGCTCAATGCGATCGAGCCCAAATTGGACGCGGTGGTCGTCACCGGCGATCTCGTCGATTTGGGCAGTCCCGCCGAATACGAAGCGCTCAGGAAGCTGCTCGCGCCGCTCACGATGCCTGTCTACCTGCTTGTCGGCAATCACGATGAGCGCGCCGCGCTACGTGAAGTGTTCGACGATCACGCCTATTTGCACGCCGGAGGGGAATTCGTCCAGTACGCTGTGGACGCCGGGCCGCTGCGCCTCATCGCACTCGATTCGCAAATGCCGCAGCAGAGCAACGGTCACTTGTGCGCGGCACGCCTCGCGTGGCTCGAGACGCAGCTCGCGCAAGCCCGCGGCAAACCCGTCGTGCTCGCGCTGCATCATCCGCCGTTCGTCTCCGGCATCGGACATATGGACCGCCAGCGGCTCGATCCGGAATCGAGCGAGCAATTGGCAGCGATCGTCGGCCGCTACACGAACGTCGAACGTGTCATCTGCGGTCACGTGCATCGCCCGATTTTCACGCGATTCGCCGGGACGATCGCTTCCGCCGTACCGGCTCCGGCACATCAAGTCGCGCTCGATCTGCGCGAGAACGCGCCGTCCGCATTCCGCCTGGAGCCGCCCGCCTTCGCGCTGCATCAATACGCACCCGAAACCGGCATCGTCACGCATCATGCTTATGTCGACGAAGGCGAAGGCCCTTTTCCGTTCTACGAAACGGACGGCTCGCTGATCGATTGAGCTTAATGGCCTGTCAGCGCATTGGCCAGTTCCAGCGCGGGCTGAGACGTATTGCCGCCTTGAGCCACGAGCAAGTGAATCTGCCCGGGCACCAGCGCGCTCGCGACACCGCCCGCGGGTACCGTCGAAATGAGCCAGTCGGCGTTGTTGGCGAGATTGAACTGCGCCGATTCGTAAATCGGCGCGGTGGTGCCCGCGGCCGTCACGATGGCCATATAGTTGCCGCCCGAGAAATATAACGAGTCTTGGCCCGAAGCCGGCACGGCGTGGCCGTAAGACACGCCCGCCATGGTCGGGCTGAAGCCCGCTACGCTCGTGGTGCCCGGTGGCACGATGTAGACGTCGACATCGGCCGCGTTCGGCGAAGCATTGAAAGAACGGACCCGCGCCTGGTTGGACAGCAGGCCTTTGTCGAACGGATCGTCGATCAGGCCGATGCCGTAACCGTTGCTCGCCGTGATGCTCGGCAGCGCGATAACCGTGTACTCGTGGCCATTCGCCACGTCGGGGAACGTTCCACTCGCCAGCGCGGAACTCGCGCTCGAGCCGGTAACGCCGTAGCCCACTTGTGTACTGCCCGTGCCGATGTTCGCGAAGTTCGTCACGCCTTTATAGGGCACGTTCGTTTGGCCGGACAGCGTCGAGCCATTCACGAACAAATCGAGGTTGGGAGCGGCGGAGCCGTTGGGCGCGATCGGCACGGCGTTCACGAAGTGGATTTCCGGGGTTTGCAGCCCCACTTCCTTGCCGACATCATTCGAGCCGCCGCCGCAGGCCGCGAGCAGGCATGCCGCACCCGCGAACGCGATTAAATTATGAACCGTCTTCATCTCCCACCTCCACTGTCCCAACCATCCGACGAATACGAGCCGCGCAGTGCGCGTTCGTGGCCTTGGGACAGCAAACTAAGGGCCTAACCCGCCCTCCTCCGATCGAACCAGAACGAAAGCGCCACGCTCGCGAGAATGACGCAGGTCGACACGAGCGTGGCGCCGGTCACGGGCTCGCCCAGCGTGAGCGCACCCAACGCAACGGCCACGATCGGATTCACGTACATGCAGCTGCTCGCGACGATCGGGCTCGTATGGCGAATCAGAAACCCGTAGGCGACGTACGCGGCCATCGTCGCCACGAACATCAGATACAAGAACGCGAACAGCGAACCGAACCCCAGCGAGCTCACCCGCTCGCCACCGATCAATGCGATCAACGTCGAGATCGCGCCCCCGAGGCCGATCTGCAGCGCAGTCGACAAAAACAAATCGGTCGGCAGCGCGAGCTGGCTCGCAAGATGCGCACCGACCGCCCAGAAGAGCGCAGCACAAAGAATGACGATCGTGCCGCTCATCGATGAATTCGAGGTGTCGCCGTGATTGAGAATAAAAATCCCGAGTAACCCCAACCCGACGGCCACCCACTCCCCTTTTGCGATCGACCGGCCGGCGAGCGCAGAAATGACGGTCGCGAACAACGGCACCGTCGCCACCATCACCGCTGCCGTGCCCGTGCCGACGCTGCGCATACCGAACGCGAGCAAGCCGCTGGAGAAACCCACGAGCATCGTGCCGACGATGCCGGCATTGCGAATTTGGGCGGGTGTCGGCCAGACAAACGCGCGTCGCGTCGCGAGGAAGAACAGCCCGATTCCCGCGATCACATTGCGCAGGCCCGAGAGCAGCAGCGGCGGAAACGATTCGAGCGCGACGTGCACGGCCAGGTAGGATGAGCCCCACGCTAAGTAGACGATGGCGAGCGCGAGCGCAATGCGTCCGCCCCGTGTGCGCGGCAGACGAATCCGCAGGAGTAAGTCGATCGGCACGGCACGGGCAAAACGGGAGAGGCGAGGCGGCATGTAGGTCGACAGGCTTCGGGCAAGCGCACAAGTAGCGGGGTTATTCCGGCGATACGTCGTCATTATGCAACGGTCGATCGCGCACACGCGGGCAGCAAGCCCCACGCTGGTGCGCAGCGGACGGGCATTTCGCCGCGGCGACGGCTTTGGCGGCCCCGGCGGCCGCGCAAGGACGATGCCGTCACCGCCGGTTGCCAAACGCGTGTCGCCCGGTGTATCTTCTGCGGTGCTAACGCGGGGGTCCTGCGTCGTGCCGTCGCACTCGGTACGCGCGGGTGAGAAATACCCTTTGAACCTGATCTGGATAATGCCAGCGCAGGGAAGCGTACGAGCCCTAGCCGCTCGGCGCCTTCTTCTCATCCGCCCGACCTTCCTGTCGTCTCCTGCATTAGCGCCCTAATTCAGGAGATTCCCATGAGTGCCAATCCGAAGTTCATTTCGTCCGAAGCGCACGTCGACGCAGCCGCTGTCGCCCCGCTGCCCAACTCGCAGAAGATTTACGTCACGGGTTCGCGCCCGGATATCCGCGTGCCGATGCGCGAGATCACGCAGGCCGACACCCCCACGGGCTTCGGCGGCGAAAAGAACCCGCCGATCTACGTCTACGATACGTCGGGCCCCTACACCGATCCGCAGGCCAAGATCGACATCCGCGCGGGCTTGCCCGCGCTGCGCCAAGCCTGGATCGAAGAACGCGGCGACACCGAAGCGCTCTCGGGCCTGACGAGCCAATACGGCCGCGAACGCGCCGCCGATCCGGCCACGTCCTCGCTGCGCTTCCCGGGCTTGCACCGCACGCCCCGCCGCGCCAAAGCGGGCGCGAACGTCACGCAGATGCACTACGCGCGCCGCGGCATCATCACGCCCGAGATGGAATTCATCGCGATCCGCGAAAACCAGCGTCGCGCCGAATACCTCGAAAGCCTGCGTGCGAGCGGCCCGAACGGCGCCAAGCTCGCGCAGATGATGGGCCGTCAGCACCCGGGCCAGGCCTTCGGTGCGGCCGCCTTCGGCGCCGACGCCGCGCGCGAAATCACGCCCGACTTTGTCCGTGAGGAAATCGCCCGCGGCCGCGCGATCATTCCGGCGAACATCAACCACCCGGAAAGCGAGCCGATGATCATCGGCCGCAACTTCCTCGTGAAGATCAACGCGAACATCGGCAATTCGGCCGTGACGTCGTCGATCGGCGAGGAAGTCGACAAAATGACGTGGGCGATCCGCTGGGGCGGCGACACAGTCATGGATTTGTCGACGGGCAAGCACATTCACGAAACGCGCGAGTGGATCATCCGCAACAGCCCGGTGCCGATCGGCACGGTGCCGATCTACCAGGCTCT
>NZ_JBQCDN010000247.1:0-32959 GCF_051961175.1 Trinickia sp. | reverse complement strand
CCGCCGCCTTCGCCGCCATCGTGCCGAACGTCGCGATCTGCGACACCGCGTCGGCCCCGTACTTGCCCTTCACGTACTGAATGACGCGGTCGCGCCCTTCCTGGCAGAAGTCGATGTCGAAGTCGGGCATCGACACGCGTTCGGGATTCAAGAAGCGCTCGAACAGCAGGTTGTAGCGCAGCGGATCGAGATCGGTGATGCCGAGCGCGTAGGCGACGAGCGAGCCCGCGCCCGAACCGCGGCCCGGCCCCACGGGCACACCGTTGTTCTTCGCCCAATTGATGAAGTCCGCCACGATCAGGAAGTAGCCCGGAAAGCCCCTCTTGATGATCGTGCCGCACTCGAAATCGAGCCGCTGGTAGTAGTTATCGCGCTCGCTCGTGCGCTGAGCCTCATCGGGGTAGAGTTCGACGAGGCGCTTTTCCAGCCCCTCCTTCGACAACTGGACGAGGTAATCGTCGAGCGACATGCCGTCCGGGGTCGGGAACAACGGCAGCTTCGGCTTGCCGAGTTCGAGCGTCAAATTGCAGCGCTTGGCGATTTCGACGGTATTGGCGATCGCCGA
Source organism: Trinickia sp. (assembly GCF_051961175.1). Lineage (GTDB taxonomy): Bacteria > Pseudomonadota > Gammaproteobacteria > Burkholderiales > Burkholderiaceae > Trinickia. The sequence continues at coordinate 32,394 of NZ_JBQCDN010000247.1, read as the reverse complement.
CGGAATGTCGGCAAAGCGCGCCGCCATCTCGGCTTGCGTGGCGAAACGCTGTTCCGCCGTGAAACGCTTGGGCCGCCGCGCATTGGCAAGAATGTCGCCCTCGGAGATACACACGCGCGCTTCGTGCGCCGTGTAATCGTCCTCAGTCATGAATTGAATCGGATGCGTTGCGACAACGGGCAGCTTCAGCGCCGATGCAAGCGCGATGGCTTGCTGCACGTACGCTTCGCCGCCGGGCTGGCCGTAGCGCTGCAACTCGATGTAGAACGCGTTCGGAAAGCGCGCTGCCCAGCGCTCGGCATGGCGCCGGGCAGCCTGTTCGTTACCGGCCGCGAGTGCGAGCCCGATATCGCCTTGCTGTGCGCCCGAGAGCGCGATCAGGCCCTCGCCAAGCGGCGAATCGAGCCAGCCGGCATCGACCTCGGCACGCCCGCGGTATTGGTTCGTGAGCCACGCCTTTGTCAGCAGCTCACAGAGGTTCAGATAGCCGCGGCGATCCTTGACGAGCAGCAGCAAGCGCGACGGCTTGTCGCGATCGTCGGGGTTCATCACCCAGACGTCGCAGCCCGCGATCGGCTTCACGCCGTTGCCGCGGGCTTCCTTGTAGAACCGGACGAGACCGAACGCGTTGGCGAGATCGGTCATGGCGAGCGCACCCTGGCCGTCTTTGGCGGCGGCCTTGACGATGTCGTCAAGGCGCACGATGCCGTCGGCAATCGAGAATTCGGAGTGAACGCGGAGATGGACGAAGCGAGGATCTGACATGGGCCGTATTGTACATCCGGCCTCCGCGTTTTCCGGCTGCCGAACGGCCGAGGGGCGTCACCGGCAGTTTGCGGGATAATAGCGGTTTCGCCGCCGTTCGCGCACCGCCGGAGCCGTCTGGGCCCGGTGCTGCGGCCGCCCCGCCGGGGCCGCCGTCGCGCCCGATGTGCCGCGGCGGTTCGTCTCGTCTTTGCTCCATCATCATGCGTATCGTCAATCTCGCCGCCTACCGCTTCGTCACGATCGATGCCATCGATACCTGGCGCGCACAGCTCATCGAGCGCTGCGAAGCGCTCGGCCTGCGCGGCACCATCCTGCTCGCACCCGAAGGCATCAATCTGTTCATCGCCGGCACGCCTGAAGCGGCCGGTGAATTCGTCGCCTACCTGCGCGGCGATCCTCTTTTCGAAGGCAAGTTCGCCGATCTGCCCTTCAAGGAAAGCCTCTCGGAAACGCAGCCGTTTCGCCGGATGCTCGTCAAGCGCAAACGCGAAATCATCACGATGAAAAAGCCCGCGATCCAGCCCGAGCTAGGTCGCGCACCGTCGGTCGACGCCCCCACGCTCAAGCGCTGGCTCGACGAAGGCCGCGACGACGAAGGCCGGCCCGTCGTCATGCTCGATACCCGCAATGCGTTCGAAGTCGACGTTGGCACCTTCGAACACGCCGTCGATTACCGGATCGCGAAGTTCAGCGAATTCCCGAGTGTCATTGAATCGCATCGCGAGCAGTTCGAAGGCAAAACGGTCGTCTCGTTCTGCACAGGCGGGATCCGCTGCGAGAAGGCGGCGATCCACATGAAGGAAGTCGGGATCGACCACGTCTATCAGCTCGAAGGCGGGATCCTCAAATACTTCGAAGAAGTGGGCGGCGCGCACTATCGCGGCGAATGTTTCGTGTTCGACCATCGCACCGCGCTTAATCCGCAACTCGAGCCGACTGCCACGGCCCAATGCTTCGGCTGCCGCGCCGTGGTCTCCGCCGAGGATCAGGGCTCGCCGCTCTATATCCCCGGCAAGACGTGCCCCGCATGCCATCCGGACAAGGACGCGGCGCGCGCGGCGGCGTGAACGGCGCGGCGCCGTCGCCGGCGATGCACGAGCAAGCGGCGCCCGCAGCCCGATCCGCAGGCGGCCAACGTTACCGCGGCCGCTTCGCGCCGTCGCCCACCGGCCGGCTTCATGCGGGCTCGCTCGTCGGCGCACTCGCGAGCTACCTCGACGCGCGCGCGCATCGCGGCGTCTGGCTCGTTCGTATCGAAGATATCGATGGCCCGCGGACGGTGCCGGGCGCCGATCGCGCGATTCTCGACACACTCGCGCGCTTCGGCATGGAAAGCGACGAGCCGCCCGTCTGGCAAAGCGCCCGCACGGCGCGTTATGCGCAGGCGTTCGAACGCCTGGAGCAGGCAGGTCATATTTATCCGTGCGGCTGCACGCGCAAGGAAATCGCCGATTCCTTGGCGAGCGCTCACGCGCGCCATACCACCCTGGCGTATCCGGGCACGTGCCGGGACGGTCTGAACGGCAAAGCCGCACGCGCATGGCGTCTGCGCGTGCCCGACGGCCCGGACGCCATCATGACGTTCGAAGATCGCTGGCAAGGCAGGCAAACGCAGGATCTCGCGCTCGAAGTGGGCGATTTCGTGCTCAAGCGCGCCGACGGGCAATGGGCGTATCAGCTTGCCGTCGTAGTCGACGATGCCGAGCAAGGCATCACGCACGTCGTGCGCGGCGCCGATCTGCTCGATTCCACGGCGCGGCAAATCTATCTGCAACGCTGCGTCGGCGTACCGACGCCGTCTTATCTGCACGTGCCCATCGTCGCCGATGCGCGAGGGGAAAAGCTCAGCAAACAAACGGGTGCACGCGAACTCGAGCTTGACGCGCCCTTGCCGGCGCTCGTGGCCGCGGCGCGGCACCTGGGATTGGAACTCGAGCGGGCCCCTGGCGGCAACGAAGACGACGCATCGCCGTACCGTTCGCTCGATGCGTTTTATGCGGACGCGATCGCCGCGTGGGCGAAACGATTCGTGGATTCCCAAGGGGCGCCGCGTGGCCGAAGCTGAACGCGGCCTGATCGACACTCAGGCGGAGGCAGCCGGCCACCCGCCGCCGCCCCGCCGCCCCGTCCTGCTTCGACACATTCAATCCTCCGCCATTACCCATCGCGGAAGATGAAGCTGTAAGCGCTCAATGCGGGCGCGCCGCCCAAGTGCGCGTACAGTACGCGCGAGCCCGGCGGAAATTCGCCTCGGCGCACTTTGTCGATCATCCCGTGCATCGACTTACCCTCGTACACGGGATCGGTCAGCATCCCCTCGCACCGTGCGCACAAGCGGATCGCTTCCAACGTGCCCTCATTGGGTAGCCCATATTCCGGCCCGCCGTAGCGCGTATCGAGCACGACGTCCTGGGCATCGATAGGACGACCGAGCCCGACGAGTTCAGCCGTATGTTCGGCGATGCGCGCAATCTGCGCGCGCGTGGCCTCGGGCTTCGCCGAGGCATCGATGCCGATGACGCGCTCGCTGCGCCCGTCGGCCGCGAAGCCGACGATCATCCCCGCTTGCGTGCTGCCGGTGACCGAGCACACGACGATGTAGTCGAACTTGAAGCCGAGCGCGGCCTCCTGCTCGCGTACTTCTTCGGCGAATCCGACGAAGCCGAGCCCGCCCAGCGGATGTTCGGAGCAACCGGCTGGAATCGCATACGGCTTGCCGCCGGCCGCGCGTACGCTTTCGAGCGCGTCCTCCCAGCTTTTTCGAATGCCGATGTCGAAGCCATCGGGCACGAGGCGCACGTCCGCACCGAGAATGCGCGAGAGCTCGATGTTGCCCACGCGATCGTAGACGGCGTCGTAGTAGTTGACCCAGTTCTCCTGCACGAGCACGCACTTCATGCCGAGATGCGCGGCCACGGCAGCGACTTGCCGCGTCTGATTCGATTGAATCCCGCCGATCGAAACGAGCGTATCGCAGCCCTGCGCGAGCGCTTCGGGGATGAGGTATTCGAGCTTGCGCGTTTTGTTGCCGCCGAATGCGAGGCCGCTATTGCAGTCCTCGCGCTTCGCATACAGCTCCACCTGGCCCCCCAGATGTGCGCTCAAGCGCTTGAGCGGCTGGATGGGAGTGGGGCCAAACGTCAGCGGGTAGCGGGGGAATCGCTTCAGGTTCATCGAGGGCTCCGGTGGGCAGAGAACGAGCGCCGCCTCGTGTTGCGCATTTCGCGGATGGCGGGCGAAGCCATCGCACCGGGCGGCGAGCGGGTGGAACACCGGAAAATGATAGGCAAGAGACGACGAAATGAGCTTGCGAAGTTTTATGGCTCAGCCTACTTTTGAGGCGTTTTAACCGTCAACCGATTAACGCATCCGGGACTTTATTGACCATGTGCGCAACGAAATTGCGCCGCAGCGATTCGCGCGGCCCGTTTTCCACTCGCCGGCGCCCTGGGATCGAGCCGCGGACGGAGGTGGGTGCCGACGCCCCCGTCGGCATGGCGCAGCTCGACCGCATCGATCGCGGCATCCTCCGGCAGCTGCAACGCGACGCCTCGATTTCGAATGTCGCGCTCGCGGAAAAGGTGAAGCTCAGCGCCCCAGCGTGCTTGCGACGCGTCGAGCGGCTCAAATCGCTTGGATTGATACGCGGTATCGTGGCCCTGCTGGAGCCGAAGGCAGTCGGCGCGGGGATGCTCGTCATCATCGGCATCGTGCTGGACCGATCGACGCCCGAAGCGTTCGCCGCGTTCGAGCAGGCGGCGCGCACGGTCTCAGGATGTATGGAGTGCCACGTCGTCACGGGCGAATTCGACTACTTCATGCTCGTGCGGACGCGCGACAGCGACAGCTTCAATCGGCTGCATGCCGAGCAATTGCTTTATCTGCCGGGCGTGCGGCAGGTTCGCACGTTCATGGTGCTCAAGGAGATTTTGTCGACGACGGAATTTCCGCTCGGATAACGCAAGGCGGGGAATTGAAGACGAGAACAGCGAGCAAGCCGCGTCCACCCGCGGCGCAAACCGTCGCGTCTCGCCGTGCCCTTTCCGAGACAGCGCCGTGCGGCCGCACAGGGGACCGTGATCGCCCCCCGCCCGCGCCCGGCGCTCGATGGTTCAGGACGACGAACTATTGCGCCGCGGCATGCCGAAACCGCCGAGCAGTGCCGCGAGCGGTTGCTTGGGCGCCTTCGTTTGCGGCGCCTCGGGCTTCTTCGCTTCCTCTTCCTTGCGCGCCGACGGCGACGGCTCGTACGGCTTCAGGAAGAATTCGTCGATCGGCGCGTGGTTAGCCCGATACGTCGTGCGCTCATGCGAACCCGTGCGCCGGCGTCCCGATCGCTCGTCGCGGTCGCGCTCGCGCGGGGCGTGCGCTTCGCGCCCCCGGCGCACCGGCGTCTCCACGGCGAGCGTCTGCACTTGCAGCGGCTTTTTGATCAGTTTCTCGATGTCGGCCAGTTGCTTGCGTTCATTGTGGCTGCATAGCGACAGCGCGTCGCCCGAGGCGCCCGCACGCCCGGTACGGCCGATCCGGTGCACGTAGTCTTCCGCATTGAACGGCAGGTCGAAATTGATGACGGCCGGCAGTTCCGCAATGTCGAGCCCCCGGGCGGCGACGTCCGTCGCCACCAGCGCCTCGATTTCGCCGCGCTTGAACGCGTCCAACGCCTGCATCCGCTCGTTTTGCGTCTTGTCGCCGTGAATCGCCGAGGCAACGACACCGTCGCGTTCGAGCTGGCGCGCCAATCGGCTCGCGCCGATCTTGCTGTTGCAGAACACGATCACTTGCTTGAGCTCGCGTTCGCGAATCAATTGGACGACGGCACCCTGTTTGTCACCCTCGGCCACCTCGTAGACGATCTGCGTCACGTTCGTGGCCGTCGAGTTGCTGCGTGCCACTTCGATGGTCTGCGGATTGCGCAGATAGGTGGACGCGAGCTTCTTGATTTCGCCGGAAAACGTGGCCGAGAACAGCAGCGTCTGCCGTTCCTTGGGCAACAGGTTCAGGATGCGCTGCAGATCGGGCAGGAAGCCCATGTCGAGCATGCGATCCGCCTCGTCCAGGACGAGAATCTGCACCTGGCCGAGATTCGCCGTCTTCTGCTGAACGTGATCGAGCAGGCGCCCGGGCGTCGCGATCAAGATCTCGACGCCGCGCCGCAGCTCCGCCGATTGCGGGTTCATGTCCACGCCGCCGAATACCACCGCGCTGCGCAGCGGGGTGTGCTTCGCATACGACTGGACGTTCGCGGCCACCTGATCGGCCAGCTCGCGCGTGGGCGTGAGAATCAGCGCCCGCACAGGATGTCGGGCCGGCGAGGCGCTCGTATTCGCGTTTGCCAGCAACCGTTGGATGATCGGCAGAGAGAAGCTGGCCGTCTTACCGGTTCCGGTTTGCGCGGCGCCCATGACGTCGCGCCCGGCCAGGACGACGGGAATCGCCTGCGCCTGGATCGGTGTGGGGGTGGTGTAACCCTGCTCGCTCACGGCCCGGAGAATTTCCGGGGCGAGACTGAACTGGTCGAAAGTCGCGGTAATAGGCGTGACAGCGGGATCGGACATTGTGGCGTTCGCTAAAAGTGCGCCGGTAGGCGCTGCGTCGTTCGAGCGCGCGGCGGCGGCAGCTGCCGCTCGATGAGATCGACGTGATGGCGGAGCCACGGCCAGTCTCGCGCGCTCGCGCCGAGGACGCCCGCAAAGACCGCGCTTCGTGCGCGGCCGGCTCCAGCCGGCGGACATGCCGCCGGAAAGGCCGGTATTGTAGCACCGCAGGATTGCAGGGGCCGTGCCCGGCTCCGGGCCGGCCGTATGAGCCCGCCCGATTCGCCGCTGATCGCGCCCCGCAAAAGGGGCGTATCCGGTAGCCGGACGATCAACTGGCGGACACGGGCCGCACCTTGCCCGCGGCGGCCAGCGCACGCTCGCGCGCCTCGTCGATATGCCGGCCCGTCGCAACGGCCACGCCCATGCGGCGCTTCTTGAAGCTCTCGGGTTTGCCGAACAGGCGCACATCGGTATCCGGCACAGCCAACGCCTCGCGTACCCCCTCGAATGCGATGCCGGCCTCTTCCAGTCCGCCGTAAATGACGGCCGACGCACCCGGTGCGAGCAACGACGTATCGACCGGCAGCCCCAGGATCGCGCGCGCATGCAGTTCGAACTCGGACAAGCGCTGCGAGCGCAGCGTGACGAGCCCCGTGTCGTGCGGACGCGGACTGACTTCGGAGAACCAGACTTCGTCGCCGCGCACGAACAACTCGACGCCGAAGACGCCCCGCCCGCCCAACGCGCTCGTCACGCGCTCGGCAATCTCCCTGGCGCGCGCGAGCGCGGCCGCGGACATCGGCTGAGGCTGCCACGATTGCACATAATCGCCGTCGACCTGCAAATGGCCGATCGGCTCGCAAAACGACGTCCGCACCTCGCCGCTGGCGGGATCGACGGCGCGCACCGTCAGCAGCGTGATTTCGTAATCGAACGTGATGAATCCTTCGACGATGACGCGCCCCACGTTGACACGCGCACCAGCCGTCGCGTACTGCCACGCGGGCTCGATGTCGGCCTCGCCGCGCACCACCGATTGGCCCTTGCCCGAAGACGACATCACGGGTTTGACGACGCACGGATAGCCGATCCGCGCAATCGCGGCCTTGAACGCGTCCAGGGAATCAGCGAACGCGTAGGGCGAAGTCGGCAAATCGAGCGTTTCGGCCGCGAGCCGGCGAATGCCTTCGCGGTTCATCGTCAGTTGGGTGGCGCGCGCGGTCGGGATGACTTCGGCGAGACCTTGCGCTTCGATCTCGGCGAGTGCATCGGTGGCGATCGCTTCGATTTCGGGCACGATCAGATGCGGCCGTTCGGCTTGCACGAGCGCCTTGATCGCCTGCGGATCGGTCATGTCGATCGTATGGGCGCGGTGCGCCAGCTGATGGCCGGGCGCGTTCGGATAGCGATCCACCGCGATGACTTCGACCCCGAGCCGCTGCAGCGCGACGATGACTTCCTTGCCGAGCTCGCCCGCGCCGAGCAGCATGACGCGCGTGGCCGAGGGCGAAAGCGGCGTGCCGATCCGTTGACCGATCTGCATGGCGAATCCCATATGTGCGAAAGAAGGAAAGACGGCGATGTTAACACGCGCACCCGCGCCCGTTCGCGCCGGCGACGGTACGAATGGTATCCCTAGGCGACGCACAAGCCGTCATCGATCGAGTCGAATCCTCACCTTGCGCGGCGCGCTCGCGCGCGACGACGGGAGTGCGTTACCCTTACGCCTTCGCCAGTTCAGAAACAAGGTTCGCGGCCATGTCGAATCCATTCATTGCGTCGGCGCGGGGTATCGTGCGTCGCTATCTGCCGTCGTGCGCGAGCGCGCTCGCGGCCGCGCTCGCCGTTGCCGGCTGCGCGATGCCGACGCATCCCGACTCCGAGGCGGGACCCAGCAATCCGCTCAATCCGGCGGCCGTCCAACTCCTGGACGACACCCGCTGGATCTTGCAGAGCGCGCAGACGAGCGACGCTCAGCGCGCGTTCGATGTCCCTGCCGATCCGGCGGCCGCCCCGACGCTCAAGCTCGACACGCAGTCCGGGCAGCGCCTCGCAACCGGCTTTGCGGGCTGCAATCAGTTCTCGGGATCGTACGCCCTGCGCAGCGGCGCGTTGACCCTCGGCCCGCTTGCCACGACACGCAAAGCCTGCGGGGCGGAGGCGGGCCGCCTCGAACGCGCCTATCTCGATGCGATCACCCATATCGATACGACCCTCGTCCAGATGCGGCCGCCGCAGCAGATGCGCATCGTTGCATCCAACGGCGTAACGCTGACCTTCGCGCGCGCAGACCGATGATCGGCAAGATGTCCGCCTCCCTCGAACGTTCCACCCTTTAGCATGCATACGGTAGTTTTCGGCTGGTTCGGCGTATCCGTCTTGTGGCTCGTGCCGCTCGCCTTGCGCCTTGCATATGCGGCATTGATGCGCGACCCGCAAGCGCGCGGTCGCGGCACGATCCGGCTTTGGCTCGGCTTCGCCGGCGTATTCGCCGGCAGCGGCGCGCTCGAAGCCGCACTCGTGCCCAACACGGGCAACGCACTTGGACACGCGCTGCTCGGCCTCGCCGTGCGCACGCTCGGGCGCGGCGCATTCTTCGCTTTGCCGGTGCTCGTGCTCGCCGCGCTGCCCTGGCTCATCGGCTTTTCCTGGCGCGGCGCATTGCGCTGGGCCGATCGCGCGTTCGGCCTCGGTTTGAATATCGGGCCGGGTGCGACGGCGTCGAGCGCCGCGCCCGGCGCGCGTGACGACGAATCGCGCTCTGCGCGCGGCGGCTTGAACAGCGCCGTCGTGCGCACGTCGACGACGAATGCGATGGCACCGAAATCGACGGGCCGCTACGCGCGGCCCACGGTTTGGCAGCCGCCGGCCGCATCGGGCGTGAAAGCGCGTCCCGCCGGTCCCGTGGCGCAGAGCGCCGCCCGCGGCACGGCGCGCGACGGACGCGGCCAGAACGCCAGGCCGTTCGAGCCGGCTGGATCGGGGCGGACGGCCTCGCAGCCTGCGGCACGGGGCATGAACGAGCCGTCCGGCGCGACACGCGTTGCGCGACCGGCGTCGAACGCGGCCGCAACGGCGAATCCGTCCAACGTGCCCATCGTGCCACCCATCCGGCATCGTCAAGCGCCCGCGGCCGCCGATGCAAGCGCTCGGCCTGTCATCTCCCCCATGCAACCGCGCGCCACCGACAGCGCTTCAACTGCCACCAGCGCGAGCGGCTACGCCGGCCCGCGCGCGATGCAGGCGGCAACCGAACGTTCGCCGGCAGCTCCCACTCCGGTCCCGCTCTCCCCGTCGCCTGCTCAAAGCAGATCGAACGCGCAACCGCAGCTGGGCGCGCGCGCGAACGCTGCGCCGCTCGATATCGCGCAGCATGCGGTACCGCCGGCTGAGCCGTCGCCGGGCGTGCTCGAAACGCTGAAGGCGATCGAGGCAAACGCTGCGCAATGGACCGCACTCGCCGGTTCGAGTCTCGCGCGGCGCGGTGCGGCGGTCGCGCCACGCCAGCAAAACGCGGATGCGGAAGGATCGAGCGATACACCCGCCGGCGCCGATGCAGCAAGCGGTGCGCACGGGGTGCCGCCCGAGGTCGAGCCGCCGTTCGCTTCCGTGACCGGGCAATCTACGGCTGCCTCGTTCGAGCCGTCGCAGGTCCATCCGAGCCGCGAGACGTCGATCGAACCCGACGGGAACACCACGGAGGCCGCCCCTGCGGCCGAACAGCCAACGCCGGGCCACGCCGGGGCGTCGCGCGGGCCCTGGATCGACGACGAACCGCCGTTCGCCGCTCGAGCGGACGCTGCCCAGGCCGTTAGCACCGCACCGGTGGATGCTGAAGCGCAACCCCAGAGCGTGGCACCGCCGATGAGCGGTAGCCCGGATGCACGTACGCCGCCTTCGACCGAGGCATCACATCCCAGAGAGGGATCGCCTGCCGCCGAGGTGCCGCCTCCCGCTGAAGCGGAGCGTTCCGCCGTTGGCACGCCACCGCTGCACGCCGTTGCCGCCGCAGCGGCCCAGGCGACACCCAGTGCATCCACACCAGCCGCGCCCGTGCTGTTGGAGCTTGCCGCAGCGCCGAAGGTCGATCCCCCATTCGTGGCACCGCCCCCGCTGCAGCCGGCGCCATGGGCGACGCCAACCGAAGCCCCCGTTCCGACCGCCGCACCGATCTCCCCGGAGAACGCTCACGCGACAACCTCGTCCGATAGGGACAACATCGACACGGCAGCACCCGTCGGCGCGTTGCCGGCCGCCATTTCCGCTGCCGCTCACGTAGAGCGCGCACTACCCGAGCAGCCCGCAGCGCCTGCGGCCACCGCCGCAACCGCGGCTCCGCCATCCCTCATCGCCGCGCCTCCCGCTCCGGCGCCCGAGGCCGCCGAGGCCGCCGAAGCCGCCGCACGCCCCGCGGTGCGCGGTCACGCGGCGACCGAATTCACGTTCCACGCGCCCGCAGCCTCCGCGGTGGAACTGCCATCGCTCGATCTGCTCGAGCCTGCTTCCAGCGAAGCGGAAGAGATACCCGCCGAGCGCCTGGCCCAGACGGGACAATTGATCGAACAGCGTCTGCAGGAATTCAAGGTGCCGGTGGCGGTCGTCGGCGCATCGGCCGGCCCCGTCATCACGCGCTTCGAGATCGAACCGGCCCTCGGCGTGCGCGGCAGCCAAATCGTCGGTTTGATGAAAGACCTGTCGCGCGGCCTCGGGCTCACCTCGATCCGAGTCGTCGAAACGATTCCCGGCAAGACCTGCATGGGACTCGAGCTGCCGAACGCCAAGCGACAGACGATCCGCCTGTCTGAAATCCTCGCCGCCGCGCCCTACCGCAATTCCGCCTCGAAGCTCACGATCGCGATGGGCAAGGACATCACCGGGGTGCCCATCGTCACGGATCTGGCCAAAGCGCCGCACATGCTCGTGGCGGGTACGACAGGCTCAGGTAAATCGGTCGCCATCAACGCGATGATCGTCTCGCTGCTCTTCAAGGCCACGCCCGAAGAAGTGCGGCTGATCATGATCGATCCGAAGATGCTCGAGCTGTCCGTCTATGAAGGGATTCCACACCTGCTCGCGCCCGTCGTCACGGACATGAAGCTCGCGGCGAACGCGCTGAACTGGTGCGTCGGCGAAATGGAGAAACGCTACCGGCTCATGTCGGCCGTCGGCGTGCGCAACCTCGCCGGCTTCAATCAAAAGCTGCGCGACGCGCAGGCCGCCGGCAAGAAAATCGGCAATCCGTTCTCGCTGACGCCCGACGCGCCAGAGCCGCTGTCTCCCTTGCCGATGATCGTCGTCGTCATCGACGAATTGGCCGATCTGATGATGGTCGCCGGCAAGAAGATCGAAGAGCTGATCGCGCGGCTCGCGCAAAAGGCCCGCGCAGCAGGCATTCACCTGATTCTGGCCACGCAGCGCCCGTCCGTCGATGTCATCACCGGCCTCATCAAAGCCAACATTCCGACGCGCGTCGCGTTCCAGGTCTCGTCGAAGATCGATTCGCGCACGATCCTGGATCAGATGGGCGCCGAATCGCTGCTCGGCCAAGGCGACATGCTGTTCCTGCCGCCCGGCACCGGCTACCCGCAACGCGTTCACGGTGCGTTCGTCGCCGACGAGGAAGTCCATCGCGTCGTCGAGCATCTGAAGCAATTCGGCGAGCCGGAATACGAGGAAGGCATCCTCGACGGCCCGGCGACGGAAGGCGCGGCGCAGGATCTGTTCGGCGACGCGCCCGACGCCGAAGCCGATCCGCTCTACGACGAAGCCGTGGCGTTCGTCGTCCGTACCCGTCGCGCGTCGATTTCGGCGGTGCAGCGGCAACTGCGGATCGGTTACAACCGCGCGGCGCGCCTCGTCGAACAAATGGAAGCGGCCGGGCTTGTCTCGTCGATGGGCGTGAACGGTACGCGCGAGGTCATCGCACCGCCGAGTTCGGAGCCTTGATACAAGGCCGCGTAAAACGTGCCAGCCGATTGCAAGAACTAGCCGGCCGATCGGCGGCTTCCGCGCGATGCGGGTAAAGCAGGCATTCATGCACCGGTCGGCCGACGCCGTTATGCGATTCGGCTACATTCAGCCGATGGCCAATCCGGCACGGCAGTTGCTTTGGAAGTTCGGAACCCGAACGCACTGGCCCGCCGTGACATCGGCTGGACGCCGCTCGCCGTATTCGATCGCAACCGAAACAGAAACCATCAATCCCTGCCGCCTCGCCCCCCGTGAGGCGGTAGCTTCGAGCCTACGCGCTTGCTCTGACGCGTGGGCTCTCTTTGTTTTTGCGCGGCCGATTACGACGCCGGCGTAAATTGAAAGTCCACCGGCGAACCGATCGACAGGCGCGTCGGGCTGGCCAGCAGCCCGGTGTCCGGATCGCGCCGGAACACGAACGCGCTGTCGCTGTCCTGGTTGCCGACGATGAGCCAGCGGCCCGTCGGATCAATAGCGAATTCACGCGGCGTGCGCCCGAGCGTGGACTGCCTGCCGACGAACTTGAGCAAGCCATCGTATGGATCCACGGAGAAGATGACGATCTCGTTCGCATCGCCGCGGTTTGTTGCGTAGAGGAACTTGCCGTCCGGAGACAGGTGAATCGCCCCCGCGCCAATCTTCCCCGTGAACCCTGGCGCCGCGAGGGGCGCCACCTGGAGCGGCCGCAGCTTGCCATTCGCATATTGGAGCGCGGTCACTGTCCCGGCCAACTCGCTCGTGAGGTAGGCATAGCGTCCGCTACTATCGAACACGAGATGGCGCGGGCCCGATCCGGCCGGCATCTGCACATAGCCTTCCGGCGTCGGGCTGATGAGCCCTCGGCTGCCGTCGTTCGTATAGCGGTATTCGTAGAGCTTATCGCCGCCGAGGTCTTGCGCAAACAGGTAACGACCGTCGGGTGTAAAGACCGTCGAGTGAACGTGCGCATTGTCCTGGCGGCCTTTGACAGGGCCGCCGCCTTCATGGTGGACGACCAGCACCGCCGCCCCGATGCCGCCCCCGTCCTGCAGGGGAAACACGGCGAAACTGCCGCCCGGATCGGTGGCCACCGAATAGTTCGCCGTCAGCAAATAGCGGCCGTCTGGCGAAAGCGCCAGATAGCAAGGATCGTTGCCTTCCGAGGAGACGCGATCGATGAACGTCAGTTGTCCCGCGCGCGGATCGAATGCGAACGCGCTGATGCCGCCCCGCTCGTTCGCGGGACCGTTGTCGCCCGGCAATTCGTTGACGGCGTAGACATGGCGGTTGTCGCGGCTCACGACGAGGTACGACGGATTGACAGTCTGGATCGACGAAACCGGCGTGACCCGCCCGTCGGACGAGTCGAAACGGTAGACATAGATCCCGTGACTGGTTCCGCTCGTGTAAGTGCCGACCAGCAAATCGTAGACGGGGGCTGACGTCGTTGCTGGCGCATTTTGCGCCCAAGCGTAGGCGGGCGCGGCGCCAAGCGAACCGGCGAGCACCAGCGAGCTCAGCCAACCGCGCGAGGCGGTCAAAAGCGCCTGCGGCAGCGCGGCCCGAACGATATGCGACATGAACACCTCCAATGAGCGTCTGTCCCCGAGCCGGCATGCGGCTGGCTACCGGGCGGGCCGCGCACCGGGCCGGCACTTTGCATAGGGTCTGATTGGACGCTCCCGCCGCCTCAGGTCGAAAGCATGCAAAGGACATGAGCGGACGACGGCGCGTCGACTCAGTCCCCATAAGCGTTCAATACACCTAAGGAGCCGCTATGAACATCTTCGTCAGTTTGGGACCGCTTGCCGCGCTGATTGCGGGCATTTTGATTCTGGTGGTGCCGCGACTCTTGAACTACATCGTCGCGCTCTACCTGATCATCATCGGATTACTGGGGCTGCTGGGCCCGGGCGCGCACTCACTGCATCTTTGAGCGCCCGCACCGGGCGCGGGCACGGCTCAACCATTCACGAACTGGTCGAGCCGCAGCTTGCCCTGCAGGGACAAGCCGCCCACCGCATAATGACCGTCACCGTCATGGTGACGTTTGAAGCAGCCGCGCTCGATCAGGAACGCTGCAGCCGTTTCCATGGCGTTGCGGGTCAAACCGAGGGTGCGGGCATCGAGATGGAGCAAGGCGTCATCGCCGAGCTCGCGTGCTGCGGAAAGGATCGTAATGCAATCGACCTTCGACGGATTCAGCATGGCGTCAATTCTCTCGTTTTGAGGGTTGAAGACAGGCGCAATGGTGGCCGAGCGCGCATCGCATTGTGTGTGATGTTTGGAGCTCGTTGATCGGAAGCACGCGGCCGGAATCCCCGAAATCCGATTGTAGCCAGCGATTCCACAGCAAGGCAACGCGAAATCGTTTTCCTCCGATTTGTCCTTCACGCGGCCCAAGGATTGCATGGTCCGGCGCACGAACAATGTACATTGACGCGCATTCGGCGTCCGATTCGTATCGGCATTCGCACCGATAGCAGGAGCAAAAACCGACACCATGCCTGCGCATATCGAAGACTACGCATTCGTCGGCGACGGCCACACGGCCGCCCTGATTTCACGTGACGGCTCAGTCGATTGGCTCTGTTGGCCACGCTTCGATTCGGGCGCCTGCTTCGCCGCGCTGCTCGGCAGCGAACAGCATGGCCGATGGCGTATCGCACCGGCGCTCGATACCCCCATCACGCGCACACGACGGTACCGCGGCGAGACGTTGATCCTGGAGACAGATCACGAAACGCCCGATGGTGCCGTCACGGTGATCGACTTCATGCCGCCCTCCAACGGCCATTCCGAACTCGTGCGGATTGTGGTGGGCAAGCGCGGCAAGGTGCCGATGTGCATGTCGCTCACCCTGCGCTTCGACTATGGCTTATCGGTCCCTTGGGTGACGCGGCTCAAACATGGCGGCGGCATCAAAGCCGTGGTCGGTCCCGATACCGTCGTGCTGCGCACGCCGGTCGAGTTGCGCGGCGAGAACATGCACACGGTAGCGGCGTTCACGGTATCGGAAGGCGAGCAGATTCCGTTCGTGCTCGCCTATTCCGGCTCGCCTCAGCGCTTGCCGCCCGCCCGGGATCCGCTCGACTTGCTCGAGCGGACGCAGCAGTACTGGTGCGACTGGATCGCCCAATGCGGCGTGCAAGGGCGCTACGCCGCACCGATCCGCCGCTCGCTGATCACCCTCAAAGCGCTCGCCTATCAGCCCACCGGCGGCATCGTCGCCGCGCCTACCACGTCGCTGCCCGAACGCCTGGGCGGGGCGCGCACCTGGGACTACCGCTCCTGCTGGCTACGCGATGCGACCATCACGCTCCTCGCGCTGATGCGTTGCGGCTTCTACGATGAAGCCCGCGCCTGGCGCACTTGGCTCGAGCGCGCGCTCGCGGGTTCGCCGGCCCAAGCGCAGATCCTGTACGGCGTGGCGGGCGAGCGCCGCGTGCCCGAAACGGAAATCCCCTGGCTGCCCGGCTATGAGGGGGCGAGCCCCGTGCGCATCGGCAATAAGGCGGTCGGGCAATTACAGCTCGATGTTTACGGCGAAGTGATGAACGCGCTGCATCTGGCCCGCGTGGGCGGTCTGCATGCGGACGAAGCCGCATGGGCATTGCAATGCGTGATGCTCGAACACCTGGAGACCATTTGGACCGAACCCGACGAAGGGCTGTGGGAAGTGCGCAGCGGCCCGCGCCAGTTCACGTTCTCGAAAGTGATGGCGTGGGTTGCGTTCGACCGCGGCATCCGCTCCGCCGAAAATTTCAAACTGCCGGCGCCGATCGAGCGCTGGCGTACGCTGCGCGATCGGATTCACGCGGATGTCTGCGATAAGGGCTGGAACGACGAGCGGAACACGTTCACCCAGGTGTATGGCGGCGACGAACTCGACGCGAGCCTGCTGTTGATGCCGCTCGTCGGCTTCTTGCCGCCCGACGATCCGCGCATCCGCTCGACGGTTGCGGCCATCGAGCGCGACCTCGCCTTCGATGGCTTTGTCAGCCGCTACCGCACACACAAGGTCGACGACGGGATGCCGCCCGGCGAGGGCACTTTTTTGGCGTGCACGTTCTGGATGGTCGACAACCTGGCGCTGCAAGGACGCATGGACGAGGCGCATGCGATGTACGAACGCTTGATCAGCCTCGCCAACGACGTGGGCCTGCTCTCCGAAGAGTACGATCCGCAGACCTGCCGCTTCATCGGCAATTTCCCTCAGGGGTTTTCGCACGTGGCGCTCGTCCATACCGGCTTGAACCTCATGCGCCACGAGGAGCAGATGGCAGGGGCGACCGGGCATCCGACCGGACACGGCCGCGACGCCCCTCCCGAGCCGGACACCGAGGCACCTTGATCGAACCCTGTTTAAATCGCGTCGCGAAGGCGGTCTGGATGGCAGGCGCCGGGCAGGCGCCGATCCGTTAGCGGGATATCGGCACGTTTGCTGCGAAGCAGTATGCGGGAAAGTCCCTGGGCGATGCGGTGAATTGCTGCGTTGCACCAACCCTACTTCTCCTTTATCATCAACCGAGTAATACCGCCACGAGCACCTGTTCGGTCCTCTCAGTCGCGACGCCGAGCGCCGCTTTTTATTGCCCCGTTCCACCCCGCGGGAGCCCTACACCATGCTTTACCAGTTTTACGAGTTTCAGCGCGCGCTCTTGAATCCGCTGACCGCCTGGGCGCAAGCCGCCTCGAAATCGTTCGCCAACCCGGCGAGCCCTTTCGCTTATGTGCCTGGCGCGACTCGCCTGTCAGCGGGTTACGAATTGCTGTACCGGCTGGGCAAAGATTACGAAAAGCCCGAATTCGACATTCATCAAATTGTCAAAGACGGCCACAACATTCCGATCATTGAGCAAACGATCGTCGAAAAGCCGTTTTGCCGGCTGTTGCGCTTCAAACGCTTCGCTGACGATCCCGATGCCGTTTCGCAATTGAAGGACGAGCCCGTCGTGCTCGTTTGCTCGCCGCTGTCGGGCCACCATTCCACGCTGCTGCGCGATACGGTGCGCACGCTGCTGCAGGATCACAAGGTCTACATCACCGATTGGATGGATGCGCGCATGGTCCCGCTCGAGGACGGCCCGTTCCATCTGGACGACTACGTTGCCTACATCCAGGAATTCATCCGCCATATCGGCGCGAAGAATTTGCACGTGTTGTCGGTGTGTCAGCCGACGGTGCCCGTGCTCGCCGCCATTTCGCTCATGGCGAGCCGCGGCGAGGACACCCCGCGCACAATGACGATGATGGGCGGCCCGATCGACGCGCGGCGCAGCCCCACGTCGGTCAATTCGCTGGCGATGCAGCGCTCGTATCAGTGGTTCGAGAACAACGTGATTCACACGGTGCCGCCGAACTATCCGGGCGTCGGGCGCCATGTGTATCCGGGCTTCCTGCAGCATGCAGGCTTCGTGGCGATGAATCCGGAGCGTCACGCGGCATCGCACTGGGACTTCTATCAAAGCCTGCTGCGCGGCGACGAAGACGATGCCGAAGCGCATCGCCGTTTCTACGACGAGTACAACGCCGTGCTCGACATGGCTGCCGAGTATTATCTCGATACCATCCGCATTGTCTTTCAGGAGTTCCGTCTCGCCGAAGGCACGTGGGAGATCGACGGCGAGCTCGTGCGTCCTCAGGACATTAAAAAGACGGCGCTGTTCACGATCGAGGGCGAACTCGACGATATTTCGGGCTGCGGACAAACGCGCGCGGCGCACGATCTGTGCACCGGCATTCCCGGGAAGAACAAGCATCACTTCACCGCGGAAAAATGCGGCCACTACGGCATCTTCTCAGGCCGCCGCTGGCGTACGATCATCTACCCGCAACTGCGCGATTTCATTCTCGAGCACAACCGCGAAACGAAACGCGCGCCCGAGCCGGTGGAAGCGTAACGCGTTGACAGTACGCGCCACGCCTCGCTGGCTGGCGCGGTCCTGCCCGCCTATTTGCGCATCAGATAGGCGAGCAGCAGCTCGGTGTTCAAGCGAACCATCTCGGCGCGCTCGGATGCCGAGCTGAAATCGCGGCCCAACGAAGCTTCGAGCGTGAAGCGGTTCGAGACGATGTAGTAGCCGAGCCCCGACAACGTGACGTACAGCCGCAAAGGATCGACGTTGGCGCGGAAAAGGCCCGCACGTTGCCCGCGATCGAGAATCGACGACAGCGTCGCCACCAACGGCGAAATCAATTCGCGGATACGCGATGACCGCTGGATGTAACGCGCCTCATGCAGATTTTCGTTGTTGATGAGACGCAGCAAGTCAGGATGATCGCGATAGTAGTCCCACACGAAATGCGCGAGCCGCGTAATGGCTTCGATAGGGGCAACGCCGTTCAGATCGAGCGTTTTTTCCGCCTCCGTGAGTGCGCTGAAAGCGTGCTCGAGTACCGCCGTGAAAAGCTGCTCTTTGCTACCGAAGTAGTAATAGAGCATGCGCTCGTTCGTCTCCGCCCGCCGGGCAATTTGATCGACGCGCGCGCCGAACAAACCACCATTTGCAAATTCTTCGGCCGCCGCAAGCAGAATACGGCGCCGCGTGCCTTCTGGATCTCTTTTGATTTTCGCTTGATTCATGGTGGCCTTTTTGCTTCGTGAGCCGCGTTGCCCCGTCACGCGGCCGGCCCTCCTCGACCCTACGCCGGCAGCGTGAACGAGCGCGCCATTTTTCTGGGAAATTCCGTGCGTCTCGTGCGAAAAAGCGCTTCGATTATGGCACAAGGGTGACCAATGGCAATCCGGGAAATCGGCGATAATGGCCTCTTTTCCCGCACGCGATGCGCACCGGCGGCCCGCTCGTCGCTCATCGTGCGTGGGCGGCGCTTAACGCCGCCCGCAAGCTTCCAGACGTTCTCAACGTGACCGATCGTGTAACTCTCGCAGACCGCATCGAGGATCTGCTTCCCCAAACGCAATGCACGAAGTGCGGCTATGACGGCTGCCGCCCTTATGCGCAAGCCGTCGCCCGCGGCGAGGCCGGCTATAACCAATGCCCGCCCGGCGGCGCACAAGGCATCGCGCGCCTGGCCGCCCTGCTCGGCCAACCCGTGATCCCCTTGAACCCCGTCAACGGCGAGGAACGGCCGCGCCCGCTGGCCGTCATCGACGAAACGCTCTGCATCGGCTGCACCCTCTGCATGCAGGCATGCCCTGTCGATGCGATCGTCGGCGCGCCCAAACTCATGCATACGGTCGTCGCCGAACTGTGCACGGGCTGCGACTTGTGTGTGCCGCCGTGCCCCGTCGATTGCATCGACATGAAGCCCGTGACGGGAGAACGCACCGGCTGGGATGCCTGGAGCCCCGCTCAGGCCGAGGCGGCGCGCCTGCGGCACGACCGGCGCACGGCGCGGCTCGAGCGCGAGCGGCGGGCCGCCGAAGCCCGCGCGGCCGCCCGCCGCGCCGAGGCCGCCGCCGGCTCGAAAGCGCCCGGCATGACGGCGCCGGAAGACGACGAAGCGGCCAGGAAACGCGCCATCATCCAGGCGGCGCTCGAGCGTGCGCGCCAAAAGAAAGAGGCGCTCGCGGCACAAGGCGTTGCTCCGAAAAATGTCGCCAACGTGAGCCCCGACGTACAGGCGCAAATCGATGCGGCCGATGCCCGCCGCGAGCGCCTCGACACCTCGAACACGCCGCCCGGTCAGGCATCCGATCACGCCCCCGATCCCGACGAACACTGATCTCTTTTCCGCCACCGCCCGCCCGAGCGCCGCATGAACGCACAAAAACGACGCGCCATCTACGAGACGCTGCGCAGCCTCAATCCGCATCCCACGACCGAGCTCGAGTATCAAACGCCGTTCGAGTTGCTGATTGCCGTGATGTTGTCGGCACAGGCGACGGACGTGTCGGTCAACAAGGCCACGCGCAAGATGTTTCCGGTGGCGAACACGCCGCAAACGCTGCTTGCGCTCGGCGAAGCGGGCGTGACCGACTACATCAAGACGATCGGGCTGTACCGGACCAAGGCGAAGAACGTCATCGCCATCTGCCGCATCTTGCTCGAACAGTATGGCGGCGAAGTGCCGGCCGAGCGCGAAGCGCTCGAAAGCCTGCCCGGCGTCGGCCGCAAAACGGCCAATGTCGTCCTCAACACGGCATTCGGGCAGCCGACGATCGCCGTCGACACGCATATTTTCCGCGTGGCGAACCGGACGGGACTCGCGCCCGGCAAGGATGTGCGCGCCGTCGAAGCCGCGCTCGAAAAGTTCACGCCGCCCGAGTTTCGCCACGATGCGCACCATTGGCTCATCTTGCATGGCCGCTATGTTTGCAAGGCGCGCCGGCCCGAATGCTGGCATTGCACGATCGAGCCGCTGTGCGAATTCAGGCCGAAAACACCACCGCCCGAACTCTGATTGATATCCGGACCGGTTCCGCCGCTTCCGGCCCAACCCGGCCTACTTCGATCCGCAATCGATCCCGCACGGCGCGCGCTGCGTCTCTGGGTGAGGACGGGGCCTCGCGCGTACCGCGTAGCGTGTACCGAAGGTTGGAACCTGTAGCCGGGTGCCGATCTAAAGGCTGGCTTCGAGCGAGACGGCCTCGTCCCGCGGGCCGCCCCCGGCGCGCACGAGCCACAGCACCGCGGCGAGCACGGCCGCGCCGCCGCACCACTGCAACGCCGATAAGCGCTCGCCGAGCAAGACCGCCGCGAGCAACACCGTGACGACGGGCTCGAGCGTCGAAAGCATCGACGTGCGTGCCGCACCGAGCCGCGTCAGGCCGGCGAAGAACGCGAGCATGGCGGTGACCGTCGAGACGAGCGCGATGGCGACAAGGGCCGCCCATGCAAGCGGCGTGGCAGGCAGATGCGGCGGCGCGCCGGCAAGCGTGCGGACGATCGATCCGCAGCAGAACACACCGGCCGCCGACAAACAGACGACAGCCGTAGTGGCCAGCGGATCGACCCCGCGGGTCACGCGCGCGCCGGCCACGATGTACAGCGAATAGACCACGGCCGCGGCCAGCGCGAGCGCGATGCCGAGCGGATCGCCGTGCCCGCCGCCCACCATCAGCGCGGAGCCGCCGAGGCACAGCACGAGCGCGGCGGCTTTCACGCGCGTCAATCGTTCACCAAGCCAGAGCGCCGCCAGCAGCGTGACGAAGGCGGGATACAGATAGAGCAGCAGCGCGACGAGGCTGGCTTGCGCGTGCTGTAGCGCGATGAAATAACACAGCGATTGGCCGACATAGCCGAGCGCGCCCATTGCCACGATGCCCGCGAGTGCCCGGCCGCGCGGCCAGATCACGCCTCGGTGGTGCGCAACGGCGGCCAGCACTGCGCCGCCGATGAGAAAGCGCAGCGTGAGCAGCCCGAGCACATCGGTGCCGCCGGCATAGGCGTAGCGGCCAAAGATCGCCATCGCGCCGAATGCACTGGCGGACAATGCCACGAGCAACGCGCCGCGCACTGTCTCGGCGCGGGAATGAGTGTCAGGAGCAGGCATCGGGAAAGGTCGAAGTCGCTGTTGTAGCCGTGGATGAGTCGTTGATGTCGCCGGCTGTTTAGTGGGTGCTCCACCGCTGCTTGCCGCTAAGCGGTGCATCCGCTAGCGGCCGCGCTCGGCGAACAACCCGAGTGCGGCAGCCTGCCAAGCCCTCGTGGATTCTACCCGCGCGTGGGGAACGGGGCTTCGGCTTCGGCTTCGGCTTCGGCTTCGGCTTCGGCTTCGGCTTCGGCTTCGGCTTCGGCGTCGCACCGCACCGCACCGCACCGCACCGCACCGCACCGCACCGCACCGCACCGCACCACACCACACCGCACCGCACCGCACGGCACTGCACGGCACGGCCAGCGTAAAATGCCGCATCGGCCGTCCGCGGCAGGCGCGAAAGCGCCGCGCGAGGCGCCCGCACCATTGCATTGAGCCCTTGAACCGAAAGATCGATCCCTACGATGTTCAACCCGAGCCGCGACGAAGTCCGACGCTTTTTCATCGATACCTGGCGCAAGCAGCGCGCGGGCGACATTCTCACGCCGCTCGAAGCGATCGCCGCCGATTGGATCGTCGAGCACCCCGAATACCACGCCGAACTCGCCGACGAGGCAACGGCCTCGGCCGATTATTCGCCTGAGGCCGGACGCACGAACCCGTTCCTGCATCTGTCGATGCATCTCGCGATCAGCGAACAGCTTTCGATCGATCAGCCCCCGGGCATTCGGGCGGCCCATGAGCGGCTTGCCGCGCGCCTCGGTTCGACGCACGAGGCGCAGCACGCAATCATGGATTGCCTCGGAGAAACGATCTGGGAAGCGCAGCGCACCAATACGCCGCCCGACACGGACGCCTATCTCGCTCGCATCGAGCGCCGCGCATCGCGGGATTGATCGAGGCAGCTCACGTGCCACCTCGATCGCGCATGCCGCGCGTGCCGCATTTGCCGGCCCTGCGACACGTTGTCGCACGTTGATCAAACGCAACAAATCCGCAACCAATCGGCAACAAAAAACCCGCCAAAGCGGGTTTTTGCGTTCAAGCGCGGGGGGGGATTTCGCGCTTGAGAAAGTCGTAGCCGCAGCCAGGCGCGGCCCGACGCGTGCGTCCTTACTTCTTGTCGACCAGATCGCCCGGCAGCGATTCGAGGTACGCGCCGATATCCTTCATGTCGCTCAGCGACAAGCTCTGCACCTGCGCCTGCATGATTGCGTTGCTGCGGCCGAAATCCGGGTTGCCCGTGCCCGTCTGGTACGCGCGCAGCGCCCAGTAGATGTAATCGGCGTGCTGCCCGGCCAACTTCGGGTAGTCGCCGCTGACGGGCTTGGTGAAGGTGGCCCCGTGGCAAGCCGCGCAGTTATGCGATTCGACGAGCGCCTTGCCGTTGTCGACGCTGGCCGCATGGGCCGTACCGATCGCGCCCACGGCCGCAACGAGCGCTGCCCCTGCAGCCTTGGCGACGAAGCGCAGTGCCTGATCAGGCTTGTTCATGAATTCTCCTATCCCGCGAAATGAGGTAGCTGAAAGCGGCCGTCGAGGCCGTCGAGACGGTCACTTGTCGGGATTGTTCGGCGACGATGCCGTTTGCGACGCGTAGTACGCAGCGATATCGGCGATGTCCTGATCCGACAGCGAGGACGCGACCGCGCGCATCGTCCCGAAGTGGCGATCGCCCTTCTTGTACTCGTGCAGCGCGTTTTCGAGGTATTGCTGATTCTGGCCGCCGAGCTTCGGCACGCGATAGACCTCGGGGAACGCCGTCCGGTACTCGGGAATGCCGTGGCAACCGATACACATCGCGACCTTGCCCTGGCCCGCCTTGGCGTTGCCGACGACATCGGCCGCCTGCGCGCTCACCGCAAACCCCGCAAGCGCGGCGAGCGCTGCGGTCACGACATGTTTGCCGACGAAAGAGTTCATAGGTTCTAACCTGGCTTGAGGGGAAACGAGCGCCCGCTAAAAGCCTGCGGGCAAATGGCGCTGCGCCGTTCTTGTTGTCGAAATCGCAACGAGCGGCCAAAAAAATCGCGGCAATTGTACCGCGCCGCTCGGCTGGGCGTCCACCCGGCAGAGCCCGGCCGTTTGCTTCACGCAAGCGGTCCGACACGATAAAGCCGCGCGGCCGAGTCGGCCAGCCCTTCTGACTTATACTGGGTTTTTTTCGAACGAGCAGACTGCCATGCGCTTCGAAGGTTCGTCGCAGTACGTCGCCACCGACGATCTCAAACTCGCCGTCAACGCCGCGATGACGCTCAAGCGTCCGCTGTTGATCAAGGGCGAGCCGGGCACGGGCAAAACGATGCTCGCCGAGGAAGTCGCGGCCTCGCTCGGCATGCCGCTCTATCAGTGGCACATCAAATCGACCACGAAAGCGCAGCAGGGCCTGTACGAGTACGACGCCGTCTCGCGCCTGCGCGATTCCCAGCTCGGCGAGGCCCGCGTCAAGGACATCGCGAACTACATCGTCAAGGGCGTGCTCTGGCAGGCCTTCGAATCGGATGTCCCGGCCGTGCTGCTTATCGACGAAATCGACAAGGCCGATATCGAATTTCCGAACGATCTGCTGCGCGAGCTCGACCGCATGGAATTCCATGTCTACGAGACGCGCGAGGTCGTGCGCGCCCGGCATCGGCCGCTCGTCGTCATCACGTCGAACAACGAAAAAGAGCTGCCCGATGCGTTCCTGCGCCGCTGCTTCTTCCACTACATCCAATTCCCGGATCCATCGACGATGCAGCGTATCGTCGATGTCCACTACCCGAACATCCGCGAGGAACTGCTGCGCGCGGCGCTGGCAAGCTTCTACGACTTGCGCGGCGTTTCGGGGTTGAAGAAGAAGCCGTCCACCTCGGAACTGCTCGACTGGCTCAAGCTGCTGCTTGCCGAAGATATCCCGGCTGAAGCGCTGCATTCGCCCGATCAGAAGCAGATCGTGCCGCCGCTCGCCGGCGCGCTGCTGAAGAACGAGCAGGACCTGAGCCTCTTCGAACGCCTGGTCTACATGAATCGCCACAACCGCTAACCCCCGGCCCGTGCGGCGCCGCCCGGCCACCGCGCATACAGAGACATCGGCATGCTGATCGACTTTTTCTATACGCTGCGTGCGGCTCAGTTGCCGGTGTCGGTCAAGGAATATCTGACACTCGTTGAAGCGTTGCGCGAGCGCGTCATCGCCCCCTCGCTCGACGATTTCTACTATCTCGCGCGCCTCACGCTGATCAAGGACGAACGCTACTTCGACAAGTTCGATCAAGCGTTCGGCGCCTACTTCCGCGGCGTACAGCAACTGACCGACGAAGCCTTCGAGCTGCCGCTCGACTGGCTCGAGCAGCGCTTGCGCCGCCAGCTGACAGACGAGGAAAAAGCGCAGATCGAGGCGATGGGCGGGCTCGACAAGCTGATGGAGCGGCTCAAGGAACTGTTCGACGAGCAAAAGGAACGCCACGAAGGCGGCAGCAAGTGGATCGGCACGGGCGGCACCTCGCCGTTCGGCAATGGCGGCTACAACCCGGAAGGCGTTCGTATCGGCGGGAAATCGGCCGGCAATCGAACGGCCGTCAAAGTCTGGGAGGCCCGCGCCTACCGCGATTACGACGATCAGGTCGAAATCGGCACGCGCAACATCAAAGTCGCGCTGCGGCGGCTGCGCCGCTTCGCGCGCGAAGGCGCGGCCGAAGAGCTCGACTTGCCCGACACGATCCGCAGCACCGCGGCCAACGCGGGCTGGCTCGACCTGAAGATGGTGCCCGAGCGGCACAACACGGTAAAGGTGCTGATGCTGCTCGACGTGGGCGGCTCGATGGACGATCACATCATGCGCACCGAAGAGCTGTTCTCGGCCGCGAAGGCCGAATTCAAGCACCTCGAGTTTTATTACTTCCACAATTGCGTCTACGATCATCTTTGGAAGAACAACCGGCGCCGTCACGTCGAACGGATGCCGACGTGGGACTTGCTGCACAAGTACACGCCCGACTACAAGCTCATCGTCGTCGGCGACGCGACGATGAGCCCCTATGAAGTGTTGCAGGCCGGCGGCTCCGTCGAATACAACAACCCCGAGGCCGGAGCCGTATGGCTGCGCCGCCTCGCCGATCGCTTCCCGCATCACGCCTGGCTCAATCCCGAACCGGAAGGATTGTGGGAATATCGCCAGTCGGTGTCGATCATCCGTCAATTGCTCGGCGAGCGTATGTATCCGTTGACGCTCGCCGGACTCGAAACGGCGATACGCAAACTCAGCAAATAACGCTCGCTTAGGCCGCCCGCGGCGCTCGAAACCTGTTTTAACCCGATGACCTCCCCTTCCACACCCGATTTGTCCGGCTCGACCCCGCTGCGCCGCGCGCTCCTTCAACCGCTCGCCGATACCTCGCTGCATGCGATCGTCGCGGGCTTCGTCGCCATGATGACCGGCTATACGAGCTCGCTCGTACTCGTGTTCCAAGCCGGACGCGCCGCTCAGCTCTCCGATGCGCAGG
The DNA here is from genome assembly GCF_051961175.1 of Trinickia sp. Classification (GTDB taxonomy): domain Bacteria; phylum Pseudomonadota; class Gammaproteobacteria; order Burkholderiales; family Burkholderiaceae; genus Trinickia. The sequence goes on along the minus strand of NZ_JBQCDN010000247.1, from coordinate 6,209 downwards.
TCTCCTCGTGGATCTGGGCGCTGTCGATCGGGATGGCGTTCTCGACGATCTTGCTGTCGCTGCGCTTTCGTACACCCGTGGTGGTCGCCTATTCGACGCCCGGCGCCGCCCTGCTGATTGCCGCGCTGCCCCATGTGCCGTACGCGGATGCAATCGGCGCCTACATCGTCTGCGCTGTCTTGATCACCGCCGTCGGGCTGACCGGTTGGTTCGACGCCCTGATGAAGCGTGTGCCGGCCGGCATTGCATCGGCCCTGCTCGCCGGCATCCTGTTCGAGATCGGCATCGAGATCTTTCACGCGGCGCAATACCAGACCACGCTCGTGCTGACGATGTTCTTCGTCTATCTGTTCATGAAACGCCTCTTGCCGCGCTATGCGATCTTGACGACACTCGTTGTCGGCTCGGCAGTCGCCACCGCGCTCGGGCTCATCGATTTCAGCCGCTTGCATGTCGCGCTCGCGCATCCTGTCTTCACGATGCCGCACTTCTCTCTATCCGCCGCCGTCAGCCTCGGCGTGCCGCTGTTCGTGGTCGCGATGGCGTCGCAGAACATGCCCGGGCTCGCGGTACTGCGCGCCGACGGCTATCAAACGCCGTCCACACCGCTTATCTCGACAACAGGCGTCGCCTCGTTGCTGCTGGCGCCGTTCGGCTCGCACGGCATCACGCTCGCTGCCATCACCGCCGCGATCTGCACGGGCCCCGAAGCGCATGAGGACCGCCACAAGCGCTATACGGCCGCGATCTGGTGCGGATTGTTTTATCTCGTCGCCGGTATCTTCGGTGCGACGATTGCCGCCTTGTTCGCCGCGCTGCCGAAAGCGCTCGTCGTTTCGGTGGCCGCCCTCGCGCTCTTTGGCTCGATCATGAGCGGCCTGACCAACGCGATGAGCAGCGTGCGCGAGCGCGAAGCGGCCCTCGTCACGTTCATGGTGACGGCCTCCGGACTCACGCTGCTATCGATCGGCTCGGCGTTCTGGGGCCTCGTGGCGGGCGTCGTCACGCAAGTCATCCTCAATGCGCGACGTACGTAAAAACCCCTGCGTTGCCGCGTGCGTTTTCACCCGCAGTCGCGGCCTGAACGGTACGGGCCTAAAATAGTCTCATTTGCAGCGGGTCGCGCCGTTTTAGCGGTGCGACCCTCGTCCAACCCAATATCAAAGGCGCTCCGCGTCAGAGAGAATCGACCATGACTAATGCTCTCGAACAATTGAAGCAGTACACGACCGTCGTCGCGGATACGGGCGACTTCCAGCAGTTCGTACAATATAAGCCGCGTGACGCCACGACCAATCCGTCGCTGATCCTGAAGGCGGTGCAAAAAGACGCCTACAAGCCGCTGCTCGAGAAAACCGTGCGCGAGCATGCGAGCAAGCCCGCCACGGCCATCATCGATCATTTGCTGATCGCCTTCGGCTGCGAAATCCTCAAGATCATTCCCGGACGCGTGTCGACCGAAGTGGACGCGCGCCTGTCGTTCGACACCAAGCGTTCGATCGACAAAGGGCACGAACTGATCAAGCTGTACGAAGCGGCCGGTATCGAACGCGAACGGGTGCTGATCAAGCTCGCGTCCACCTGGGAAGGCGTGCGCGCGGCCGAGGTGCTGCAAAAGGAAGGCGTGAACTGCAACATGACGCTGCTGTTCTCCCCCGTGCAAGCGGCGGCCTGCGCCGAGGCGGGCGCGAAGCTGATCTCGCCGTTCGTCGGGCGCATCTACGATTGGTACAAGAAGCAAGCCGGCAGCGACTGGGACGATGCCAAGATGGGCGGCGCGAACGATCCGGGCGTGCAATCGGTGCGCCGCATCTATGCTTACTACAAGCACTTCGGCTACCAGACCGAAGTCATGGGCGCCAGCTTCCGCAACACGAGTCAAATCGTGGAGCTGGCCGGCTGCGACTTGCTGACGATCAGCCCCGAGCTGCTGCAAAAGCTGCACGACAGCGATGAGAAGGTCGAGCGCAAACTCTCGGCCGATACGGGCACGAATGAACCGATCGAGCGCATCGCCATCGACGAATCGTCGTTCCGCTTCCAGTTGAACGATGACGCCATGGCAACCGACAAGCTCGCCGAAGGGATCCGTGCGTTCGCAGCCGACGCGATCAAGCTCGAAAAGCTGATCGACGCGCTGCGCTAACGGGGCAAACCTCGCCCCAGGAGGTCACGATGATGGTGGTACAGCCTTATCTGCACTTCTACGGCCGCTGTGAAGAAGCGCTCGCGTTCTATGAGCAAGCGCTCGGGGCCGAGGTCACGTTCAAGATGCGCAACAAGGAAGCCCCCGGCGGTCATGCGGCCGAAGGGGAAGCCGGCGAGCGCATCATGCATGCGTCGTTCAAGGTCGGGCAGACCACGCTCATGGCCACCGACGGCGCACCCGACGAAACGGCCAAGCCCACCTACTCGGGCTTCAGCATCTCGGTCTCGCTCGATAGCGTGGAAAAAGGCGCGAAGATTTTCAATGCGCTGGCGCAAGGCGGCCAGGTGCGCTTCCCCTGGCAATCGACGTTCTGGGCGAAGGGATTCGGGATGGTCACCGATAAATTCGGCGTGCCGTGGATGGTCAACGTCGAAAATAAGGAGCCCTGACCGCGTGCGCAACGAAACTACCGCACCCGCTTAGCGCTTAGCTTGGGCAGGCGGATGCGCGGATGGACGGTATCCCCTCAACGCCTGCCGCCAGTGCCAGTGCATGCAGGCTGCGCTGACTGCTGCCCGGCTCACCGCTGGGCGTGCAACTGCGCACGCGCCGCGGCATCCCCTTCGATATGCCAGTGCGGTTCGGTATCGGCAAGCAACGCCCGCAGCGCGTCGATTTGCTCCCCGAACCATTGGGCGATCCAACGCGGCCCGGGCAAGGCGTCGTCCGGTACGTTCACCCGCTCCCCGCGTTCGCTCGTTGCTTCGCCGGCGGTACCGGTCCGGCCCGGCAGCGGCGCGGCCAGCCGCTGCCCCGCGCGCGATGCGGAACCGAACCGCAGCGCACGTGCCATTCTGAGCATCGCAGCCCGTTCCATATAGGCTTCGTTCCCTGCTTCCTGCAACGCCGACGGATGCATCGCCGCGCTCGTCGACATCATTTCGAGCGCGCTCAGCGTCGAACGATGCAAACGCTGGATGGCCTCCAGGCGCTTCAGCGGAATATCGACTTCCTTCGCCACCGACGGCATCAGCGAACGCAGCTTGACCAGACGGGTGTTCAGCGCGGCAAACGCCGCGACGTGCGCCTCCACGTCGAGCGGCCGGCCGCCTGCGATTCGGGCGCGAATACGCGCGCACTCGCGCAGATTGCGCGCGAGCAGATAGCGCCACGAATAGGTGGCATACAGCGGCAGTGCGAACGAAAACGCGAGTGCGACGGCGATGCCGATCATGACGTTCAGCGTCCGCCATAGCCCCGTATCGATCGTGCTGTCGCCGTGACCGGCGACGATGCAGATGGTGATGGCCGTGAGCAGCGCGATATAGCCAGCCTTGCCGATCGCGTAATACCCGCAGACACCAGCCGCGATCGCCATCAGCACATAGGTGAGCGGCATCGATCCGATCAGATGCAATTGCGCGATCAACAGCAATCCCACGACCGCGCCGAGCATCGTGCCAAGCGCTCGATCGGCCGCCTTCTTGCGGATATTGCCGTGATGCTGCAAGCCGCCGATGACGACGAGCACCGTTACCGACGCCCAGATACCGTTCGGCACGTGAATGCCCGTGGTGACCAGAATCGACACGAGCATGGCCAATCCGACGCGAATAGCATGCAGCATGCTCGCATGGCGGTACCGGTAGTACGGCGAAACGACGACGCTCGCGAGCGTCGCCGCAAGCCATCGAAGAGGACGAAAGCGATGGATCACAGGGCGATGGTCAGTTAAGCGCGGCACTGGGTCGAGTGGAGCGACGTGTGAGGCGCACATGAAAAAGGGCGGCCGTAGGCCGCCCTGGCGCTGAAGCGAAGCGTACCCGCCGCTCGCGACATCACGCAAGCGATGGGCCCTGGTTCGTCTTCAACCTTCGACTACGTCGAGATAATCCTCCGGGCGCGTGCGGTCTTCCGCATGGCTCATGCCCATCGCTCGAACCGCAATGCTGACGACGATCGCGACAACGAGATTGACGATGAGCGACCACACCGCAGCATAGCCCGGAATGGCGTAGCCCCCGAGATGGAGCGCGAAGATCGAGCTCTTGAGGCCCGTCGAGCCCGCCATCCACGTGCCCACCGCAATACCCACGGCCCAACCCGCCAGCAGGCCGCGCGAGTCGAGCTTACGCGTGTACAGGCCGAGCACGATGGCAGGCAGCGTCTGGATGATCCAGATCCCGCCGAGCAGCTGCAACTGGATCGCGTAAGTCAGCGGCAAGCCGAGAATGAAAGCGACGGCCCCTACCTTGACGATCAGCGAAACGAGCTTGGCGACGCCCGTTTCCTGCTGGTGCGACATGTTGCGGTTCACGAACTCCTTGTGGATGTTGCGCGTGTACAAGTTCGCCGCAGCGATCGACATGATGGCCGCCGGAACCAGTGCACCGATCGCGATCGCCGCGAACGCGACGCCCACGAACCACGACGGGAAGAAGTGCAGGAACAAGGCCGGCACCGCGAAGTTCGGGCCGAACGCCTTGAAGTACGGGGCGAACTCGGGCATGTCCTTCACACCGGATGCGAGCGCCATGTAGCCGAGCAGGGCGAGCAAGCCCAGCACGAGCGAATACGCCGGCAGCATCGCCATATTGCGGCGGATGCTGTTGCCCGAAGACGACGAGAGAATCGCCGTGACCGAGTGCGGGTACAGGAACAGGGCAAGTGCCGAACCGACAGCCAACGTCGCATACGCGCTATATCCGTTCATGCTGGTCACATCGGGCGCCTTCAGCAGCAGCTTCGCGGGCGGCACGACGCTGAAGATGTGACCGAAGCCGCCGAGCTGCGCCGGAATGACGATGATCGCCGCGATGATCGTGATGTAGATCAGCAAGTCCTTGACGACGGCGATCATGGCCGGCGCACGCAGGCCCGACGTGTACGTGTAGGCCGCGAGAATCGCGAAAGCGATGATCAGCGGCAGATCGCCGACGAAGCCCGTCGTATCGAAACCGAGACCGCCGATCACCACTTCGATGCCGACGAGCTGCAGGGCGATATACGGCATCGTCGCGACGATACCCGTCACGGCAACGGCCAGGGCCAGCGTCCGGCTGCCGTAGCGGGCGCTCACGAAGTCGGCCGACGTGACATACCCGTGGCGCTTGGCGACGGCCCACAGCTTCGGGAACACGACGAACGCGAACGGATAGATGAGAATCGTATAAGGCAGTGCGAAAAAGCCCGTCGCGCCGGCACCGAACACAAGCGCCGGTACGGCCACGAACGTATATGCCGTATACAAGTCCCCGCCGAGCAGGAACCACGTGACGATCGTGCCGAAGCGGCGGCCGCCCAGGCCCCACTCTTCGAGATGATTCAGATCGCCCCGGCGCCAATGCGCGGCGACGAAACCGAGGATCGTCACCCCGATGAAAAACAGGACGAATACAAATGTTGCTGTCGCGTTCATCGAGCGTCTCCGGCAGCGGCGCCCGAACTCGAACGCGGTTTGGCTTTGGTCTTGAAATAGACGAGCCCCGTGATGACGGCACTCACGAGCACCCAGAACAGCTGGTACCAGTAGAAGAACGGGAAGCCGGCCAGTTGCGGTTCGACCTTGTTGTACGACGGCACCCAGATCATCGCGATCCAAGGTACGACCAGTAGCCAGAGCCAGTGTTTCGAGGCTCGATTGGCGTCGGCATTGTGAGCCATGACGTCTCCTCTTTTACTCTTTATCACCCCGCGGAACCCCCTCTCGAGGAGGAGACCCGGATCAGCGCCGGCCCGAAACCCGCATGCGGCGAGGCTGACCGGCGTCCTTCAGCTTATTAAGCCTGCGAAGAGTATAAGAGCGCTGCCCGACTGGTCAAGCAGGACAGACCCGGGGCCAGAGCGCTCGCGCATGCCCGCCCCGCGCCCGCGCGCGCGGACGGGGCCATGCGGGCCATGGGCGAACGACTTAGATCGCGAACGCGACCGGCTTGGACGGCGATGCCTTTGCCGCGCTCGCCGCGTGGACTTCGCGCAACGCCTTCACCCAGCGTCGCGCCGGCAAGCCGAGTTGATCCTCGATCAGCTCGGCGCGACTCACGAGCGCCGCGTACGGAAT
>NZ_JBQCDN010000246.1:0-11271 GCF_051961175.1 Trinickia sp. | reverse complement strand
GGCAAATGAAACCTAAGTCTGTGGCGTTAGACAGGCTCGACTGGCGAATCCTGGAGGCGCTGCAGCGCAACGCGCGCATCACCAATACGGAACTCGGTAAGCAGATCGGGCTTTCTCAGCCTGCTGTGACGGCCCGCATCAAGCGGCTCGAGGAATGTGGCGTCATCGAAGGCTACGCGGCGCGTGTGAATCCGAGCCTCGTGGGTCGGCACATCGCTGCACTCGTTCGAATCCGCACCACGCACGCCCAGATCAAACATTGCCTGAGCGCTTTCGACGCCATGCCGGAGATTGTCGAGGCTCATCGCATCACCGGTGAAGATTGCTTTATCGTGCGCGTGGTGGTGGAGGAGATGGCGCAGCTCGAAGCTGCCATCGACGCACTGGCGAAGTTTGGGCCCGTCACGACGTCCGTCGTATTGGCCACCTATCCGGTCAAACCGATTCTTGGAGCGCCTTCGGTTTAAGGCGCGTAAGCTCACTGGTTCGATCGGTGCGCCGCAAGGTTTGCGAGTGTTCGTAGGCATAGGCCGGCGCCAGCGTCGATTGATTCTCTTTTAGACATCTAAACGGAGGCAAACGATGACCCGAGTTCGCGTTGCGTGCTTCACTCTCTCGCTCGACGGGTATGGAGCAGGCCCCAATCAGGACATCAATAATCCGCTCGGCGTTGCCGGGACGGAACTGCACCAGTGGTTGATCCCCACACGCACGTTCCAGCAAGCCCTCTTCGGCAAAGAAGGCGGGACGACCGGCGTTGACGATGAATTCGCCGCGCGCGGCTTTCATAATGTCGGCGCCTGGATTCTTGGAAGGAACATGTTCGGCCCCATTCGTGGCGAATGGCCGGACATGAACTGGAAAGGTTGGTGGGGCGATACGCCCCCGTATCACTGTTCCGTGTTCGTTTTAACGCATCACGCTCGCCCCTCCATCGAGATGAAAGGCGGCACGACGTTCCATTTCGTCACTGGCGGCATTCGCGAAGCGCTCGACCGTGCGCGCGAGGCCGCTGCTGGAAAGGACGTTCGCATCGGTGGCGGGCCGGACACGATCCGGCAGTATCTTCGTGAAGGGCTTATCGATGAACTCCACATTGCGATCACGCCGGTTTTGCTCGGCCGGGGAGAATCGCTGTTCGAAGGAATCGATCTGCGGGCGCTGGGATACGAATGCGTCGAATCAGTCGCGTCGGAGAAAGCGACACATGTGGTCCTGAGGCGCAAGGGCGCTGCGGGTGCCTAGAGCCGCAGGTTTGCTCGAAATTGGAGAGGGCGACATGACCATTCCCGAGACCATGAAAGCCATGCGCAAGATGGCGGGCTTGACGCAGGCGGAATTCGCCCAGCACCGAGGCGTTAGCCGTCGGGTCATTCAGGACGTTGAGCGTGGGACCGGCAATCCGACCGTCGAATCGCTCAACAGTATTGCGAAGCTGTTCGGGTTGCAGGTTGGATTCGTTCGGATTCGGCGGAAAAAAGACAGCTAGATGGATAAGCATACAACCGCAACTCGTGCCAATGACGTGAAGGGCAGAAGTTCACCCGGCTTCTTCGGCAGCGTGCCGCTCTACTTCATCGTCGCTTTTTCGTTTTTCGTTGGGATAGCTGGACTTTTCGACGACATCACGCTTTACCGAGCACGCACGTGGCCCGTCGTCGAAGCGCGTCTTGATCACTGCGACATCGCACTGCACGCTTCGAAGTCCCGCTTCTATTGGCGCGTTTCTGCAGACTGGAGTTTCGGTGCCAATCACGAACATCGCTATAGCGACGAATGGACGCCTCGCGGCGCCCCCGAATACGCTCGCCATGATCCGAAATCCGACAGCGCCGGTGAACGGGCCGCAGTTTTCGCACGATACTGTAACGAGACTACAATCGGGAAGTTGCGTGTATCCCCCGGCGGCACGGTACGCCCAGACGACAAGGTCACTGGAGCGACGCTAGTGACCGACGTGTGCATTGAGGTTTTTTTTCTGCTACTAGGTTCCGCATTCACGGCAGGCCTTGTCTATGACCGATCCAGGAAATCCAGACGAAAAAGACGCCGATAGCGCCCGCCGGCCGAAGTATCGAGCCATCCTCTCGCTACACAGCAACCATTCGGAACGAACAAGCAAAACCTTATGCAGCGCCCCGAACGAACGCAGTTATCCCGACTAACCGACTTCATTTGGCGCATCGTTCTTCGCGTCGGATTCCGGCTGGCTCGCATCTGGTGGCATGTTCGACGGCCTAGCCACGAGGGCGCGCTAGTCGCTATCTACGTGGGACAGGCCCTGTTGCTGGTGAAGTCTTCGTATCGATCCGAGTGGGGCCTGCCCGGCGGAAGTATTCACCCCGGCGAAGCGCCTGACACCGCGGCCCGGCGTGAAATGCAAGAGGAGCTCGGTTTCTCGTCGAACGCCTTGCGCTCAGTGGGCAGTGTCTCCGGCGTTTGGGATGGACGAAGGGACCGTGTGCATTTCTTTGAACTTCGCCTCGACAGCGCGCCCGACCTGCGGCTCGATAATCGTGAAATTATCGCAACGCGGCTGGCATCGCCCGAAGAACTTTCCGGCATCGCGCTAACAGCGGCGGTCGCCGCTTATCTCGGCGCAGACTCGCGCGCTTAGCCCATCGCTTGTCTCACCTTTACTGTCGGACATCCTCATCGCTTGTCTCGCCTTTGAACTCGCGTTTCATTCGCGAACGGCCACCCAGCGTTCGGGAAAACCGCCCGTCGAGAAGGCCGCTACATTATCTTTTGCCGATCAGTCGACGAGGCACTACACTCACCGAAACGCTTGAGGCTCGAGTGGACTCGCAATATGGCTAGCAATGTGCCTTCGAGCCGCTTACCGCATCAACGAGAAAAACTAACGTAGAAGCGCAGCTTGGTACGCCAATGAAATCGCGAGGGCATGGGTTATGGGCGCAAATGAAGCGGCTGAAAACGGTTTAAACGAGATTATTCAGCATGTATTCGTGCTGATGCTGGAAAATCGGTCCTTCGATCATCTATTCGCGTTGTCGGGCATCCCCGGCATCACTGCCGCCACCACTGAAAACACGAATACCTACAACGGCAGCGCCTACTCATTCGGCGGCGGCGCCCCCAGCCAATTGCCGTCCGATCCCGGGCACGAATTCACTGATGTCGTCGAGCAGCTATGCGGCCAGGGTGTACAGCTGCAAAAAGGCCAACCCTATCCGAAGATCGACAATTCCGGCTTCGTCGCAAACTACGCGACCACCCGTACCGAAGGCGCCCCACCGCAAATCGGCGACGCGGGCGATGTCATGCGCGGCGTCGACGCCCGAACGCAGTGCCCCGCGCTCTATCAACTCGCAACCGAGTTCGTGCTGTGCGACGCATGGCATTCGTCTCTGCCCGGACCGACTTGGCCCAACCGGTATTTTCTCCACAGTGCATCCTCAGCCGGGCTCGATCATTCGCCCACTTCAGCCGAGATGTGCGAATGGGAAGGACTCAATGGCCTGGTCTTTCCGAAGGGATCGATTTTCGACTCGCTTCGCAAAGGCAACTGCGACTATCGGTTGTACCAGGACCATTTGGGCGATCCACGCGGCCGGATACCACAAGTCGCCTCGATCAAAGGCATCAGTTTCTTCGACGTCCACGATCTGGAGCATTTCGAGGCCGACCTCGCAGCAGACTATCCTGCTCGTTATACGTTCATCGAACCCAGCTACGGCGACGTTGCGAACAACACCTACGAGAACGGTAGCTCTCAGCACCCGATGGACGGTCTCGCGGGCGGCGATAAACTTGTTGCCCGCGTCTACAGCGCAATCCGTAACTCGCCGCTTTGGGACAAAAGCCTGTTCGTCATCCTCTACGATGAACACGGCGGCTTTTACGATTCTGCCAAGCCTGGCCCTGCCACGCCCCCGAACGATGGCGCATCGGCAACGCTGAACACCAACGGATTTCGATTCGACGTCTTGGGCGTGCGCGTGCCCGCGATCGTCGTCTCGCCGTGGGTCGCTCGCGGGCAAGTCGATCACACGCAGTACGACCACAGCTCGGTGCCCGCGACACTTCAGCGGCTGTTCGGTCTTCAACCGCTCACGGATCGCGACAAGCATGCCAATGACCTGCTGCATTTAATCGCGCAGACGCATACCTGTCGCACCGATTGCCCACAGGGGGTAGCAACATGACTACGACGAGGACGACGATTCCGCCGCATGCGCGCGAGCACGAACCGGTACCCGAGGCGAGCTCGCTCGTGGGGTTCCTGCACGTATTGCGCAAAGCGCATAAGGAGTTGGCCGGCGAGGCCGTGGCACACGAACGCTTCAAACGGATCGCTACGCGAGGCGACGCAAGACGGTACATCGATGAATTGATGCCGCAACTGATCGAAGAGCGCAAAAAGCGGCACCGGCACCGGCACGGCGGTGCTCGTGGCCATACCGGTTGATCATCGAGGCGCATTCCATCTCTGGAAGCGGGAAAGCAGCTCCCGCCTCCTCTCCTTGACTTCCCCCGCCAACGAAGTACTATACGCATCGCGTATACATTCACCTTCCGAGGCGCCGATGACCGTTCCCCAGCAAGCCTTCCTGCGCGATGCCATGCGCCGCATGAACATGACCCGCGACACGTTCGCGAATCGCATCGGGGTCAGTCGGCGGGCCTTGGATACGTGGCTTTTGCCTGAAGATTCGCAAGAGTCCCGGTCGATGCCCGAAATCGTCGGCCGCTTCGTCTCCGAAATCACCCTCAATCAGGCACGAGAGGAAGGGTATACGCAGAGCGTAGATTCGGCTTCGCTCGCAAGCAAGATCCTGTTCGAAGGCAAGGCTCAGCTCCTGTCGGTCGATCAGTTCTCGCGCGATTCGGTGGAGGCGCTGTTCCGCGTAGCCGACGTCATGCAACCCATTGCCCGCCGCCAGAAAATCTCGCGTGTGCTGGAAGGCGCGGTGCTCGGCAATCTCTTCTTCGAAGCCAGTACGCGCACACGTGTGTCGTTCGGCGCGGCGTTCTGCCGGCTTGGCGGGTCTGTCTGCGATACGACGGGTTTTACCTTTTCGTCGATGGCAAAAGGCGAATCGATCTACGACACGAGCCGCGTGATGAGCGGATATGTCGACGCCCTCGTCGTCCGCCACCCGGAACAAGGTTCCGTTGCCGAATTCGCCCGCGCCACGAATCTCCCGGTCATCAACGGCGGCGACGGTCCGGGCGAGCACCCCAGCCAAGCGCTGCTCGATCTCTATACGATTCAGCGCGAATTCTCGCGGCTCGGAAAAATCGTCGACGGCGCCCATATCGCCCTCGTGGGCGATCTCAAGTACGGGCGCACCGTGCATTCGCTCGTCAAGCTCCTCGCGCTCTACCGCGACATCAAGTTCACGCTGCTGTCGCCCCCAACACTCGAAATGCCGGCCTATATCGTCGATCAGATATCGCGCAACGGTCACGTGGTCGAACAATCGAACGATTTGACGTCCGGCCTGCGCGGTGCCGATGTCGTTTACGCCACCCGCATTCAAAAGGAACGCTTCGCCGACGAATCTTTCGAAGGCTATACCCCCGAATTTCAAATCAATCAGGCGCTCGTCGATTCCACATGCGGACGCGACACGCTGATCATGCACCCGCTGCCGCGCGATAGCCGGCCCGGCGCCAACGATCTGAGCACCGATCTCAATCACGATCCGCGGCTGGCAATTTTTCGGCAAACCGACAACGGCATTCCCGTGCGTATGGCGATTTTCGCTGTCCTGCTCGGCGTCGATCACCTCGTCCAACACTCGATGCGCGATACGACGTGGCGTCCGCCCGCCTACCTCGGGCCCGATGACGCCGTGTTTCATGGCATCGATTGAGTGACTTCAAGGTAGATCACGGCGACAAACCCGCGCAAAACGACAAACAGCGCCAAACGCGCATCCCGCCGCTGGATCCCAAGCGGCAGATTTTCACCGACCTGCTATAACACGTTGACGCGCGCCTCATCGCGCGTCGCGCTCCCTCGCGCGTGACGCGTCTTTAGTCGCCTTGAGACGTCGTGAGTTTGAGTTCATCGAGCGATCGCCGCGTGCCGCGCCGCGTGTGTCGCACGCACGCATGCGCAGGCATCGCGCTTGCTCGCTCAATTCGTTTTGCATCGCCCTAAACAGGCGGCGTCGTAGCGTCGCCCTTCACAGAGCTTCGTTCATCGCCCATGTCCAAGCCCGACCTCCCCAACGATGCCTCGCACGCGCCGAATCTCGCGCGTCGCCGGTTCTTGCAATCCGCCGCCGCGGCCGCCACCGTCGGCGCAGCGCCGCATTTGTCCGCCGAGGAGCAGCCGATGGCAACGCCGCAGTCCACCCCCGCCTCCCTAGCGCCCCGTCCCGCGGCGAACGCGCGCCCCGTGCATCTGACGATCAACGGTCGCCCCTACGTACTGCAACTCGAACCGCGCGTGACTTTGCTGGATGCCCTGCGCGAATACGCCGGTCTCACCGGCACAAAAAAAGGCTGTGATCGCGGGCAATGCGGCGCGTGTACGGTGCTGGTCGATGGCCGTCGCATCAATTCGTGCCTGACGCTTGCGGTCATGCACGAAGGCGAAACGGTGACGACCGTCGAAGGGCTGGCGCAGCAAGATACGCTGAGTCCCATTCAGCGCGCGTTCATCGAACACGATGCCTTCCAATGCGGCTACTGCACGCCGGGCCAACTATGCTCAGCCACCGCCTTGCTTCACGAGTTCAGCGACGGTGCCGCAAGCGCGGTCACCGAGGACGTTCGTATGCGCCCGCCCGCGCTGACCGAACCGGAGATCCGCGAGCGGATGAGCGGCAATCTCTGCCGTTGCGGCGCCTATCCCGACATCGTCGCGGCGGTACGCGTCGTCTACGAGCGCGGTTAAAAGCAAAGGAGGCGAAGCCATGGAAGCGATCGCATACGAACGCGCGAACGATATTGCCTCCGCAATACGGGCGGCCGGCGAACCCGGTGCCGCCTTTATCGGCGGCGGCACGAATCTGCTCGATTTAATGAAGGGCGGCATTGCACGGCCGGTGAAACTCATCGACATTACGCACTTGCGCGACGAAGGTATCGGCACGATCAGCGCACTGCCGTCGGGCGGCGTACGCATCGGCGCGCTGATGCGCAATAGCGACGCAGCCAATCACGCGCTGATCCGATCGCAGTATCCCTTGCTGACACAAGCGATGCTGGCAGGCGCTTCGGCTCAGTTGCGCAATATGGCCACGATAGGCGGCAATCTCATGCAGCGCACGCGCTGCCCCTACTTCTATGACACCGCATTTGCCGCTTGCAACAAGCGCACGCCGGGCAGCGGGTGCGCTGCAGTAGACGGCTACCATCGCACCCACGCGATCTTCGGCGCGAGCGAGTCGTGCATCGCTGTCAATCCGTCGGACATGAGCGTCGCGCTCGCGGCGCTCGATGCCACGGTCCAAGTCACCGGGCCCGACGGTGCACGCGGTATTCCGATCGGCGCGTTTCATCGCCTGCCCGGCGATCGCCCCGACATCGATACGACGCTGAAGCCCGGCGAACTCATCACGTCCGTCGATCTTCCGCCCTCGCCTCTGTCGAATCACAGCAGCTACTTAAAGGTCCGCGACCGTGCGAGCTACGCGTTTGCGCTCGTCTCGGTTGCCGCCGGCCTGCACATGCAAGGCGACAAGATCGCGGTCATCCATATCGCGCTTGGAGGCGTCGCACCTAAGCCGTGGCGCGCGACCATCGCAGAAGGCTTGCTGACCGGCCAACCGCTCAGCGATGACGCGCTGCGCCAAGCGGCAGCCGCGCAAATGCGCGACGCGCGGCCGCTGCGGGACAACCGTTACAAGGTGCTGCTCGCCGAGCGGGCAATGGTGCGCGCCGTCAATGTCGCTGCCGGGCGCGAGCGTGCCGGCGTCACAGGAGCCACCGCATGAACACGATCGGCCAACCACTCGACCGCACCGACGGTGTCCTGAAAGTCACTGGCGGTGCGCGCTACGCAGCGGAATTCCCTGCCGCGCAACTGGCCCACGCTGTCCTGGTGGCGAGCACGATTGCGTGCGGGCGTGTCACATCGATCGATACGACACGTGCCGAAGCAATGCCGGGTGTGCTGTATGTCATGACAGGGCGCAACGCGCCGCGTTTGCCGAACGAGGGAGAGCCGGAAGTGTCGCCGCCTGCGCAGCGCCGGCTCTCTCTGCTGCAAAACGATGAAGTGCGATACGACAACGAACCGATCGCCGTCGTCGTTGCCGATACGCTCGAGCGCGCGGTGGATGCCGCCTCGCAGCTACAAGTCACGTATGCGTCCGCCCCTCCCACACTCAACTTCGCCGCAGCCAAGGCGCGCGGCCATGCGCCTGCGTCGATGATCGGCGGCAAACCCGACACCGAGCGCGGCAACATCGAACACGGGCTGCGCGCAGGCAGCGTGCGCATCAATGCCGTTTATACGACGCCGATGGAGCACCACAATCCGATGGAGCCTCACGCGATCATGGCGTCCTGGGACGGGCCACGCTTGACCCTTTACGACACGACGCAAGGCGTGAGCAGTGCAAGGAAAGCCGTGGCGACGTTTCTCGGCATACCGCCCGACGACGTCCACATCATTTCTCCGTTCGTCGGCGGCGGGTTCGGTTGCAAAGGCTCGGTCTGGTCGCATGTCGTTCTTTGCGCGATGGCGGCCCGGCAAGTGGGACGGCCGGTTCGTCTGTCATTGACACGCCCGCAGATGTTCGGCCCCGTCGGCGGGCGCCCTCATACGGAACAACACTTTGCGCTTGCCGCGCGCGAGGACGGCGCGATCACGGGCCTGCGTCACGACACGTACTCGAACACCTCGACGTTCGAAGACTGGACCGAAACGTCGGGCGTCGTCACGCGCATGTTGTACGACGTGCCGAATCTCGCGACATCGCACCGGCTCGTGCCGTTGAACGTCGGCACGCCCACCTTCATGCGGGCACCCGGAGAAACGACCGGCTCGTTCGCGCTCGAATCGGCATTGGACGAACTCGCCGCCGCGTTGAAGATGGATCCCGTTGCCTTGCGGCTGAAGAACTACGCGGAAATCGATCCGCAGGAACGCAAGCCTTGGTCGAGCAAGCAGTTGCGCGAATGTTACCGGGTGGGCGCTGAACGATTCGGTTGGTCGAAACGCTCGCATGCTCCACGATCGATGCACAACGGCTCGACGCTCATCGGGATGGGCATGGCGACAGCCACCTACCCGGCGCACCGCAGCGAAGCGTCTGCGTTCGCGCGCATCTTGCCCGATGGGAGTGCCGTCGTTGCATCGGGCACGCAGGATCTCGGCACCGGCACTTATACGGTGATGACGCAGGTGGCCGCGGATGCGCTCGGCTTTCCGCTCGAACGCGTGAGCTTCGCGCTCGGCGATTCCACGTTGCCGCAGGCCCCGGTTTCGGGCGGCTCGCAATCGGTCGCGAGCGTTTCGCCGGCGGTGAAAGAAGCGGCGGCCGCCGCGCGAGCGCGCTTGATCGAGATCGCTTGCGCGGATGCGGGCTCACCCGTGCATGGGATGAGTACGGCCGACGTCACCGTCGTCGACGGGTGGGTCGTGGCACGCAACGACGCTTCTCGACGCGATCCCGCGGCGGCCGTCATCGCGCGGGCCGGGGGGCAGCCGATCGAGGGGCACGCCACCGCCAGGCGCGGCGAGGAAGCGCAACGCTATGCTTTTCATTCGTTCGGCGCTGTGTTCGCCGAAGTGCATGTCGATGCAGCACTTGGGACGATCCGTGTGCCGCGCGTTGTTGCCGTCTACGATGTGGGGCGGTTGCTCAATGAGAAGACGGGCAAGAGTCAGCTCATGGGCGGGATCGTATGGGGCATCGGCGCGGCGCTGGAAGAAGCCAGCGAGCTCGATCCGCGCTATGGGCGCTTCGTCAATGCGAATCTCGCTGAGTATCATGTGCCGGTCAACGCCGATATCGGCACGATCGACGTGAGTGTATTGAACGTGCCCGATCCGCACTTCAATGCGCTCGGTGCGCGCGGGATTGGGGAGATCGGTATTACCGGCGTACCGGCGGCGATCGCTAATGCGGTTTATCACGCGACGGGGGTGCGGGTGCGCGATCTGCCGATTACGTTGGATAAGCTGCTGGGGGCGGGCAGCGTTTGATGAGGGACACGAAGCAAGGCAGCAAGGCAGGCGCGCTTGCATCTTGCGCCAACCGCACCCGGACGCGCGCTGATGCTCGCGAATACAGCCGTTCGCTGCGCATGGCGACCACGGCCTCCGCAGCGCCTGACTGCACGTCATATGCGGCCAGGCCCACGCGGTCTTTCAGATGGCGCTTGCCTCGCGGCAATGACGCACCGCACAATTCCAACATCGATTACGCCCACCTCTGCAAACCGCCGCCATGACCTACGCTTCGTCCACTACCGGGCTGCTGCTTGCCGCCGGCCGCGGCACGCGCTTCGATCCCACTGGCCTGCAGAACAAGCTGCTCACGCCGCTGCCTGATGGGACGCCCGTGGCCTGCGCCGCCGCACACGCCCTGCTATCGGTCTTGCCACATGTCACGGCAGTCGTGCGGCCCGGCGCCGAAGCGCTCGCCCACGCGCTCAACGATGCGGGCTGCGACGTCGTCTTCTCGACCGATGCCGAGCGCGGCATGGGCGCGAGTTTGGCCGCGGCCATCCGCGCCACAGCGCAAGCCGAAGGCTGGGTCGTTGCATTGGCCGACATGCCGTGGATCGCCCCCGCGACCATCGAGGCCGTTGCGCGCGGTGTCGACGGTGGTGCCTCGGTCGTCGCACCGATCTATCGCGGAAGGCGCGGCCACCCTGTCGGCTTCGGCGCCATGCATCTCGACGCCTTATCGTCGCTCGATGGCGACGTCGGTGCACGTAGCATCCTCGAAACCGCTGAGGTCACGGCGTTCGAAGTCGACGACGCAGGCGTGCTGGCCGATATCGACACCTATACCGATCTGCACCGTCAACGCTAGCGATCCTCTCTCGACGGAGGGGGTATCCGCATGCCGGCATGCCTCGATCAAGGCTGATCCACCTTCATCCGATGCTTGCCAAACGCGCCGCCCTTTAGATGGCAGCAAGCGCCTCTGGCAACCGCCCGACGCCGTACCGTCTTCAGCGAACGACGCGCAGGCCGCGGGCACGGCCAATGCTCTTCTTTTCCCCTCGTCTGTCCGTCGAACGCATCGGCGCAGCGCACGCCGAAATGCCGCGCGCTGTCCCCATGGATAGCGTATAAAAGAGGCAAGCCTCGACGCCGTCTCGGATTTGCCC
>NZ_JBQCDN010000245.1:0-4244 GCF_051961175.1 Trinickia sp. | reverse complement strand
TCGAATATCCGATCAAGGCCGAATTTGCGCTGATCAAGGCGCATCGGGGCGATCGCTGGGGCAATCTCGTCTACCGCAAGGCCGCGCGCAACTTCGGTCCGATCATGGCAATGGCCGCGACGACGACGATCGCGCAGGTCTCGGAGATCGTGCCGCTCGGTTCGCTCGATCCCGAAACGATCGTCACGCCGGGGATTTTTACGCAACGCGTCGTGGCGGTCCCGCAAGCGGGCGCGCTCGCCCGTGCCGCCTGAGGAGCTCGAGATGAACAAATGGACGCGCGATCAAATCGCCCAACGTGTCGCTCGCGACATCCCCGAAGGCGCCTACGTGAACCTCGGTATCGGCTTGCCGACGAAGGTGGCCAATTACCTGCCGGCCGAACGGGAAGTGTTCCTTCATAGCGAGAACGGGCTGCTGGGCATGGGCCCGGCACCTGCGCCGGGCGAGGAAGACCCCGAGCTGATCAACGCAGGCAAGGAGCCCGTGACGCTGCTCGAAGGCGGCGCATTCTTCCACCATGGCGATTCGTTCGCGATGATGCGAGGCGGCCATCTCGACATCTGTGTGCTCGGGGCCTTCCAGGTATCGAGCCAGGGCGATCTGGCCAATTGGCACACCGGGGCGCCCGATGCGATTCCGGCTGTCGGCGGCGCCATGGATCTGGCGATTGGCGCCAAGCAGGTGTTCGTCATGATGGACCACCTGACGAAGTCGGGCGAATGCAAGCTGGTGGAAGCGTGCACGTATCCGCTGACGGGCATCCGCTGCGTCGATCGAATCTATACGGATCTGGCGGTGATCGACGTGACGGAATCAGGGCTCGTCGTGACCGATATCGCCGAAGGGCTCACCTTCGAAGCGTTGCAGGAAGTGACGCCGGTGCCGCTCGTGCGATCCTGATCGATCGCAACGACGGAGAAACGCGATACAAGTCGTGGCTGGCACGTCGGAGCCATTCGACATTGCATCGAACCATCCGCACTTTCAGCTTATTGGAGACGGCCAGCATGCAACAGGCGCAAGGTATCGCCTATACGGTCACAGGCCCGGACGGCGCGCCCGTTCTGGTCCTCTCGAATTCGCTCGGCACGACCGCCGAGATGTGGGCGCCGCAACTCGATGCGCTATCGCGTCACTTTCGCGTCGTTCGCTACGATACGCGCGGACATGGCGCTTCGATTGCGCCGGCGGGCGCGTACACGCTCGACATGCTGGGGCGCGACGTGCTTGCGGTGCTCGATGACCTGGACATCGAGCGCGCGCATTTCTGCGGCATTTCGATGGGCGGCTTGACGGGGCAATGGCTCGGTGTACATGCCGCCGAACGAATCGATAAGCTGATCGTCGCCAACACGGCCGCACGCATCGGTTCGTTGCAAGGATGGGGCGAGCGGGCGGCCTTGGTGCGCGCGCGTGGCATGGACGAAGTGGCGAGCGGTGCGGCGGGGCGTTGGTTTAGCCCGGCGTTCGTGCAGCAGCGGCCCGAGGTTGCACAACGTCTGACCGATCAGCTGCGTGCGATAGACAGCCAAGGCTATGCAGGCTGTTGCGATGCGCTGTCCGTGGCCGATCTGCGGCAAGAAATCGGAAAGATCACGGCACCGATGCTCGTCATCGCAGGCTCGAGCGATCCGGTGACGACCGTCGACGATGCACGGTTCATCGTCGAGCGGGTGCCGGGTGCCCGGATCGCGACACTGGACGCCTCCCATTTGTCGAACATCGAGGCGGCGCAAGCGTTCAACTCGGCCGTCCTCGCGTTTCTGAGGGACTCAGACGGCGAGTAGCGCAAGTTCCTGCGCGCCTTCCCGCAATACGGGCAGAATCCGGCTCTCCATTTCCGCAGTCGAGACGCGCGCCGCTTGCACGCCGACATTGAGCGCGGCGGTGACTTGACGGCCCACGCCGAGAATCGGAACGGCGATCGAGCGCAGGCCGATTTCCAGTTCTTGATCGACGAGCGCGTAGCCATTCGTGCGGACGGATTCGAGCGTGCTGCGCAGGCCGTCGCGCGAGACGATCGTGCGGGGCGTGTATTGAATGAGCTTCGTGCGATCCAGATACGCATCGAGGGCTTCGTCGCTGAAATGCGCGAGCAGCACTCTGCCCATCGACGTGCAGTAGGCCGGCAGCCGGCTGCCGATATGCAGATCGATCGACATGATGCGCGACGTCGATGCGCGTGCGATGTAGAGGATTTCGTCGCCATCGAGAATGGCCACCGAACTCGATTCGTTGAGCGTGGTGCTGATATGGCGCAAGACCGGTTGTGCCGCGTGCGCGAGTGGCGTGGTAGCGAGGTAGGCGTGGCCGAGCTTGAGCACGCGCGGGCGCAGCGAGAACAAGCGGTTGTCTTCCTCGGTGACGAAACCGAGCTTGGCCAACGTGTAGAGGCAACGCCTGACCGCGGCGCGCGGAATGCCCGTACGTTGGCTGATTTGGGAGGTCGTCAGGACGCGACGCTCTTGCGAGAAGGCTTGGAGGACAGCCAGGCCCCGTTCGAGCGAGGTCATGAAATTCGGATCGCCGGCCGATGACGGTTGCGATTCGGCTTCCGCTTGCGATTCGGCTTCCGCTTGCGATTGCGGCGGTTCGATACCTTCGGGCGCTTCGACGTGTTCGTCGCTGTCTGCTTGCGCTTCCGGTTCGTGGCGGCGGCTCGCTCGTTTCATGGCATTCCTTGAGTGTGCGGATGGGGCGCTCGATGCCGTGTAAGCCAGCGTCGTGTCGCGCACCGGGCCGGTTGGCATCGCATCGATGCGCTGTATTGTAGTTCGATAATCGCACGAAAGTTTGTTGATCGCACCATCCGGTCAGGCTGCGCCCGACCCGGTTTGACGTCTCACTAGCCAAGGAGCTGCAATGGAAAACGCCTTTATCTGCGATGCAATCAGGACGCCGATCGGCCGCTACGGCGGCGCGCTGGCATCGGTGCGGGCCGACGATCTCGGCGCGTTGCCGCTGAAGGCGCTGATGGCGCGCAACAAGGACGTCGATTGGGCGGCGATCGACGATGTCATCTTCGGCTGCGCGAACCAGGCTGGCGAAGACAATCGCAATGTCGCGCGCATGGCCGCCTTGCTGGCCGGCTTGCCGGAAGGTGTGCCGGGCAGCACCGTCAACCGCCTGTGCGGTTCGGGCCTGGACGCACTCGGTATTGCGGCGCGCGCGCTCAAGAGCGGCGAGACGCGTTTGATGATCGCGGGCGGCGTCGAGAGCATGAGCCGGGCGCCCTTCGTCATGGGCAAAGCGGAAAGCGCATTTTCCCGGGCGGCGAAGATCGAAGACACGACGATCGGCTGGCGCTTCGTCAATCCGGCGATGCGCGCGATGTACGGCGTGGATTCCATGCCCGAAACCGCGGAAAACGTCGCATTCGAATTCGGCATCGGTCGCGAAGATCAGGACGCGTTTGCGCTGCGTAGCCAGCAGCGGGCGGCCGCGGCACAAGCGAGCGGCCGCTTCGATGAAGAGATCGTTCCGGTCACGATCGCCCAGAAGAAGGGCGATCCGATCGTAGTGGCGAAGGACGAGCATCCGCGGGCGACGACGATCGAGGCGCTGGCCAAACTCAAGGGCGTGGTCCGCCCCGACGGCACGGTGACGGCGGGCAATGCATCGGGCGTCAATGACGGCGCGTGCGCGTTATTGCTGGCCAACGAAGGCACCGCATCCCGCTTCGGCCTCACGCCCCGCGCACGCGTGGTGGCGATGGCGACGGCCGGTGTCGCGCCACGCGTCATGGGTATCGGCCCGATCGATGCGGTGCGCAAAGTGTTGAGCGTCGCGCGGCTCACGTTGGATCAGATCGACGTGATCGAGTTGAACGAAGCTTTTGCCGCGCAAGCACTGGCCGTGGCGCGAGCGCTCGAGCTTGCCGCTACCGACGAACGGCTCAACCCGAACGGCGGTGCGATCGCACTCGGCCATCCGCTCGGAGCATCGGGCGCGCGTCTTGCCACGACAGCGATGTATCAACTCGCGCGCACGGGCGGACGTTACGCGCTGTGCACGATGTGCATTGGCGTGGGGCAAGGGATCGCGGTTATTCTCGAGCGTGTCTGAGCGTATGACGTCCATGCATTGGGCGACGCCATTCCACACAAGATCGACATAAGCCTTTCTTAAGCCCAAGCGATTCACACTGCTCGGATTCTCGGATGCGGCTGGCCTACGGCGGGCCGCCGCGAGACGACGAGGCGTGGATCCAGCGGTACACCTGACGACGCGTACGTCGTTCG
>NZ_JBQCDN010000244.1:0-2973 GCF_051961175.1 Trinickia sp. | reverse complement strand
TGCAGAACGCAGGGATGAAACTGTTTGCCGGAAAGGGAAAGGTTGAGATTCAGGCGCATTCGGACAACATCGAACTGACCGCGCAGAAGACCGTTAAGGTGCTGTCGGTCACGGAGAATGTCGAGGTGGCGGCGAAGCAGGAAATCCTGTTGACGTCTGGCGGGGCATATATCCGGATAAAGGATGGCAACATCGAGATTCATGCACCGGGAAAGATCGACATCAAGGGCAGCACACACAGCTTCGGCGGCCCGACGAGCGGCAATTATCCACGCCCGAATCTGCCCGAAGGCGTCTGCAAGGATTGTCTACAGCACGCAGCGCAACTCAAAACGGCGCTGACACCGCGTCCATGAGGAAGAAGAGCGATGACTCCACCAAATATCGATACTCTGTTCGCCGAACTCGTCTCATGGCTCCAGCTACTCAATGCGGCGCAGCCGCCGACGTATCATCTTTATGCGCTGGTTGACGGCGCACTAGATCCTTCGATACTTGGCGAAGCCGAACGCAGTCATGCCGAATGGCGCAGGCTGTACCCGGAGAAGATGCTTGAATCGCGCACGCCCGAGATGGGGCCATTTCTCGTCGCGCTTACGCCGGGCGATGCCGGCCATGACGCCTTCATGCACAGCTTGCTCGAGCGCTCGCAAGGGCTTGATCTCGTGATTTGGGTTGCGTCTCGCCAGCCAATCGACGTGCTTGCCGCACATGGGCACGCCTATGCGGAAGTCAAGCTGCCTGACGGCCGCAGTGCGCTTCTGCGCCACTACGATCCGTCGATCCTTGAAATTCTCGTACCGATGTTCGATGCGAGGCAGCGCGCCGATTTTCTCGCGGCCGCGCGTGAATACCGCTACTGGCGCGCTGGCTGGCAAAGCATCGCAGGCACCGACGCGGTGACTGTGCCCGAAGCCCCCGCCGACTGGATCACGCTTACGCTCGCACAGTTCGAACTGTTGTCCAACGAGAGCTTCGCGGAAACGCTTTATCAGCGGCTGCGTGACGAATTGCTGCCACCGGCCAACGCAATGGATAGCCGGGATAGCATTCGTACAATACGCGCGCTGCTCGCGCGCGCGATACAGACGCACGGTCTGAATAATCAGAGCGATCTCGCCTATTTCTCCCTTATCGGCCTGAACGTGCACCATGGTTCGATTTGCATGAGGCAATCGCCAAGGTGCTTGCCGAACAACGAGGCCGCGATGAGCCGCTGGCGACGAAGCTGGCCGACGTCGACGCTTCGGTGTGGGACGCTCTGTTGCGCGAGCGTGGAGAGTGAGTATCTTTCGCGCACGAGTTGTCGTGAGAACGATGATTAAATAGTTCTTCCGAACGTTGGAATCAGTTATTTGCGCGCTTGATAAATGATTCACTGGATCGCATATGAAAAAAGTTTTTGATAAGTTGATGCACGGTGGGCATATTCGTCGGCCCCTGGGTACTGTATTCGTCATCCTTTGGGCAGGCGTGGCGGTTTGGAGTCAAGCGTGCGTCTCTGACGAAAGCGGTACGTATGGGCCATATGGCGTCACCGGCTACAACTATACGGACCGCGACATCGCGCGCTTTTTCGTCGACGGTCAAGGTGCAGGTTCATCCGAGGCGCGTGAATCTGGTGGTGGCGGGGGGCTGTATTGCTGCATCGATCTTCCCAAACACGCCAAAACCTTGCACGTCAAGGTGGAGCTTGGGCTCACAAGGGAGCAGTACGAAAAAGACTTGCCCAACGAAACGTTCGAAACGGACATACCGATGCCGCCGCTCCCGAATAAGCATGACGGTTTCCTGGAATTTCACTTTTTACCGCACCGGCGGGTTGATGTTGCGTGGGTGGTATTTCCGACGACATCGTATATTCCAAATATGTAGTAGTGAAGCGGAGAGAGTGTGTATTAGCGTTGTTTGCTCCCTATCATTTGGTTTGCTTCACTTTTCGATGTAAATGACACCATGATTAAAGAAATTTTCGATTGGTTCCCGTGTTCCTTGCGAGACCCCGCACGTCGTACAACGCGTCGTATTGCGCTCGCTGGGCTTATGGTGGGTGGAACTGTCTGGAGCCACGCGTGCGTATCTGGCGAGGGCGATACGTATGGACCATATGAAGTGATCGGCTACAACTATACGGACCGCCATATCGCCAGCTTTTATGTGGACGGACACGGTGTAGGTTCATCGGAGGCGCATCAACCAGGCGGTGGTGGTGGTATTTTTTGTTGTCTCGATATTCCCCAACGCGCCAAGATCTTGCATATCAAAGTGGAGCTTGAGCTGACCGAAGAGCAAGACGCTCAGAATTTGCCTCCCGACACATTCGAAACCGACATACCCGTGCCGCGGCTTACAGACAAACGCAAGGGCTACATTGAGTTTCATTTCCTGCCGCACCAGCAAATCGAAGCGGCATGGGTATCACTTCCCACCACCCCGCACATTCCCAACGCGCATTGAACCGGAGAACAGGTATGGGATTCGCGTGTGGCTGAACGCGCCGTCGACGGCCGAGAGCGCATCATGGACCGGCGCAGCGGCGCCAGGCGGCGCCGATCTCGCACGACGGCCGCAACTGTTGCGGCAACACTTCCTGACGCACCCCCAGACGGCTGCTACCGCTGCCTGGCTGATGGGGGGCACTATTCGGTCATCGACGCCGTACGGCACAACTGGACCAATGTCGGTGGCCGCAATAGAGAGCGGCACATCCGCAACACAGTTCATCCAGATCGACGACATGGATCGGCATTGATTGATGCTGATCCAAAATGCCTACACGGTGCCTACATGGAGCCATAAACGACAAAGGGTTACAGCGCCAGAAGCGCTGCAACCCTTTGAATTTCTTGGTAGGCCGTACTGGATTCGAACCAGTGACCAACGGATTAAAAGTCCGCTGCTCTACCAACTGAGCTAACGACCCGAAGAGGCGAGATTATAGCGGCGCTGATCGGGCTCGTCAACATCGAGCCT
>NZ_JBQCDN010000243.1:0-12246 GCF_051961175.1 Trinickia sp. | reverse complement strand
TTTTTGTTTTTGGGCATGGGAAACATCATGCTTGGCGGATAGCGGAACAGGCGCCGACAGGGCTGCAACGACGCGCTCCGGCAAGTGCAAGTTCGCTACTTCTCCCATGCCGGGATTCGGCGCAAGTCCTCGCCCGCCAAGGACCGCCCCACCCGCTCTGCTATATTCTTGCCATCCCTCTCATTCCCACTTCAGCACGACGCGTGGACCAAATTCCCTTGTGGGCGCAAATCAGCGCCGTTTTCGTATTGCTTTTCTGCTCCGGCTTCTTCTCAATTTCCGAGACAGCCATGATGGCGCTCAACCGCCACCGGTTGAAGTACCTCGTTGGAAAAGGGGCGTTCGGGGCGAAGACGACTCAAGGCCTGCTCTCCCGTACCGATCAGCTGCTAGGCGTCGTGCTGATCGGCAATAACCTGCTGAACACGATCATCCCCGTGCTGACGACGTCGATCGCCCTGCGCACGTTCGGACGCGACAACCTCGTTCTCTCGATCGCAACGGGGATCGTCGCGTTCCTCATCATCGTCTTCGCGGAAATCACACCGAAGATCGTCGGCGCGACCTATCCGGAAAAGATCGCGCTGCCCGCCAGCGTCATCATCGCGCCCCTGATGCGCGTGCTCAAGCCGGCGGTCTGGATCGTCAACTTGTTTTCGAACGCCATCCTGCTCGTGCTTCACATCAACACGAAAGGCGGCCGCGAGCAACGGCTGACCACCGAGGAATTGCGCGCGATCGTGGTCGAATCGGGCAGCTTCATGCCGACCAAGCACCGCAGCATCCTGCTCAATCTGTTCGATCTCGAAAACATCTCGGTCGAAGACGTCATGATTCCGCGCCGCCGAATCGAAGCGCTAGACCTCGACGCCCCGTTCGAAGACATCCTGCGTCAGCTGGAAACGTGCTACCACAACAAGCTCATCGTCTATCAGGGCGATATCGACCGTGTGGTGGGCCTCTTGCACGTGCGTAAGACGCTCGCCGCACTGCATAAGCAGGAACTCACCCTGGAGACGTTGCGTGAACTGCTGACCGATCCGTACTTCGTGCCATCGGGCACGCCGGTGTCTCAGCAATTGCAGTACTTCCAGGAAACGCGTCATCGGGCCGCGCTCGTCGTCAACGAGTACGGCGAGCTCGAGGGCCTCGTCACGCCCGAGGACATCATCGAGGAATTGATCGGCGAGTTCACGACGTCGATCCCGCGCAGCGCCAACAGCCGCAGGGGGTGGACGGACAACGGCGAATGCATCGTCGCCGGCAGCATGCCGCTGCGCGAGCTCAACCGCTGGCTGCAAATCGCGCTGCCGACCGACGGTCCCAAGACGCTGAACGGGCTCATCCTCGAAACGCTCGAAGAAATCCCCGAAGGCGACGTTTGCTTGCAGATCGGCGACGTGCAACTCGAAGTGCTGCAAAGCGACGACCAGGCGGTGCGCACCGTCAAGCTGTTCAAGCCGCGCGTGCGCGCCGTCTCCAAGGCTTCCCAAGGCTGATCGCCACATCCTGGAGCGCACTGGCCGAGCGGCCGAATGGTATCCGGAACGCGCGCAGGCGATGATCGCCTGATCGCATTTCACCGCGGCGCAGCGCCGCTTTTCCGATGCCAGCTCCTTCATCGCTTTCTCTACGCGCCGACGCCGCGCTGCCTGACGACGGGCCCGCGGCGCGGCTGTTCGCGGCCACGCTCGATCAAGCAGCACGGCGCGGCGCGTCCGACATCCATGTTGAACCCAACGAGCACGGTTGGCGCATTCGCCTGCGTGTGGACGGCGTGCTCCACGAGTTGCCCAGCCCGCCTTCGCACCTGCGGGACGCATTCATCACGCGCATCAAGGTGCTGGCCCGGCTGGACATCGCCGAGCGGCGCGTTCCACAAGACGGTAGATTGCGGCTCGCCGTCGCACCGGGGGAGATGGAGGACTATCGCGTCAGCGCACTGCCGACGATGCACGGCGAAAAGCTCGCGCTGCGCCGCCTCTTGGCGCTGCCATCCGATTTGTCGCTGGCCTCGCTGGGCTTCGACGCAACGCAAAGGCCGCTGATCGAAGCCGCCATCGGCGCACCGCACGGGCTCATTCTCGTCACGGGGCCGACGGGCAGCGGCAAAACACTTTCGTTGTATGCCTTCCTGCGGCTGCTCAACGTTGCCTCGCGCAATATTTGCACGGTCGAGGATCCTGCGGAAATCCAGTTGGCCGGCGTCAATCAAGTCAGCGTCAGGGAGAAGACAGGGCTGACGTTCGCGGCCGCGCTGCGCGCGCTGCTACGGCAAGATCCCGACGTCATCATGATCGGCGAGATTCGCGATCCCGAAACGGCTGATGTCGCACTGAAGGCCGCCCAGACGGGGCACCTCGTCCTCGCTACGCTGCATACGAACGACGCGCCCGGTGCAATCGGGCGTTTGCGCGACATCGGCGTGGCGTCGTACAACCTCTCGGCCGCCCTGCGGCTCGTCACCGCGCAGCGGCTCGTGCGACGCTTGTGCCCCCATTGCAAAGTACCCGCGCCGATGCCGGCTGCAGTGCTGGCCGCCGCCGGGTTCGCCCGGGAAGTGGCACCTGATTGGACGCCCTATGCCGCGTGCGGATGTCCGGCCTGCCACGGTGCGGGCTATCACGGCCGCATCGGTGTCCATCAAGTGATGGCGCTGTCGCCGGCCATGCGCGATCTCGTGAATGCTGGCGCGAGCGGTCAGACGATCGCCGGTCAGGCCAGGGCCGACGGCATGACGGCCCTGCGCGCCGCAGCGCTGGCGCTCGTTCGCGAAGGCACGACCAGTCTGGCCGAAGCCATCGCCGCCACAGACGCCGCATGACCGGCCGCGCAGAGGCAAAGCCACCGAGAACCACCCCGCGCCAGGTCACGGCATTCGCGCGGCAACTGACGAGCCTGCTGAATGCGGGGCTCCCGCTGGTGCAGGCACTCCATCTCATTGGCCACGCATCGCGCCGCGACGCGATGCCGCGTGTGGCGCATGGATTGGCGCGGCGCATCGCAAACGGAGAACGATTCGCCTCGGCGCTCGCGGCGTATCCTGCGCAATTCGACCGGCTCTTCCGCGAGCTTTCGGCAATCGGCGAGGCGACGGGCACCTTGGCGACCGTTCTGGCTCGCATCGTCGAGCATCGCGAGCGCGCGGCCGCTCAACGCGGCAAACTTCGCACGGCACTCGCCTATCCTTGCACCGTCGCGCTGCTTGCTGCAGCCGTCACGGCCGCGCTGCTGGCTTTCGTCGTGCCCACGTTCGAGCAGGTCTTCGATAGCTTCGGCGCCACACTGCCCGGCCCCACGCGCGCGGTGCTGGCCGCATCGAGCTTTACGCTGCGCCACGGCCCGCCGATATTGGCGGGATTCGGCGTCGTGCTGCTGGTCGTACCGCGCCTCATTCGCCGCTCGTCGCATGCCCGTGCGGTATTCGACCGATTATTGCTGGCGCTTCCCACAGTGGGTCCGCTCATACGCGCCGTCGCGGCCGCGCGCTGGTCGCGCTCGCTCGGCACGCTGCTCGCGGCGGGTACGCCGCTCGCCGATGCCCTGCGCTCGCTCTCGCACGTCACAGGCAATGCGGTGTTCGAGGCAGCGAATGCACAAATCGAAGCTCGGTTGAGGCAGGGCGAACGGCTCGCCCACGCCATGCGCGGCGTCGGCTGCTTTCCCTCGACCCTCGTCGAACCGATCGCCGTCGCGGAGGAATCGAGCGCGCTCGACACGATGCTGCTCGATTGCGCCGCGCTAGCCGAACGCGAGGTCGACGAAAAGCTCGCGCTCGCCTCTGCCTGCGCAGAACCGCTTGTTGTCATCGTGCTCGGGCTCGCCGCCGGCTCGCTCGTCATCGCGCTATATCTGCCCATCATCGAACTGAGCAACGTGGTGTAGCATGCCCCCCATTCGCCACTCGGCCTTGATCACAATCTGCAACGTGTACGCTTCCGTCATCAGCGATCCGCTCTCGCACTTCTCTCTCGGCATCGGCACCGCCTTCGGCGTGCTGCCGCCGGTATGGCAGTTCGCGTTCGCGATCGTATTCGGGCTCGCCATCGGCAGCTTCGTCAACGTGGTGGCACACCGGCTGCCCATCATGCTCGAACGCGCATGGCATCTGGAAATCAGCGAAGCGACCGGGCAACCCGCAACGACGGACGCATTTCCGGCGCGCTACAACCTCTGCGTGCCTCGCAGTGCCTGCCCGCACTGCGGCCACGTGCTACGCGTCCACGAAAACATCCCGGTCCTCAGCTACCTCTTGCTGCGCGGACGATGCGCCGCATGCCGTGCGCCGATCGGCGCGCGCTATCCGCTCATCGAACTCACGAGCGGTGCGCTGGCAGCCGCCGCACTGGCGCTGTACGGCCCAACCGGCACCGGGCTTGCCGCCTTCGGCTTCACCGCTGCGCTGCTCGCCATGAGCGCCATCGATGCTCAAACGCGCCTGTTGCCCGATTCGCTGACGCTGCCGCTGTTGTGGGCCGGCCTCATCGTCAATTTCGGCGATACGTTCGCTACGCTGCATGCCGCTGTCGCAGGTGCGATCGCCGGCTATCTTTTCCTGTGGTGCGTCTATTGGCTGTTTCGCTTCGCGCGCGGCGTGGAAGGGATGGGCTACGGCGATTTCAAGTTGCTCGCGGCGCTCGGCGCGTGGCTCGGGTGGGCGGCGTTGCCGCAGATCGTGCTGATCGCGGCCGTCACCGGTGCCGTGGTGGGTCTCGTTGCGATGGGCTCAGGGCGTCTGCGGTTCGAAGAGCCGCTACCGTTCGGCCCCTTTCTCGCGCTGGGCGGCGTGATCACGCTGTTCAGCGGCACGCCGTTGTTCCATCTGCTGGGGGGCTGAGCGCTATGTTCGCAGTGGGGCTCACGGGCGGCATCGGCAGCGGCAAGTCGACCATCGCCGATCTATTCGCGACGCACGGCGTGACCATTGTCGACACCGATGTCATCGCCCACCGGGTGACGGCACCCAATGGGGCCGCGATGCCGTCGATCGCGCACGTCTTCGGGCCCGGATTCGTCGCGCCCGATGGTTCGCTCGATCGGGCGAAGATGCGGGCGCTCATCTTTTCCGACGATACGGCCAAGGCCCGGCTCGAAGCCATCACGCATCCGCTCATTCGATCTGAAACCGAGCGCGAGCGGGCCGCTGCGCAAGGCCCCTACGCCATGATCGTCGTGCCGTTGCTCGTCGAATCGGGCGCCTGGAAATCGCGTGTCGATCGCGTGCTCGCGGTCGATTGCACCGTCGAAACGCAAATCGCACGCGTCATGCGCCGCAACGGGTTCCCGCGCGAACAGGTGTTGGCCATCATCGAGCGTCAAGCCACGCGGGAGGCGCGGCTGGCCGCGGCCGACGATATCATCATCAACGACAACACCCCGCTCGAGCGGCTGGCACAAGAAGTGCGGCAGCTTCATCAGCAGTATCTCGCGCTCGCCGGCGCGGCACTACCATGACGATTGCGGATGTACCTAAGATATCGGACATGTTGCAGCAACGACCGTACACGTTCGCAGAACGTTCAATCCCCGGAAAAAGCAGCAAAAAGTGCCTGATTCCGCGATTGCGGGGGCCAATTCTGCGCATTAGAATGTGCTGCAATCCCACCACACACGACGTCAGGGGCGAGCGCGCTTGATTCTTTACGAGTATCCGTTCAACGAGCGAATTCGCACGCTGCTGCGCCTCGAAGATTTGTTCGAGCGCTTCACGTTCTTTTTGAGTCAAGACGACGCGCGCGAGCACCATGTCGCGCTGACAACGCTGTTTGAAATTGCGGAAGTCACAGGTCGCGCCGACTTGAAGTCCGATTTGATGAAGGAACTGGAGCGGCAGCGCCAAACGCTGGCGCCGTTCCGTGGCAATCCCGGCATCGAGCAGAACGCGCTGGAAGCCGTGCTCGGTGAAATCGAGCAAACGCTCGCCGGCCTTGCTCAGATGCAAGGCAAGACGGGCCAACACCTGTCGGAAAACGAATGGCTCGCGAGCATTCGCAGCCGCGCGATCATTCCGGGCGGCACCTGCGAGTTCGATCTGCCCTCGTACTACGCGTGGCAGCAACTGCACCCCGATCAGCGCCGGCAAGACATCGCCAAATGGATCGCGCCGCTGCTGCCGCTGCGCGACGCCGCGACGATCGTGCTGCGGCTCGCTCGCGAGTCCGGCCAAGCGTCGAAAGTCATGGCGATGCAGGGCAGCTATCAGCAAATGCTGTCGGGCCGCACGTATCAGCTGATGCAGGTGCGTGTTTCACCCGAGTTGCGTGTGATCCCCGAAGCGAGTGCCAACAAGTACATGCTCTGGGTACGCTTCACGGTACAGGATGGAGATTTGCGTCCACGGTCGGTCGATGTCGACGTGCCGTTCCAATTGACGCTGTGCAGCCTCTAATTCACCGCGCGGGCGCATGCCCGCGCACCCCATTCGCTACCCCGGCCGTCGTCCGCCCAAGCGCATGGCGGCGGCTCGATGACGATTGCCTGACAGCCTGAATTCGTATGGTTACCGTAGTCAAATGTCCGACTTGCGGCAAAGACGTCCGCTGGACGCCCGAGAACCGCTTCCGCCCGTTCTGCTCGGAACGATGCAAACAGATCGATCTCGGTGCGTGGGCCAATGAGAAGTACCGAATCGGCGGCACCGATGAAGACCCGCCCTCGGACGACGACAAGCACGGCGATTTGAACTGACCGTGCGAAAGCGGTCCAGCAGCGGCGTCGCGCGCCACCACCCGCCTTCGTCTTAGTCGCCGTCAATCCGCGGCGAGCAGCTCCAGCACGGGAATGGCGGCAGGGAGCAGCGGCGCGACGTCCACTGGCAGACGCTGCCAGCTGAATGCCTGCCCCTCGCGCCCGTGCGGTTCACCGGTCCACGCCGTCACCTTGCAAAAGTACAGCCGCACGTAGGCGTGCGGATAGTCGTGCTCGAGCGTATGCCAACGATGGCAGGCGGTGAGCGTGATGCCGAGCTCCTCGTGCAGTTCGCGCGTCAACGCCGCTTCGACGCTTTCACCCGGTTCGAGCTTGCCGCCGGGAAACTCCCAGTACCCCTCGTAGGGCTTCCCCACAGGCCGCTGGGCAAGCAAATAACGGCCGTCAGGATGGACAAGCACCCCCACGGCTACCTCGGTAACGGGACGCCCCGTCGGTGAGCGGTCGGCGGCATCCAGGCCGTCTCGTGTCGTTGTCATGCCGCCGTCCTGCGGCCCGACCAGTCGCGGGCGAACTGCCAGGCGACACGGCCCGAACGCGATCCGCGTTCGAGGGCCCAGACGAGCGCATCGCCGCGCGCATTGGCGATGTCGTCGTCCCCACAACCGAAATGACGGAGCCAGTGGCCGACGATGGTGAGGTAATCGTCTTGCTTGAACGGATAGAAGCTCACCCACAGGCCGAAGCGTTCGGACAGCGAAATCTTTTCTTCGACGACTTCGCCGGGATGGATTTCGCCATCGGACGTGTGCTTGTACGACTCGTTGTCGCTCATGTACTCGGGCAGCAGATGGCGGCGGTTCGAGGTGGCGTAGATCAGCACGTTGTCGGACTGCGCCGACACCGAGCCGTCGAGCGCGACCTTCAGCGCCTTGTAGCCCGACTCCCCTTCCTCGAACGACAGATCGTCGCAAAACACGACGAAACGCTCGGGCCTGGATGCGATGAGATCGGTGATATCGCCCAGATCATGCAGATCGTCTTTGTCGACTTCGATCAAACGCAAGCCGTCTTTCGCATAGGCGTTCAGACAGGCTTTGATCAACGACGATTTGCCAGTGCCGCGTGCACCGGTGAGCAAAACGTTGTTCGCCGGCTGCTTATTGACGAACTGGCGCGTGTTCTGCTCGATCAGGGCCTTTTGGCGATCGATGTTCTGCAAATCGGCCAGCGTGATCGACGAAATGGCCGGCACCGGCTGGAGGTAACCGCGGCCCTGACGCTTGCGCCAGCGAAATGCCACGGCGGCCGACCAATCGATGTCGGGCGCCGCCGGCGGCAGCACGGATTCGAGGCGGCCAAGCAGGGCCTCGGCACGGGTCAGAAACTGTTCGAGTTTGTCCATAGCGATGAGCGATGTGACAGATCAGGCGCCGTTAGCCACAGCACAGCACCGTGCAACGCGGCCTGACGCGGCGCCATTGAGGACCACAGCGGCCGCATCGATCGCGGCCGAGTGTCAGGAACGGTAATCGGCGTTGATCGAGACGTAATCGTGCGATAGATCGCAGGTCCAGATAGTCGCCTGGGCGGAACCGCGGCCCAGCAGCACACGAATCGTGATCTCGCTTTCCTTCATGACGCGCTGGCCGTCCTCTTCGCGATAAGCCGGATGCCGGCCGCCAGCCGTTGCGACGTGAACGTCGCCCAGATACAGATCGATCTTCGCGACGTCGAGATCGGCGATGCCCGCGTACCCGATTGCGGCCAGGATGCGGCCGAGGTTCGGATCGGAAGCGTAGAAGGCCGTCTTCACGAGCGGCGAATGACCGATCGCGTAGGCGATCTGGCGGCATTCGCCTTCGTTTGCGCCGCCTTCCACTTGCACCGTCATGAACTTGGTCGCCCCTTCGCCGTCGCGAACGATCAGCTGCGCGAGCGTTTGCGCGAGGTGCACGACCGCATCGCGCAGCGCCGCGTAAGCGGCGGTGGCCGTCGAGGTGATGGCCGGCAGGCTCGACTTGCCGGTCGCGATGAGGATGAACGAGTCGTTCGTCGACGTATCGCCGTCGATCGTGATGCAGTTGAACGAGCGATTGGCCACGTCCTTCACAAGCGTATCCAGCACATCCTGCGAGACCGCGGCGTCGAATGCGAGAAAGCCGAGCATCGTGGCCATGTTCGGCTTGATCATGCCCGCGCCCTTGCTGATGCCCGTGAGCGTGACCGTGTGGCCGTCGATCCCCACCTGAGCCGATGCGGCTTTGGGCAGCGTATCGGTGGTCATGATCGCCTGCGCCGCTTCGTACCAGTGCGCAGGCGCGCGATGTTCGAGCGCCGCAGGCAGCCCGGCCTTGAGCCGATCGACCGGCAGCGGCTCCAGGATCACGCCCGTCGAGAACGGCAGAACTTGTTCCGGTGCGATGCCGGCCAGACGAGCCAATTCAGCGCAGGTTTCGCGCGCGTGCGCGAGGCCCGGCTCGCCGGTGCCCGCGTTGGCATTGCCCGTGTTGACGACGAGCGCGCGAATGCCCTTCCCGCTTTGCGCCGTACGCGCATGGGCGAGATGTTCGCGACAGACCGTCACGGGTGCGGCGCAGAAACGATTCGCCGTGAAGACACCCGCCACCGTCGCGCCTTCGTCGACAGAGATAACGAGGACATCCTTACGGTTGGGCTTGCGGATGTTGGCTTCCGCGAAGCCAAGCGTCACGCCTGCCACCGGATGAAGTTGTGCGGGATCGATCGAAGGAAAATTGACGGCCATGTTCGTGAATATGCGTTAAGCCAGCTTACCGTGACACTGCTTGTATTTCTTGCCGCTACCGCACGGGCAAGGATCGTTGCGGCCCACCTTCGGCATGCCGCCCGCGCCGACAGCCGTGGCCGCGGCCGCCGTGGCAGCCGCCGCGTGCGCGCCATGGCCCATGGCGTGGCCGACCATCTCTTCCGCGGCGGTATCCGTCGAAGCGCCGCCGGCCGCGGCTTCCGCAAACTCGGCGTGGCGGAACTCCACGTTTTCCAGCTGACCGCCTTGTTCTTCGTATTGCTCGACCGCTTCTTCGAGTTGCTCGGGCGACTGGATCTGAACGTTCATGACGATGCGCGTCACTTCCGTCTTCACGATGTTGAGCAACGTCTCGAACAGCTCGAACGCCTCGCGCTTGTACTCTTGCTTCGGGTTTTGCTGCGCATAGCCGCGCAAGTGAATGCCCTGGCGCAGATGGTCGAGCGCGGCGAGGTGTTCACGCCAGCAGCGGTCGAGCGTCTGCAGCATTACCGAGCGCTCGAACGCGCTGAACGCCTCCCGCCCGACAAGCGCGACCTTCGCTTCATACGCTTCATCGGCCGCGCCGATCACGGCTTCGACGATGTCGTCGGCTGCGAGCGACTGCGATTCGTTGATCATCTCCTGCACGGCGAGGTCGAGCTGCCAATCCTTGCGCAGCGCTTCTTCGAGCTCGGGCGCATGCCACTGCTCTTCGATGCTGCCGGCCGGGATGTACTCGTGCACGACGTCGGTGACGACCGCATGGCGCATCGCGGCGATGGTTTCCGTGATGTCGTGCGCTTCCAGCAGCTCGTTGCGCTGCTGATAGATCACCTTGCGCTGATCGTTCGAGACGTCGTCGTATTCCAGCAGTTGCTTACGAATATCGAAGTTGCGCGCTTCCACCTTGCGTTGTGCCGATTCGATCGAGCGCGTGACGATGCCCGCTTCGATCGCTTCGCCCTCGGGCATACGCAGGCGGTCCATAATCGAGCGCACGCGATCGCCCGCGAAAATGCGCAGCAGCGGATCTTCCAGCGAGAGGTAAAAGCGCGAGGAGCCCGGATCGCCCTGGCGGCCCGCACGGCCGCGCAGCTGATTATCGATACGGCGCGATTCGTGGCGTTCGGTGCCGATGATGTGCAAGCCGCCCGCGGCCTTCACGCGATCGTGCAGCGCCTGCCATTCGTCGTGCAGCGCTTGAATGCGCTTGGCTTTTTCATCGGCGGGAATCGATTCGTCCGCCTCGAGCAACGACGCTTGCTTTTCGGCGTTGCCGCCGAGCACGATGTTGGTACCGCGGCCAGCCATGTTGGTCGCGATCGTGATGCGCTTGGGCCGGCCCGCCTCGGCGACGATGCCTGCTTCGCGCGCATGCTGCTTCGCGTTGAGCACTTCGTGGGGCAGGCCCGCCTTCGTCAGCAAATTCGACAGCAGTTCGGAACTTTCGATCGATGTCGTGCCGACGAGCACCGGCTGGTCACGCTCGTAGCATTCGCGGATATCGCGAATGACAGCGTCGTAACGCTCCTTGGCCGTCTTGTAGATCTGATCCTGGCGGTCGATCCGTTTCGGCGGACGGTTCGTGGGGATGACGACCGTTTCGAGACCGTAGATTTCGTTGAATTCGTAGGCTTCCGTATCGGCCGTGCCGGTCATGCCCGACAGCTTCGCGTACATGCGGAAGTAGTTCTGGAACGTGATCGATGCCAGCGTTTGATTTTCGCTCTGGATCTTCACGTGCTCCTTCGCTTCGACGGCTTGATGCAGCCCGTCCGACCAGCGGCGGCCCTGCATCAGGCGGCCCGTGAATTCGTCGACGATGATGACTTCGCCGTTTTGCACGACGTAATGCTGATCGCGGAAGAACAGCGTATGCGCACGCAACGCCGCATAGACGTGGTGCATCAGCGTGATGTTCTGCGCGGCGTAGAGGCTTTCACCCTCGCCGATCAGGCCCCATTCGGCGAGCAAGCGCTCGGCCTTTTCGTGGCCCGACTCCGTCAGGAACACCTGGCGGCCCTTTTCGTCGAGTGTGTAATCGCCCGGCTTTTCGATACCCGTGCCGTCGGCCTTTTCCTCGCCGATCTGTTGCTCGAGCAGCGGCGGCAACGCGTTCATCCGCACGTACAGATCGGTGTGATCTTCGGCTTGACCGGAAATGATGAGCGGGGTGCGCGCTTCGTCGATGAGGATCGAATCCACTTCGTCGACGATCGAGAAATTGAGCTGGCGCTGCACGCGCGCGGTGGTCTCGTAGACCATGTTGTCGCGCAGGTAATCGAAGCCGAATTCGTTGTTCGTGCCGTACGTGATGTCAGCGGCATAGGCCTGCTGCTTCGACTCGTGATCCATCTGCGACAGGTTGATGCCGACGGACAAGCCAAGGAAGTTGTAGAGCTTGGCCATCCATTCGGCGTCGCGCTGAGCCAGGTAATCGTTGACCGTCACCACGTGCACGCCGCGCCCCGACAGCGCGTTCAGGTAGGCGGCCAGCGTGGCGACGAGCGTCTTGCCCTCGCCCGTGCGCATTTCGGCGATCTTGCCGTAGTGCAGCACCATGCCCCCGATCAGCTGCACGTCGAAGTGGCGCATCTTCAGCACGCGGCGGCTCGCCTCGCGGCAGACTGCGAACGCTTCGGGCAACAGCTTGTCGAGCGATTCCCCGCTCGCCACGCGCTGGCGGAATTCGTCCGTTTTGGCGCGCAGTTGGTCGTCCGTCAATTGCTCGATTTGCGGCTCGAGCGCATTGATCACCGCGACGGTCTTTTGATACTGCTTGACGAGACGCTGATTGCGGCTGCCAAAGATCTTTTGGAGAAAACCGG
>NZ_JBQCDN010000242.1:0-8927 GCF_051961175.1 Trinickia sp. | reverse complement strand
ATCAAGAAACTCCCAACCCAGGGCACTAGTCTTTGGAGAATTCGCCCATGAAGTTTCGTTTCCCCGTCGTCATCATCGACGAAGATTTCCGCTCCGAGAACATTTCCGGCTCGGGCATCCGCGCGCTGGCGGAAGCGATCGAAGGGGAGGGTGTCGAAGTGCTCGGCCTGACGAGCTACGGCGACCTGACTTCGTTCGCGCAGCAATCGAGCCGTGCGTCATGTTTCATTCTGTCGCTCGACGACGACGAACTCATGCTGGGCGAGACGGGACCGGATGGGGAACTGCCCGAACTGGCGACGGCTATTCTCGAGTTGCGCGCGTTCGTTACCGAGGTGCGCCGCCGCAACGCCGATATTCCGATCTTCCTGTACGGCGAAACGCGCACCTCGCGCCATCTGCCGAACGATATCCTGCGCGAGCTGCACGGCTTCATTCACATGTTCGAGGACACCCCGGAATTCGTCGCGCGCCACATCGTGCGCGAGGCGAAGGTGTACCTCGATTCGCTGTCGCCGCCGTTCTTCAAGGAACTCGTCAAGTACGCCGACGAAGGCTCGTACTCGTGGCACTGCCCGGGGCACTCGGGCGGCGTCGCGTTCCTGAAGAGCCCGCTTGGGCAGATGTTCCACCAGTTCTTCGGCGAAAACATGCTGCGCGCGGACGTGTGCAATGCCGTTGACGAACTTGGGCAGTTGCTCGATCACATTGGGCCGGTGGCGGCTTCCGAGCGCAATGCCGCGCGCATCTTCAGCGCCGATCACCTGTTTTTCGTCACGAACGGCACGTCGACGTCGAACAAGATCGTCTGGCACGCAACCGTTGCGCCGGGCGATATCGTCGTCGTCGATCGCAACTGCCACAAATCGATCCTGCACGCGATTACGATGACCGGCGCGATTCCGGTGTTCCTCACGCCGACGCGCAACAACTTCGGCATCATCGGCCCGATCCCGCGCGACGAATTCAAGCCTGAGAACATCCGCAAGAAGATCCTGGCGAACCCGTTTGCGCGCGAGGCCCTCGAAAAGAATCCGAACCTGAAGCCGCGCATTCTGACGATCACGCAAAGCACGTACGACGGTGTGGTCTACAACGTCGAGATGATCAAGGAATTGCTCGGCGATTTCCTCGATACGCTGCATTTTGACGAAGCGTGGCTGCCGCATGCCGAGTTTCACCCGTTCTATCAGGACATGCACGCGATCGGCGCCGGGCGTCCGCGTACGGGCGCGCTCGTGTTCGCGACGCATTCGACGCACAAACTGCTCGCCGGCATTTCGCAGGCGTCGCAGATCGTCGTGCAGGACTCGGAGCATGGCGTATTCGATCGGCACCGGTTCAACGAAGCGTATCTGATGCATACGTCGACGAGCCCGCAGTACGCGATCATCGCCTCGTGCGACGTCGCCGCTGCGATGATGGAGCCGCCTGGCGGTACAGCACTCGTCGAAGAAT
The DNA here is from genome assembly GCF_051961175.1 of Trinickia sp. Taxonomy (GTDB): domain Bacteria; phylum Pseudomonadota; class Gammaproteobacteria; order Burkholderiales; family Burkholderiaceae; genus Trinickia. The sequence continues at coordinate 7,469 of NZ_JBQCDN010000242.1, read as the reverse complement.
CGATCGCCGAGGCGCTCGACTTCCGCCGCGCAATGCGCAAGGTCGATGCCGAGTACGGCGAAGATTGGTTCTTCCAGGTCTGGGGCCCCGAGGCGCTGGCTGACGAAGGGATCGGCTCGCGCGAGGATTGGATCCTGCGCGCCGAAGACCCATGGCACGGCTTCGGCCCGCTGGCCGACGGCTTTAACATGCTCGATCCCATCAAGGCGACGATCGTGACGCCGGGGCTGGACATGGCGGGCGACTTCGGCGAAACGGGCATTCCGGCGGCGATCGTGACGAAGTATCTGGCCGAGCACGGCATCATCGTCGAAAAGACGGGCTTGTACTCGTTCTTCATCATGTTCACGATCGGCATCACGAAGGGCCGTTGGAATTCGATGGTGACCGAGCTGCAGCAGTTCAAGGACGACTACGATACGAATCAGCCGTTGTGGCGCGTGCTGCCCGAGTTCGTCGCGCAGCATCCGGCCTACGAGCGCATGGGCCTGCGCGATCTGTGCCAGGCGATCCACAGCGTTTATCGCGCGAACGACATCGCGCGCCTGACGACGGAAATGTACTTGTCGAACATGGAGCCGGCGATGAAGCCGTCCGACGCATTCGCGAAGCTCGCGCACCGCGAGATCGATCGTGTGCCGATCGACGAACTCGAGGGGCGCGTGACCAGCATTTTGCTGACGCCCTATCCTCCGGGCATTCCGTTGCTGATTCCGGGCGAGCGCTTCAACAAGACGATCGTCAACTATCTGCGGTTCGCGCGCGAATTCAACGAGCGCTTCCCGGGTTTCTCGACGGATATTCATGGCCTCGTAGCGGAAACGGCGGGCGGGCGCACCGAGTATTTCGTCGATTGCGTGCGCGTTTGACGATGCTGAAGTCGAAGAATCCTCTCCGCGCGTTCGCGGAATCGGTCCTGCGATGCGCGTTGCTCGTCGCCCTGTCCGGGGCGCCGCTTGCGGCGCATGCCGAGGCGGCGCGTGCTGATCCAATCGATACGGCGATGCAAAACTGCTCGGCCCGTGCGGATCGTTCGTCGACACCGGGGCAGGTGCAATGCATCGAGGCCGCGCGCGATGCGTGGCAAGCGGCGATCGATAGCGCGATGCGCTCGATCGAGGGCACTGCCCCCGATGCGGCGCGGCGCGGCTGGCAGGACAGCCAGAATCATTGGCTCGCTTGGCGCAAGGAAGAGGCGCCGCTGTTGCGTGCAGTCTTCGCGACGACGCGCGGCAGCACCTATTCGATTACGCAAGCGAACATGCAGCTGCAGTCGGTGCGCGATCGCGCGCTCGCGCTTCGGCATGTGGCGTCGCGTTTTGCGCCGCCGCCGGCGGCGGCTCCTGCTGCTCCCACATCGGCTGCATCGGGGGCATCGGCGGCAACTTCGGGAATGATGTCGGGTGCGGTTGCAGCGATGGCTTCAGGGGCCCGCGTGGGCTCGGACGCGCCGGCTGTTTCGAGCCCTGTTGCGTCGCGCGCGCAAAGCGACGACGCGCGCGCGCATGACGAGCGGATGCGCCCGTGCAATGTCGATGCGGCCTGCGAGCATGCGCAGTTCGATTTGCGGCGCTATGAGCGGGCGCTGCGGGATAAGTTGCCCGCTCGCGCGCGGCCGGCGCTCCTGCGCGCGCAGCGCGCGTGGAAGGCGTACTTCGATGCCACCGCGCCGCTGGGTACCGAAGCTGAGCGTGTGGATCTCATCGGCGAACGCGTGGCGACGATCAAGCGCTTGTCGGAGACGGTGGGGAATGATTGAGGGGGGCAGCTGGCGTTAAACCGGCGTTTCCTCCGTCGCCACCCATCGTTCGCCCGGCCGGCTCGAGCAAGCCGAAATGAGAAGCCCGATTGCGATGCTAGCCGCCGGACGAAGGTTTGTCATAGTTCGCTTTACGACATAGCCGATTCGTTTGCACGGAGATGGGCCGATTGCAACAGTTGACGCAGGCAGATCAAGCGGCGGCTTTGATATTGAAGTTGTGTTTGCCCGTCACCCAGCCGCGCCCTTTTTCGCATTCGATTTCCGTATGCTGATACACCTTCATCTCTATCATGCGCAGCGGCGTACAAGCGTCGCCAGGCCGTAGGGTAAACAGCGTTCTCGTTTCTGCGTCGTCATTGGATGCGTAGACTGGGGTTGCCTTCGCCGCAACCCAGATGCCGCTTGGCTGCTCGGAACAAGCGCAAATTAGGAGCGCGATTGCAATTGCACCCGATAAACGAAAGTTTGTCATGATCCGATTTTGCGATAAAACCGCTTTTCCTTTACTCGTTTGGAGTGGGACAGGCCCACCGCGAGGTCTGCTGGGCTGACTATGCCAAATCCTCGCGGATCATGGGCGAGAATTCCCACTTGGCGCAGCACGTCAGCTACATTCGACGAACAGCTATTCCCCAGGAGGCTGTAACTGTGGCGCACGGGATCGTGGTTGGAGGCTTCCACACGGCGCTTCAGCTCCGCTTCAATCGCTCTTTCTTCCTGTGGGGAAACCCGCAGTACGTAGCCAGTCGAATCTCGAAAGTTCCGTTGGTCACTAACGTACTCGGCGTATGTTCTCTTTGCATCGTACCTTGTAGGCGCTCGGGAGTAGGCTATGCCGTTCACGATAATTGCCGCATGCCCGAATTGCGATCCAAACTTAGCGAGCCGCGAATCGCTGATAATCACCTCGACGGTCGCCGTCTGAGCGCGAAGCACCTTGAGCTGCGGTTCCATTGCCGGAGTGCTCGCCCGAATTGCGACTAACCTATATTTCACCCCGTCAGGAGTGACATGGACTTGCTCTAGCATCGCTACCCTGCGAGGTAGGCGTAGATCGGCTCAGCAGACGCGGTCGAAGCGAGCACGTGCGTTCTCCCGTGGCCGTCCGTATCGCCGTACTCGAAGCAGCCGTGTTTCCGGAGCGGAGCGACCGGCGCATAAAGAATGTTCAAGGTGTCGCCCCTTTGCCGAATGATCCTAAGAGATGTCGGCGATGGTAGGCGACTTGCGGTTCAAGACACTCATAGGTGCACGATTTTCAGACCAAACAACGGGCGCGGGTACCTTGGGGGCGCTACAGAAGGGTCAGGACGAGGTGACCGTTTGCGCAAGTCACCTGTAGAGGGGAAGAGGAGAGGAGAGCGTACCGCCGATACGCCGAAATCCAGCGCGACGGCGTCGACTGTCTGCCGAGCCCGCCGTCGCGCTTCTGCGCTTACAGCGTCTTTCGTACCGCTTGAACAGCCGCATGCACCTGCTCAGGTGCCGTGCCACCCGGATGGTTGCGGCTTGCCACGGACCCTTCCAGCGTCAAATACCCGAACACGTCCTCGCCGATCAAATGCGCGACGTTCGGCAGCTCCGTACGCATTTCATCGAGCGTCAGATCGGCCAGATCACATCCGCGATCGTCGCAGATCCGCACCGCATGAGCGACAGCCTCATGCGCGTCGCGGAACGGCAGGCCGCGCTTGACCAGGTAATCGGCCAGATCCGTCGCCGTCGAAAATCCTTGCAGTGCCGCGGCACGCATCGCTTCAGGTTTCACGGTGATACCCGCCACCATCTCGGCAAAAATCCGCAACGTATCGGCAACGGTATCGACCGTGTCGAACAGCGGCTCTTTGTCTTCCTGATTGTCCTTGTTGTAGGCGAGCGGCTGGCCCTTCATTAGCGTCAACAAAGCCATCAAATGGCCATTCACACGGCCCGTCTTCCCACGCGCCAACTCGGGTACGTCGGGATTCTTCTTCTGCGGCATGATCGACGAACCCGTGCAGAAGCGGTCGGCCAGATCGATGAAGCCCACACGCGGGCTCATCCACAGCACCAGCTCTTCCGACAAACGCGAGACGTGCGTCATGACGAGCGCCGCCGCAGCCGTGAATTCGATCGCGAAGTCACGATCGGACACGGCGTCGAGCGAGTTCGCGCAGATACCGTCGAAACCGAGCGTCTTCGCCACCGCATGCCGATCGATCGGATAGCTCGTGCCGGCGAGCGCGGCCGCGCCGAGCGGCAAGCGATTGACGCGCGTACGGCAATCGCGCATGCGCTCGGCATCGCGGCCGAACATCTCAACGTAGGCCAGCAGATGATGGCCGAACGTGACCGGCTGCGCGACTTGCAAGTGCGTGAAGCCCGGCATGATTGTTTCCGCATGCTGCTCGGCCATATCGACGAGGGCAACGCGCAAATCCTTGATCAGCCCGCCAATGCGATCAATTTCGCCGCGCAGCCACAGGCGGATATCGGTGGCGACTTGATCGTTGCGCGAGCGGCCCGTATGCAGGCGCTTGCCGGCATCGCCAATCAGCGCGGTCAGGCGTGCTTCGATATTCAGGTGGACGTCTTCGAGATCGAGCTGCCAGACGAATTCGCCGCGCTCGATTTCCCCTTTGATTTGCGCCATGCCGCGCTCGATCGCTTCGAGATCGGCCGCGGCGATGATCTTTTGCGCAGCCAGCATCTTCGCGTGCGCGAGGGAGCCTTCGATGTCGACGAGCGCCATGCGCTTATCGAAGAACACCGACGAGGTGTAGCGCTTGACGAGCTCCGACATCGGCTCCGAGAAGCGAGCCGACCAGGCTTCGCCTTTTTTGTGCAGTTGAGACGTCATGATGATGGGCGGTGAGAAGGTAGGCCGAAGTGGCTAAGCCGAAGCGGCGGATAAGCGCTCGATTTTATCACCGCCGCCCGAGCGGCTTGCCGCCTTGACGAGCCAGCAGGGAATCCGCATGACAAAGGGCCGGCTGGAGGGTGGACTAAGCAGCCAACCGGGCAGCCAACCGGGCAGCGGGCCAAGCAGGCCAAGCAGGCCAAGCAGGCCAAGCAGGCCAAGCGGCGAACTAAGCCGTCGCCATCAACGAGCCTTCGCAGACGACGGGGCCGGTCGGCCCGTCCGCACGCCGCGAGCCGCCCATTGGCTCGACCGAGACGGCAATCTTCGCGTAGACGTTCATCCCATGAACTTTCATGGAGACGACTTCACCGGCCGGCAGCATCCCAAGCGACACCATCTTGCCGTCGCGCATCACACCCCAGAGTTGCTCGCTCTTGCCGGGCGGCGGCGCATTGCCGCCCGTCATACGATGCACGCTGACCATCGCGTTCTTGTCGTCCCACATCACGAACGCCATCGTCGCGCTTTTCGGTTGATCGGGCGGCACGAGCGCGGCGACGTACGCCACGCGCTCGATCTTCGCACCGCTTGGCTGCCTTGCCTCCGCGGTTTGCTGAGTTTGATCCGAGGGTACGCCTTCGGGCGCGAACGGCCGCAACGTCACCGCCAGCGCAACAACAGCGGCGAGCGCCAGCCCCGTCGCACCGATCGACCAGCCGCGCCAGAACGTCAAGGAGTCGAACCAGCGTGCGCGAGCCGCACTCCGCTCGGCACGCATGGCGCCCGGCCGTGCGGGCGTCCGCGCGGTCGCGGCTTGAGCCGCTTGAGCCGCCTGAGCCGCCTGAGCGGCGGCCGAGAGCCCGAGCCTGCGCTCGACGCCTTCCCACACGCTCGCGGGTGCCGCAACGCTCGGCGCCAGTTCGGTCATCGCCCCGATACGTGCCTGCCAGCGCTCGATCGCTTCGCGCACATGATGGTCGCGGCTGGCCAGCGTCTCGAAGCGCTTGCGCGCGCCCCCGCGCAATACCCCAAGCGCGTATTCTCCGGCGAGACGGTCGATTAGATCGGGATAACGGTGCAAGTCCATGTCAGTCTCCCGTCCGGCCACGCGAAGAGAGGCTAAAGCCTCCTCGCGGGAATATGAACGGAATGAACGTGAGGGTCGTCATCTCACTTGCCCCCCATGCAAATCTTCAGTTTTTCAAGGCCGCGCCGCACCCAGGACTTGATCGTCCCGAGCGGCACGGACAGCTGCTCCGCAATCTCGCTATGGCTCTGATCGCGCAGATAGGCGAGCGCGACGGCTTGACGCTGGCTCGCGTCGAGGCGCGACATGCAGACCGCGAGCAACTTCGCTTGTTCGGACAAAAGCGCCGACTCGGCCGGGTCGCGCTCGTCGCCGGCGATGACTTCGTCGAGCGTGTCGCTCCATTCGGTCGTCAACGCCGAGCCGTCGGACGCACTGGCCTTTTGCCGGCGCAAAAAGTCGAGCGCGCGATTGCGGACGATGGCGGCCATCCACGTGAGCGGCGCCGCAAGCGCCTCGCGGTAATCGCCCGCATAGCGCCAGATATTGACGAACGACTCCTGCAAGGCTTCCTCCGCCCATTCGCGCTTCACCAATATACGCAGCGCAACGCCAAACAGTTTCGCGCTGGTGAGCTCGTAGAGCGTGCGCAGCGCGCTGGCGTCCTGCTCGGCGACGCGCGCGAGCAGAGCCGCAAGCACGGGCGGCGTGGGTTCGTTGGGCAAGGTGGTCATAAGGCGGCGTCGGGGCCGTCGTGTACGTTGGGCGCTATCTTACCGCCTGCGCACGCCTGCGCACGCCGACGCACGCCGACGCACGCCGGTGCGGACGCGCCGCTCCGCGTTTCAGGCGCGCACGAGCACGACGAGCAGCAAATCCTCGCGATGGGCAGGCCGCAGCGTGATCTGGTTGTACACGACCCGCCCCTGCCGCGGATGATCGAACGCCCGGGAGCCGCCTTCACGCTCGCCGACGTCCTGCGACGACCAAAAGCCGACGAATGCCTCGCTGTCAGCGCTGAGCGCGTCGATCAGGGCGCGCGTGGGGCCGTCGTTCAGATGCCGGATCGAATCGGCGCGAAATTCGGCAACGAGCCGCCGCGCGCGCGTTTCCCAATCGACGATGAGCGTGCGCGCGGCCGGCTCGGTGAACGTGAAGCGCAATAAATTGCGCTCGCGCGCCGGGTCGGGCGGGCCGTCGAGCCAGCCCACGAAGAGCTCGGCCGCGTGCGTATTCCAAGCCAGCGCGTTCCATTGCCGATCGAGCACGTAGGCCGGGGCGTCAATGAGGCCCACTGTCGCGATGAGCGCCGCCGGCGCGTCGTTCGACGCGGGCGTCGGCTCGGCCGGATCGCGCTCGCCGGCGAGTTCGAACAGGTAACCGCGCTCGGCGCGCGAGAGCCGCAGGGCGACGGCGATGCGCGCGAGGGCGTCGGCCGAAGCCGAGACGGGGCGCCCTTGCTCGATCCACGTGTACCAGGTCGGACTCACGCCGCACATTTGGGCGACTTCCTCGCGGCGCAGCCCCGGCGTGCGCCGGCGCGGGCCCGGCGGCAGACCGACGGCGGCCGGCGTCAGGCGTTCGCGATGGGCACGGATGAATTCGCCAAGGGCGCGCGCCGGCGTGGCTTCCAGCGATGCGTTGGGCGACGACGATGCACTCGGCGCAGCCGGGGCGCCGGACGGGCCGGAGCGCCCTGGCGTGTCCGGCGTGTCCGGCGTGTCCGGCGCAGCGCGATGCGCGCGCAATCGAGACGGCTCAGCGGTAGTCATGGGTGATCGGATCGAATGGATAGGTGGACGTATCGGGCGAGGCGATCGAAGCCGGGTAGGCCGGAT
>NZ_JBQCDN010000241.1:0-4890 GCF_051961175.1 Trinickia sp. | reverse complement strand
ACCACATATTTGTTTATTTGGGGCCCCCCGGGGGTTTGCGGGGGTGGTTTGGGGGGTGTGTTTGTTTTTTTAAAGGTTTTTTTTTCGTAACCCCCCCCCAACACCTTAGCGGCTACGACCACTACCGCCAATCAGCAGGCACCTGACCCAGAAAAAGCGTCGACGCATACACTTACTCGCGAGTTCGGGCGTATCTCAGCAAGGGACAACTGATCTGCCCGCTCGAAGTTCGACACGCTAAGCGCCCATGCGCAACCGCCGCACGAGCGCGCCCCGACGTTCCCTACCGCTTGATCGACTGAAGCAGGTGGCGAAGCCTGCGACTCGCTGCATGAAACGGCGCGCACCGGTCAGCGCTGGGCCACGTGCGTCGGGCGGTAACCGTCGGTCAGCGTCTTGAGGAAGGCGACGATGTCGCGCACGTCGGATTCAGTCAGCACAGGCTTGTCTCCGGGCTTGCCGCCGAAGGGCGGCTCCATGTTGACGTTGGTCCGGTACTGGGGCGGCAGGTCGTCGAACTTGTCGACCGTGCCATCCGCCTTGCGCGGGTACCACTTCTGCGGTTGAGTGTCCCGCTCGGCGTAGAAGCGCACGGCGTCTTCCAGTGAGTGGATGGCGCCATTGTGGAAGAAGGTCTTGCGCAGCGCCACGTTGCGCAGCGATGGCGTACGGAAACGGCCGCAGTAGTCCGCGCGGCCCTTGAAATCGGTCCGGTCTGGGCCGCAAAGGCCCAGGTCGTAAAAGGCCGGGTTGGCATTGGCGGCCAGCGTGCGGTTGCGCGGCACACCCACGGCAATGTGGCCAAAGTCCGTAAAGGCGGGGAATGCGCCGTCTTGCGTGATGGCGCTCACGTGGCACGAGGCGCAGTTCCCCTTGGCAGGATCGGTAAACACCTGCAGACCGCGCATCTCCTGTGATGAGAGTTTGACCTCGCGGCGCAAGAACGCGTCGTACTTGCTGTCGTACGGGTAGAACTCCGACGGCGTCTGCTGGAACACCTCCAGCACCATGAGCGCTGCCCGGAAGGCAGTCTCTTCGGTATCAAGTATGTCTTTGCCAAACACCAGGCGGAACGTCTGTGCATAGCGGCCCCCGTGTACCGTCCGCAGCTTGGCCACCACTGCTGCCGGCGTGCCGTTGGCCATCTCGTGGGCCGACAACAGCGGAATGCGCGCCTGGTCATGCGTGGAGGACGCGCGGCCATCCCAGGTGTAGCCGCCGGTGGGGCCCTGGTCTTCGGAGTCGTTGCCGTCGTTCTCGAAGAAATGTTCGGAGAAAGGCGGCACGTTCTGCAGATAACGCAGCGACGGCGCGGCACGCACGCCGGTCCGGTTCATTTCCGGCCCGCCCAGTTGCACCGATAGATCATTTGACGGGCCATAGGCATGCGTGGGGCTGTGACAGCTCGCACAGGACTGTTTGCCCGAGGCGGACAGCGCCGGATCGAAGAACAGCGCCTTGCCTAACGCCGCCATGGCCTGCACCGATGGGCGGCGCTTCCCAATCATGGTGTAGAAGGCCTTTTCGTAGGCCGGCGCGGCCGGTACGGAGGCCGTTGCCGGCTCGACTACCGGAGGTGTGGCCGCCCGCGCCGTTGAAGGTTCGGCACGCCCACTTGCAATCACCCCGGCGAGCGCAAACGCTGAAACGGCGATCACGCAAAGCGTGGCGATAGACAGATGGCGGCGCATTGGCAAAGGGCGGAAATTTGCAAGCTTTGGAAACTAGCATTCGCCCGATGACGTTTTGATGTCGCCACGCCCCTGTCACGTCGGTCGTCAGGGAAATCGCATGATGGGAAATGTCTTCAAGCGTTCGATGGTCGGCGACTCATTCTGATAAGCCAATCATGGCGCAATTGGAGCGAGACTCGCTTCAGGCCACCGTCGATCATCAGCTTGTCACACACGAAGTCCAGACTTCGGCTCGCTTTCGTCCCCCTTACAACAATTCAGGGAAATCATGAGCCGCGTGTTCCGACTTCTGCCTCATCTTCCGCTCGCCGCGCTGGCGGCAGCCTGTATGTCCGCTTGCCACGGCAGCGATTCGAACAGTGTCTCCACCGGCACCTCCGGCGTCGTGACCGGCAGCTACTTCGAGCATGCGAAGGTCTGTATCGACGCCAACAACAACGGCAAGTGCGATGCAGGTGAAGCCAGCACCTACACCGACGCCAACGGCGCCTACACGCTGAGCGGCACGGGCGCGATCGCGGTGGAAATCGGCACGGACGCGTTCCGCAACGACCCGGCAACGGGCGCACACACGGCCATCACCCGCCCGCTGGTGTTCCGCGCTCCGGCCGGCGCCAACGCCATCGTGAGCGCCATCTCGACCGAGCTGACCGCGTTGATGGAAAGCAACGGCGGCGACCTCAACGCCGCGAAGGCGGCGTTGGCCGCACGCGTGGGTGTGACCGCCGACAAGCTGCTGGAAGACCACAACAAGGAAACCGACGCGAACATCAAGGCCGCGCTGCAGGCCGAGATCGACGAGACCATCGATCTTATTGCCGACACTGTCGCCGACGGCGGCGACATCAAGAAGGCTCTCGGCAACGGCATCGGCAAGCGCATGGCGTTGGCCAAGAATGTCCAGACCATCGTCGTGATCTACGCGGAAAACCGCGGCTTCGACAACCTGTATGGCCTGTTCCCGGGCGCCAACGGCGTTCCGGGCGTGAATTCGACGTCCACCGGCTCGTTCGTGGCGCAAAAGGACTTCGACGGCTCCGTGCTGCCGACGCTGCCGCCGACCTGGGGCGGCTTGACCGCCGCCGGCCAAAGTGTGACGGTTACGCAGTCGCAGACGACTGGCTGGCCCAACAAGCCCTTCCAGATCGATGACCCTGCCGGAGTCAACGGCACGGGCGTGGTGGTGCCGCAAAGCGTCATCACACGTGATCTGGTGCACCGCTTCTACAACGACCAGATGCAGATCAACGGCGGCAAGAACGACATGTACGCCGCCTACTCCGACGCGGGTGGCCTGTCGATGGGCTACTACGATGGTAGCAAGATGGCCATGTGGAACGTTGCCAAGCAATACACGCTGGCCGATAACTTCTTCCAGGGGGCCTTTGGCGGTTCGTTCCTGAACCACCAGTATCTGATCTGCGCCTGCGCGCCGATCTATCCGAACGTCGCGAATTCGCCGGCGGCCAACAGCATCTCGAAGGTCACCGTCAATGCCGATGGCGTGCCGGTGCTTACCCCGGGCACGGGCAACCCGGGTTCGGTCTTGTCGGGCAAGGCGGTCTACCTCAACGACAGCACGCTCACGGCGGACGATGGTTCGGGCGTGTTCTACGCCGTCAACACGATGCAGCCGCCGTATCAGCCGTCGGGCAACGCTGTGGCCAGCGGCAACGCTGCCTATGCCGACCCGACCAAGGCTTCGACGATGCCGACGCAGTCGACCACCAACATTGGCGATCTGCTGACCGCCAAGGGCGTGGACTGGGCCTGGTATGCCGGCGCCTGGAATTCGGCCATCGCCGATGCGGCGAACGCCACGCGCAGCGTGATCTACAGCGGCACGATTCAGTTCCAGCCGCACCACCAGCCGTTCAACTACTTCAGCCGCTTCGACCCGGCGACAACCACCGGCAAAGCTGAACGCACAGCCCACCTGCGCGATTACGACGCTGCCTTCCTGCAGGATGCCGCTGCAGGCAAGCTGCCTGCCGTCACGTTCTACAAGCCGCAGGGCAACTTGAACCAGCACCCCGGCTACGCCAATGTGGCGGATGGCGATGCTCACATCGCCAATGTCATCGCCCAACTGCAGCAAAGCCCGCAGTGGAAGCATATGGTGATCGTCGTGACGTATGACGAAAACGGCGGCTTCTACGACCACGCCACGGTGCCGACTGCTGACCGCTGGGGCCCGGGCACGCGTATCCCGGCAATCATCGTCTCGCCATTCGCCAAGAAGGGCTTTGTGGACCACACTCAGTACGACACGGCTTCGGTGCTGCGCCTGATCACCCACCGCTTTGCCCTGCCGACGCTTGCGGGCCTGAAGCAGCGCGACGCAGCCCTCATTTCGCACGGCAACAAGCCGATGGGCGACCTGACCAACGCACTGGACTTCTCGCAATAGGCGCGCCGTATGCATTCGAACTAGCCATCTCGTTCAGATCGATGTACTGTATGGGCATACAGTATCCGCCGGGGCCCGGTGCGCGAATCGCGTGCGCCGGGATCTGTGCCGGGCCCGGTAAGGGGCATTCCTACCCGGGCAAAAGCATCACCCGACATTCTCGATCTCGAACTTGAGGGCGGCCCACGCGATTGCGCCGGGTCTGCATGCACGATGGACGACCCCGACGCCGAATATCCCATTGCTCCCCCCGCTCCGCTCAAGGGGCGGGGCGCCGTTACGAATCTGCAAGGACGTTACGAAGCCGATCAGCGTGCAGCGTTCGACGACGGCTGGCTGCCGGATGCCGAAGACAGCCCTCGGCCCCCGCTTAAGACACGCGTGTTCGAAGAGCGGGCGCGCAGCATCCTGACGCGCAACGCGTCGCCGGACATACCATTCAGCGTTTCCCTGAATCCTTACCGCGGGTGCGAGCACGGCTGTATCTATTGCTTCGCCCGTCCCACCCACAGCTATCTCGGACTGTCGCCGGGGCTCGATTTCGAAAGCCGCATTTACGCGAAGATCAACGCCCCCGAGCTGCTGCAACGCGAGCTATCCAAAAGCAGCTACACGCCTGAGCCGATCGCACTCGGAGTGAACACCGACGCCTATCAGCCCGTGGAGCGCGAACTACGTTTGACGCGGCGCGTGATCGAAGTCCTGCATGACTTCCGCCATCCGTTCGCCGCAATCACGAAATCGTCGCTGATCGAGCGCGATATCGATTTTCTGGCGCCGATGGCC
>NZ_JBQCDN010000240.1:0-15197 GCF_051961175.1 Trinickia sp. | reverse complement strand
CGCCGGGCAAGGTTGCGGGGAAGCGTCCACTCCAAGGGTTAGTCATGAACGTAGGTCTCGTAGGTTGGCGCGGTATGGTCGGCAGCGTCCTGATGCAGCGCATGCAGCAGGAAGGCGATTTCGATCTCATCGAACCGGTGTTTTTCAGCACCAGCAACGTGGGCGGCAACGCGCCGTCGTTCGCCAAGAACGAGACGAAGCTCAAAGACGCTACGAGCATCGACGATCTGAAGAAGTGCGACGTCGTGATCACCTGCCAAGGCGGCGATTACACGAACGACGTGTTCCCGAAGCTGCGTGCCGCGGGCTGGAACGGCTATTGGATCGACGCGGCATCGTCGCTGCGTATGGCCGATGACGCCGTCATCATTCTCGATCCCGTCAACCTGGATGTGATCAAGAGCGCGCTCGTCAACGGCACGAAGAACTTCATCGGCGGCAATTGCACGGTCAGCCTGATGTTGATGGCGCTGGGCGGCTTGTTCAACGAGAACCTCGTCGACTGGATCACCGCCATGACTTATCAGGCCGCATCGGGCGCGGGCGCGCAGAATATGCGCGAGCTGCTGTCGCAGATGGGTGCGCTGCATGGCGCGGTCCAGGAACAACTGGCCGATCCGTCCTCGGCCATCCTCGACATCGACCGGCGCGTGCTCGAAACGATGAATTCGGATGCGATGCCCACGAAGCATTTCGGCGTGCCGCTCGCCGGCTCGCTGATTCCCTGGATCGACAAGGATCTTGGCAACGGGATGTCGAAGGAAGAATGGAAGGGCGGCGCCGAAGCGAACAAGATTCTCGGCAATCCGGCCATGGGGCAACCCGGCTCGATTCCCGTCGATGGCCTGTGCGTGCGTATCGGCGCGATGCGCTGCCATTCGCAAGCGCTGACGATCAAGCTCAAGAAGGACGTGCCGCTCGACGAGATCAACGGCATCCTGGCGGCGGCCAACGATTGGGTGAAGGTTGTGCCGAACGAGCGCGAAGCCTCGATGCGCGATCTTTCGCCCGCCGTCGTGACGGGCACGCTGTCGGTGCCGGTCGGCCGTCTGCGCAAGCTCGCGATGGGCGGTGAATATCTGTCGGCATTCACGGTTGGCGATCAGCTCTTGTGGGGTGCGGCCGAGCCGCTGCGCCGCATGCTGCGTATCTTGCTGGAGCGCTAAAGCCCGGCGTGGGGAAGCTGAGCGAGCCGATGCCGCCAAGGCGCTGGATCTTGCCCGCGATACCGCACAGTGGTCTTGCCCGGGTTCCTCACGTAAACTATGCGGCTATGACGCATAGGACCCAAAAGGCGTCGCTTTGCCGCGACGCCTTTTTTAATTGCCGCAGCGAATCTTGGTCTATCCCAAACGCCATATCGAGGCGCGCTTGTACGCGCGTGACACTTTCATGACAACACGTTCGACGCGCCGGGCCGTCCCGCTTGCGCTCGCTTGCGCCTGGCTCGTTTGCGCGTCGCCTGCTGGGGCCGCACCGGCAAACGCGGCCGCGGCGGCCGCCTCCGCGACAACATCGACGCCTTCGGCCGCTTCGGCTTCCGCTTCGACACAGGTCGCAGTCAAACCCGGGCAATCGCTGGCGGATATCGCCGCGGCGGCCACCGGATCGCACGACAAGGCCGTGCTGGGCCGAGCCGCGCGAGCGATCTTCGATGCGAACCCGTCAGCATTCATGCGTGGCGATCCGAGTCTGCTGAAGCTCGGCGCCGTGCTCAACGTTCCCCCACTCGACGCGACCGGCGCGGTGGCTAAAGTAGAAGCCGCGCCTGCCGCATCGTCGGCGAGCGCAGTGAATGCGGCGCCGGCTGGGATAGCTGCATCGCAGGCCGCCGCTGCTGGGACGAAGGCGAGTGGTGCGCCTGCGGCGAAGCCGGCATCGGCCTCCGCCGCCGTCTCGCCGTCGCCGGCCAGTGCCGCTGCCGGCGCCTCGGCTTCGGCTTCGGCTTCGGCTAAAGCGGCCGCGCCGGCCGCAGGCGGCGCGTCGAATACCGCCTCCCCGGCTGCGCCTCATCCGCAGCCGAGCGCGCCGAGTGGCGCGAGCGGCGGTCACGCATGGTCCGGCGCCATCCAGCCTGCGCCTGCCACGCCAGCGAGCCTCGCCGCGCAGGCGCCGGCGAGCGAGGCCGCTGCATCGGGCGTTGCTGCGTCCGGTGCGGTGACGGCTTCCGCGGCTTCTGCGCCTGCGGCCTCCGCGGTTAGCGCGACGGCCGCAAGCGGTTCGGCAGCTCAGGTGGCCTCGGCGCCCGCTCAGGCCAGCGCGCCGAAGCTCGTGGCCGCAACGCCTTCCAGCGCGGCACCGGCCGCTGCCGCCTCGCATCCGAAGGTGTCGAGTCTCCAGCAACTGCTCACGCTGAAGAACCGTGTGCTGATGGAACTGCAGCGGCATGGATTCGGCGCGCCGTCGGCGGCGCATACGGACGGCATGGCCAATGCGCCCGTCGGCGCGTCGGGATCGGGCTTTGTCGCGAAGCCGGCCCCGGGCGGTATCGCAGCCCCGGCGCCTGGAACGTCGCGTGCCGCCGCAGCCGCCAATCAGCGGTTCATCGGCGTAGGCGGCTACGGCGTTACCCTGGCGCGCAACGAGGTTCCGGTCGTCGCGGCCATTGCTGCCGCAGTCGTGGCGGCGCTGCTCGTCTTGCTGATTGCACTTGGACTGGGCCGGCGTCGTCGGCCGAACGCGCCCGCCGTGGCCGCGGCCGGCGGTTCGTCGAAGGGCGCCGCGTCGGGCCCGCGAGCCGAGGATGCCGCGCAGGCCGAGCAGGCGGCCTCTCCCGCGGCAGCGACGAATGATCCGGTCGAAGCGGAGTTCCTGGCGACTCTCGCCCGGACGCCGTCGAGCAAACGGGCGCTGATGGGGCTGGCTGCGCACTACGCCGAGCACCAGAACGTGCGAGGTTTCGACGAGATCGCTCAACGCATCTACCGCTTGTCGGGCGGTCGCGGTCCGAATTGGACACACGTTTCGGCGATCGGGCGTCAACTCGATCCGGACAATCCGCTCTATGCGCTGAAGGCCGGCGAGGCCGACGAAGCGGTGTTGGCGCCGGACGAGGAAGGGATTGCGCCGTCTGCGCCGGTCGCGGAAGCGGCTCCGGTAGAACCGCCGCAGCCCGAACACCCCGTGGACAGCGAAGCCGCTGCCCCGCACGGTGCCGAGGTGCCGCCGGCTGCGCCCGCAGCCGAAACGGCTTCTTCCAGCGCGACGCCGCACGCGGAGGCCGCCTCCGCCGAGCCGGCGCCTGCGAGCAACGTCACGGCACCGGCTGCGCCTGCGGCCCAAACAGAGCCATTGAGCGAAGGAACGCCCGAGACGAATGTTTCGCAGGCGGCGGAGCGCGCCGAGGCTGAAGAGGCTCCAGGCGCGCACACGCCCGAAGGCCAACCGGAAGCGCGCGCGGTAGACGCCGCCGCTGCGCCGCAGGACGAGCCAACACTGCCGCCCGAGGCGATGGCCGCGCTGGATGGCCTCGAGATGGGCTTGCCGCCCCGCGTCGCCCCCGGCGCCGAAAGCGCGGTTCAGCCCTCACAAGCGTCAGGCGCCGCGCCTGAGCACGAAGCGCCTGCAGAACCCGAGGGGCGCCCCGTGGAACCGGCCGCGACGGCCCATGCCGGTGCACCCGGCCAGCCGGCGGGCGAACCCGCGGAGCCGATCGAGCGGGCAGAGCCGGGTGAGCACGATGACCAAAGGGTAGACGCCGAGCACACTGCGCCTGCGGCTCCCGCGACACTGCCTGCCCCGCCTGCGGTCACGGGCTTGGGCGCCGCCCCCGTCGGTCGTCTCAAGTTGTCGTTCGATCTCGATTTGCCGAACGCGGAGGCGGCCGCGGGTGCTTCCGAGGACGGCGCGCCGGTGCCGCAATTTACGCCCGAGCAGCTGGCGCGAATCGCGCGCAACAAGCTGGACCTGGCCACCGAGTACATCGAGCTCGGCGATCTCGGCGGGGCGCGCACGCTGATTCACGAGGTGATCGAGTCGAACGACGCGGCCACTCACGACGAAGCGCGCGCGTTGCTGGCGACGCTTGCACCGCTTTCCTGACGCTCTTGCCTTGGCTATGCGCATCGCTCTCGGAGTTCAATACGACGGCACGGCTTTTTGCGGCTGGCAGTCGCAGCCGCACGGCAAGACCGTGCAGGACGCGCTCGAGCGTGCGCTCGCCGATTTCGCTTGCAAGCCGCTGCACACGATCGTGGCCGGCCGCACCGATACCGGTGTGCATGGCCTGGGGCAAGTCGTGCACTTCGACACGGATCTCGATCGAGAGGATTTCTCGTGGGTGCGCGGCACGAATGCCTTTCTGCCATCGTCGGTAGCGGTGCTGTGGGCCAAGCGGATGCCCGACGATTTTCACGCTCGTTTCTCCGCTTTCGAACGCACCTATTACTACGTGCTGTACGTCAATCCGGTGCGTTCGCCGATGCTGACGGGCCGCGCCGGGTGGATCCATACGCCGGTCGATCTGGAGGCCATGCGTGCCGCGGCGCAGTGTTTGATCGGCGAGCACGATTTTTCGGCGTTTCGCTCGTCGGAATGCCAGGCGAAGACACCGGTCAAGCACCTTTATCAAATCGATATTCGACGTGCCGGCGATCTGATTCATTTTCGTTTTCGGGCGAACGCGTTCCTGCATCATATGGTGCGTAATCTGATGGGCTCCCTCGTGGCCGTGGGCCGGGGCCGCTATCCGGTGTCGTGGATGGCGGATGTCCTGGCGAGCCGCAATCGCGATCGCGCCGCACCGACTTTCATGCCCGAGGGCCTGTATTTGGCCCATGTCGCCTACCCCGAGGCTTTTGCGGTGCCGCCCGCGCCCCTCGGAAGCGTGCCCTGGAGCGGTATTTGGAGCGAATGAGTTCATGACAAGCGCTATTCCCGTTTCGCCAGCCGTCAGTGCGCTTCCCGGGCGTACACGCATCAAGCTGTGCGGCTTATCGCGCCGTGCCGATGTCGAGCTGGCCGTCGAGCTCGGCGCCGACGCCGTGGGTCTCGTCTTCTATCCGCCGAGCCCGCGCTCGGTCGGCGTGGCTGAGGCCATCGATCTCGCCGGCGCATTGCCGCCGTTCGTGTCCGTCGTCGGCTTATTTGTGAATCCCACCGCGGCATGGATCGGGGAAGTCACGAGCAACGTGCCGCTCACCATGCTGCAATTCCATGGCGACGAGACACCGGCGCAGTGCGAACAGCTTGCCAGCATTGCGGGATTGCCATGGCTGCGCGCCCTGCGCATCGGGGCAGATACACAGCCCGCCGATTTGGTAGAATCGGCCCTTAACTATTCGACAGCCGGCGGCTTGCTCTTCGATACCCTCGTCGAGGGCTATGGCGGCGGCGGGAAGACATTCGATTGGTCACTTATTCCAGCAGAGCTCGCGCGTCGGGCCGTTTTGAGTGGTGGGTTGAACGCGCAAAACGTCGGTGACGCCATTCGGCGCGTGCGCCCGTACGCGGTCGATGTCTCGAGCGGCATCGAAGTAGCGGGCGCCAGGGGCGTGAAGGATCCCGCCCGAATGGCGGCGTTCGTGCGCGCGGTGCGCGAGGCGGACGCCGGGTGACAAAGGCAAGGCGGCGCGGCCATAGGGATACGCGCCTCGCCGCCGCTGCGAAGAGTGACGACATGTACAACCTTCCTGATCAACGCGGCCACTTCGGCCCGTACGGCGGCACGTTTGTCGCCGAAACGCTCGTCCATGCCCTGGACGAGTTGCGTATTTCCTACGAGAAGTTCAGTCAAGACCCCGACTTCATCGCCGAGTACGAGCGCGAGCTCAAGTACTTTGTCGGGCGTCCGTCGCCGATCTATCACGCCAGGCGTTGGAGCGAACTGCTGGGCGGCGCGCAGGTGTTCCTCAAGCGGGAAGATCTCAATCATACGGGCGCGCACAAGGTCAACAACGTCATCGGTCAAGCGCTGCTGGCCAAGCGCATGGGCAAGCCGCGTGTGATCGCGGAAACGGGGGCCGGCCAGCACGGCGTGGCCACCGCCACGATTGCGGCGCGCTTCGGCATGGAGTGCGTCGTTTATATGGGCGCCGAGGACGTGCGCCGGCAAGCGGCCAACGTCTACCGCATGAAGCTGCTCGGCGCGACGGTGGTGCCTGTCGAATCGGGCTCGCGCACGCTTAAGGATGCCTTGAACGAAGCGATGCGCGATTGGGTGACGAACGTCGAAAGCACGTTCTACATCATCGGGACGGTGGCCGGCCCGCATCCGTATCCGATGATGGTGCGGGATTTTCAGCGCGTGATTGGCGACGAATGTCGCGTGCAGATGCCCGAGCTCACCGGGCGTCAGCCCGACATGGTGATCGCCTGCGTCGGCGGCGGCTCCAATGCGATGGGCATCTTCTATCCGTATATCGACGATACGGCCGTCAAGCTCATCGGCGTCGAGGCCGCGGGCGACGGGATCGAGACGGGGCGTCACGCCGCGTCGATCATCGGGGGCAGCCCCGGCGTGCTGCACGGCAATCGCACCTATCTGCTCCAGGACGAAAACGGCCAGATCATCGAGACCCATTCGATCTCGGCGGGCCTGGATTATCCGGGCGTCGGCCCCGAGCATGCGTGGCTGAACGATAGTGGGCGCGCGCAGTACGTCGGTATCACCGATGAAGAAGCGCTCAAGGCGTTCCACGATTGCTGCCGGATCGAAGGCATTATCCCCGCGCTCGAATCGAGTCACGCGCTGGCGTATGCGGCCAAGATCGCACCGACGCTGTCGCGCGACACGCACTTGCTCGTCAATTTGTCGGGTCGCGGCGATAAGGATATGCATACGGTCGCCGAACGTTCGGGCCTCGCGCTCTGAGCGCCGGGCAGCAATCGGCAATGCGCGATCTCATCGACGAATTCGACGCGCCGCAGCCAGCGGCAGCGGGCGGTGCGCTCGGTAGCACGAGCGCACCCCGGCTGCCGGTCGAGTTGCACAACCGCGATTTTCTGGCGGAAGCGCAGGGGCTGCCCGATGGCTCGATCGACCTGATCGTCGCTGATCCGCCGTATGGACTCGGCAAGGACTACGGCAACGATTCCGACATGCTTTCGGGCGAGGACTTTCTCGCCTGGACACGTCGTTGGCTCGATCTGGCGATTCCGAAGCTGAAGCCGAGCGGTTCGCTCTACGTGTTTTGCACCTGGCAGTACGCGCCGGAAATCTTCTCGTTCTTGAAGACGAAGCTCACGATGGTCAACGAGATCATCTGGGACCGACGCGTGCCCAGCATGGGCGGCACGACACGCCGTTTCACGTCCGTGCACGACAACATCGGGTTTTTCGCGGTATCGAAGGATTATTACTTCGACCTTGATCCGGTGCGGATTCCGTACGACGCGGCGACGAAAAAGGCGCGTTCGCGCAAGCTGTTCGAAGGCAGCAAGTGGCTCGAAGTCGGCTACAACCCGAAGGACGTCTGGTCGGTGTCGCGTCTGCATCGCCAACACGCCGAGCGGGTCGATCATCCGACGCAAAAGCCGCTGGAAATCGTCGAGCGGATGGTGTTGTCGAGCTGTCCGCCCGGTGGCCGCGTACTCGATCCGTTCATGGGGAGCGGCACGACGGCGGTGGCCTGCGCACGGCACGGGCGAGCATTCGTCGGCTATGAGATCAATGAAAATTACTGCGCGATCGCGCGAGAACGCGTGGCCGCTTTGAGCGGCATACCGTCCGTCGCGCCCGCCGTCGCTTCCTGAACGAACCGGCACGGCAAATCGCACTTATCGGTAGAGAAGACACCATGTCCCGTATCGAACAGAAATTCGCGGCACTGGCCGCGCAGAACAAGAAAGGCTTGATCCCGTTCATCACGGCGGGCTATCCGGATCCAGCCCGCACGGTCGAATTCATGCATGCCCTCGTGGCCGGCGGTGCCGACGTCATCGAGCTCGGCGTGCCGTTTTCGGATCCCATGGCCGATGGCCTCGTGATTCAGCGTTCCTCCGAACGCGCGCTCGCCCATGGCGTGACGCTCAAGCAGGTGCTCGCCGATGTAAAGCGGTTTCGCGAGCAGGATGCGGACACGCCGGTCGTCCTGATGGGCTATGCCAATCCGGTCGAACGGATGGGTGTCGACGCGTTCGCTGCGGCAGCGGTGGACGCCGGCGTCGATGGGGTGCTGACGGTGGATTACCCGCCCGAGGAATCGGAGCAATTCGCCGCACGGCTGCGCGCGGCCGGCATCGATCCGATCTTCCTGCTGGCGCCGACATCGACGGACGAGCGGATCGCGGCCGTTGGGAAAGTGGCGAGCGGATATGTCTACTACGTCTCGCTCAAGGGGGTGACCGGAGCGGCAAATCTGGACGTTTCCAGCATCGCGAGTAAAATCCCGGCGATCAAGTCGCAAGTGCGATTGCCTGTTGGGGTCGGATTCGGTATTCGGGACGCCTCCACGGCGCGCGCGGTGGCCAACGTGGCCGATGCCGTCGTCATCGGCAGCCGTCTGGTGCAACTGCTCGAAGAAGTGCCGTCGGGGAATGCCGTAGCTGAGTTGACGCGCTTCGTCGCCGAGATTCGGCAGGCGCTCGACGCCGCCTGATGCGGGTCGCGCTCGGAGGCCCCGCAGCCTGAGGCGGGGTGCCGAGCGCGCGGGTGCTCGCCGGCTGGCGGCCAGTCCCGGCGCATATCGGCGCGTGTCGGCGTGTATTGCGTCTGACGGCGAGAGACCTCCGCGCCTTGTGCGCAAGAAACAACACCATATGAAGGAACAACGATGAGCTGGCTCGACAAACTGCTGCCGCCCAAGATCAAACAGACCGACCCGAAAAGCCGCAAGGGCATCCCCGAGGGGCTATGGGTCAAGTGTCCGGCTTGCGAGGCGGTGCTGTACCGCAATGACGTCGAGGCGAATCTGCACGTTTGTCCGAAATGCAGCCATCACATGCGCATCGGGGCGCGCGCCCGCCTGGACGGCTTGCTCGACGCCGAAGGCCGCTATGAAATCGGCCAGGAAATCGTCCCGGTCGACGCGCTGAAGTTCAAAGACAGCCGCAAGTACCCCGATCGCATCAAGGATGCGATGGACGATACGGGCGAAACGGATGCAATGGTGGTCATGGGCGGCGCGATCCATACGCTGCCGGTGGTCGTGTCCTGTTTCGAATTCGCGTTCATGGGCGGTTCGATGGGATCGGTTGTGGGTGAGCGTTTCGCGCGTGGCGCGCAAAATGCGCTTGAACAGCAGGTGCCGTTCATTTGCTTCACGGCGTCCGGCGGCGCTCGCATGCAGGAAAGCCTGCTTTCGCTGATGCAAATGGCGAAGACCACCGCGATGTTGACCAAGCTGGCCGACGCCAAGCTGCCGTTCATCTCGGTGCTGACGGATCCGACGATGGGCGGGGTATCGGCGAGCTTTGCGTTCCTGGGTGATGTCGTGATTGCCGAGCCGAAGGCGCTGATTGGCTTTGCGGGCCCGCGGGTGATCGAGCAGACCGTGCGCGAGAAGCTGCCTGAAGGCTTCCAGCGCGCCGAGTTCCTGCTGCAAAAGGGCGCGATCGACATGATCGTCGACCGCCGCAAGCTGCGCGAGGAATTGGCGCGGCTCATCGCATTGCTCACGCGCCAACCCGCGGACGCCGTCGCCTAAACGAAACGTTCAACGCTGTTTAACGCGGGACGGCCCGCGGCTTCGGATGACCACTTTTTCTTCTCTCGACGCCTGGCTCACGCATCTCGAGTCGGCGCATCCGGTCGGCATCGACATGGGTCTCACGCGCATCGGCAAGGTGAAGGATGCGCTCGGGCTCAAGTTCGATTGTCCCGTTATCACGGTGGGCGGAACGAACGGCAAGGGCTCGACCTGCGCCACGCTGGAATCGATTCTGCGTGCCGCCGGCTATCGGGTCGGCTGCCATACGTCCCCGCATTTGCTCGAATTCAACGAGCGCGCGCGGATTAATGGGCGAAACGCGACCGATGCTGAACTGCTCGAGCATTTCGAGGCAGTCGAGGCGGCGCGCACGAGTCTGGCCGAGCCCGTTTCGCTGACTTACTTCGAATTCACGACGCTCGCCATCCTTCATCTGTATGCGTCGCTTCCGCTCGATGCGGTGATTCTCGAGGTCGGTCTCGGCGGGCGCCTCGACGCCATGAACATCATCGATGCGGATTGCGCGGTGGTGACGAGCATCGACATCGACCATACCGACTATCTCGGCGATACTCGCGAGAAAATCGCGTACGAGAAAGCAGGCATTTTCCGTCCAGGCCGCCCGGCCATCTGTGCGGACCCTGCCGCGCCACAGACGCTCATCGATCATGCGCAGGCCATCGGCGCGTCGCTGTGGTTGTTCGGGCGGGATTTCCGATATGAAGGGCAGGCAGGCAGCGAGCGGCAGCAGTGGAGCTATGTCGGGCCCACGATGCGGCGCTCGGCGCTCGCCTATCCGGCGCTGCGCGGCGCGAACCAGCTCATCAATACCTCGGCCGCGCTGGCCGCGCTTGAAGCGTTGCGTGACCGCTTGCCCGTCTCGGCGCAAGACGTGCGGCTCGGCCTCGCCAACGTCGAGCTTCCCGGGCGGTTCCAAGTGCTGCCGGGGCGGCCGTCCGTCGTGCTCGACGTCGCGCACAACCCACACGCGGCAGCAGTGCTTGCTCAAAATTTGGGCAGCATGGGTTTTTTCCGTTACACCTATGCCGTGTTCGGCGCGATGCGGGACAAGGACATCGCGGGTGTCGTCCAGCATCTGAAGGGCGAAGTCGATCACTGGTGTTTGACGGACTTGCCGCTCGGGCGCGCCGCGCGCGCTGAAGATCTGGAAAAGATTTTGCGGGAAGCCGGCGTCGAGGATGGCCCGGACAGCAGCGTCAAATGTTTCGCCACGCCCGCCGAAGCGTTTCAAGACGCACTGAGCCGGGCGACAGAGGATGATAGAATCGCTGTTTTCGGCAGTTTCTATACGGTCGCAGGCGTGATGGCCTACCGTAAGTCCCGGCAACATTGACCGATGCGTGCCAGACTCGTGGCCGCCCCCTCGAACTCAGCGATTCATGGGATTTTTCTCGTTCGGCAAGAAAGACGACGCACCGCGCCGGCGGAGCGCCGCTACGCAATCCACGCGTAGCGGGGCGGCGCACGAAGGGCGCGAGGCGCGGCGTACCCGCCGCAGCGAACGCACGCGCGATGCCGACGCGATGCTGCTCGATCCGACCCTGCCTGAAAAGCAGCGTGCGCGCCGCCGGCTCGTCGGCGCGATTGCGCTCGTGGTCGCGGCGATCGTCATCCTCCCGATGGTGCTGGATTCGCACCCGAAACCCGTGACCGACGATATCGCTATCGATATTCCGAACCGTCCCGCAACGGTGCCGTCGCGGGTGAGCGACGATAGCAATGACGACACGCAGGCCGGCGTTGCGCCCGATCGGGCCGATGCGAGCGAGACGGCCGCCGGCTCGGGTACCGCGGTAGCGGGCATGGCGCCGGCACCCGCTGCTGGGGCCGCCGTCAAGCAAGGCAAGGGGGCTCAACCGTCGTCGGGAGCCACTGCGCCAACCTCATCGAAGCAAACGGAATCGAAGTCGACGTCGGCCAAGCAAGCGCAATCGGATGGCGCGTCGGCGCGTTCGAGCGAGGCTCAGGCCGGCAACGCGACGGCTGTTCCCGCGCCGAGCCCGGCACAGGCCGATTCGGGCACACCGGCTGCGCCGCCTGGCGCGCGGTTCGCGTTGCAGCTCGGCGTATTCGCCGACGAGGCGCGGGCGCGCGGCTGGGAAACGAAGCTCAAAGCCGCGGGCGTGCCGGCCTATGTCGAACATCGCAAGCAAGCGGACGGCAAGACGCGAGCCTGGTTGCTCGCGGGGCCCTTCGCCGATCGCGCTGCTGCCTCGGCTGCGATCGCGAAAGTGCGCGACGCCGGCTTGACGGCGAATACCGGCAACGCGGCGCAGTGACGGCCCGATGCTGACCGCATTCGATTACGCGGCGCTTGCCGTCATCGGTTTATCGGCACTGCGCGGCGCGTGGCGCGGCTTGTTGTCGGAAATATTCGGATTGATCGGCTGGGTCGTGGCTTTTTTTGTTGCCTGCCACTACGTACAGCTCCTGGTGCCCTATATTCCAAGCGACTGGCCCGGCGGCGCGCTCACGCAATGGCTCTTGGCATTTGCGGTGATCATGATCGGCGTGGTGCTCGTGGCGAGTGTTGCCAATGCCTTGATCGCGCGGCTCGTAGCCGTGAGCGGTCTCGGCGGCGTGGATCGCTCGCTCGGCTTGCTGTTCGGCATCGTGCGCGGTGCGGTGTTCGTCCTGCTGCTGGTAGCGCTGGCGGGGCTGACGCAATTGCCGAAGCAAGAATTTTGGCGCAAGGCGCTGCTGCGGCCCTATGCCGAGCAAGGCGTGCGCGAGTTGAAGCCCCTGCTACCCCCGGCGCTCGCCGCGTACGTTCGCGTGTGACGCTAGTGCCGGCCGCGTGGCCGGCGCTTAAGTTTTCGTATCTTTGAAGGACCCTGCCATGTGCGGTATCGTAGGCGTAGTCTCCCATTCCCCGGTCAATCAACTGATCTATGACAGCCTCTTGCTGTTGCAGCATCGTGGCCAGGACGCAGCCGGCATCGCAACGGCGAACGGCAGCACCTTCCACATGTACAAGGCGAACGGCATGGTGCGCGACGTGTTCCGCACGCGCAACATGCGCAGCCTGCCCGGCACGGCCGGCATTGGTCAAGTGCGGTACCCGACGGCCGGCTCGGCGTCGAGCGCAGAAGAAGCGCAGCCGTTCTACGTGAACGCGCCGTTCGGCATCATCCTCGCGCATAACGGCAATCTCACGAACTGGCAGCAACTGAAAGACGAGATGTTCCGCATCGACCGCCGCCACGTGAACACGAACTCGGATACCGAGGTGCTGCTCAACGTGCTGGCTCACGAAATGCAATTGGCGAGCTCGGGCCTGCAACTCGATCCCGCCACGGTGTTCAAGGCCGTGGCCGGCGTGCATCGCCGCGTGCGCGGCTCGTACGCGATCGTCTCGCTGATCGCGGGCTATGGCTTGCTGGCGTTTCGCGATCCGTTCGGCATTCGCCCCCTTTGCATCGGCAAGCAGGAAACGGCACAAGGCGTCGAGTGGATCGTGGCGTCGGAATCGGTTGCCGTCGAGGGCATCGGTTTCGATTTCGTTCGCGACGTGGCACCGGGCGAAGCGATCTTCATCGACAACGAGGGCAATCTGCACAGCCAGCAGTGTGCCGACAAGCCGAGCCTGAATCCCTGCATCTTCGAATACGTCTATCTCGCGCGTCCCGACTCGGTGCTCG
The DNA here is from genome assembly GCF_051961175.1 of Trinickia sp. GTDB lineage: Bacteria > Pseudomonadota > Gammaproteobacteria > Burkholderiales > Burkholderiaceae > Trinickia. The sequence continues at coordinate 1,948 of NZ_JBQCDN010000240.1, read as the reverse complement.
ATGGCGTGTCCGTCTATAACGTCCGCCTGCGCATGGGCGACTATCTGGCCGAGAAGATCAAGCGCGTGCTGCCCGGCGTGCCGATCGACGTGGTCATGCCGATTCCCGATTCATCGCGTCCGGCGGCGATGCAGGTAGCGTCGAAGCTCGGCGTCGAATATCGTGAAGGGTTCTTCAAGAACCGCTACGTGGGCCGCACGTTCATCATGCCGGGCCAGGCGGTACGCAAGAAATCCGTGCGTCAGAAGCTGAACGCGATGGCGATCGAGTTCAAGGACAGGAACGTGCTGATCGTCGACGATTCGATCGTGCGCGGCACGACCTCGCACGAGATCGTGCAGATGGCGCGCGACGCGGGCGCGAAGAGCGTCATCTTCGCGTCGGCTGCGCCGCCCGTAAAGTATCCGAACGTCTACGGCATCGATATGCCGACGCGCAGCGAGCTCGTTGCCCACGGCCGCTCGGACGAAGAGGTCGCGAAGATCATCGGCGCCGATCACCTCGTCTATCAGGACGTTGGCGCGCTCAAGCAAGCCGTCAGCGACATCAACCCGGCGCTGACGCGCTTCGAAGCGTCGTGCTTCGATGGCGACTACATCACCGGCGATATCACGTCGCAGTACCTCGATGCGATCGAGCGCGCGCGGCTTTCGCCGCAATCGCAGCTCGAGCGCGATTCGGCAGGCGACGTCGTCGACGGCAGCGTGACGCGTTCACAACTGCATTTGCAGTTGTCGGTCGAGTGAGTGGCGAGCATATGGACGACTCTTTGAACTTCGATACGCTCGCCGTGCGCTCCGGTACCGTGCGAACGGACTACAACGAGCACTCGGAAGCGCTCTTTCTGACGTCGAGCTTTTGCTTCAACAGCGCCGCGGAGGCGGCCGAGCGGTTCAAGCATTCCGAGGACTACTACACGTATTCGCGCTTCACGAACCCGACGGTCACGATGTTCCAGGAGCGCTTGGCCGCGCTCGAGGGCGGCGAGGCCTGCATTGCCACGGCATCGGGCATGAGCGCGATTCTTTCCGTCGTGATGGCCGCGATGCAAGCCGGCGATCACATCGTCAGCTCGCGTGCGTTGTTCGGCTCGACGCTCGGCCTGTTCTCGCAGATCCTCTCCCGCTTCGGCATCAGCACGACCTATGTCGATCCGAACGACCTCGATGCGTGGCAGCAAGCGGTGCGTCCCGAAACGAAGCTATTTTTCGTGGAGACGCCGTCCAATCCGTTGACCGAGCTGTGCGACATCGAAGCCATCGGCAAAATTGCAAAGGCGGCCGGCGCTATTTTCGTCGTCGACAATTCGTTTTGCAGCCCGGCTGTGCAGCAGCCGTTGAAGCTGGGGGCCGACGTCGTCATGCATTCGGCGACGAAGCTCATCGATGGTCAAGGGCGTGTGTTGGGTGGGGCGCTCGTCGGCACGCGCAGGTTCATCATGGAGAAGGTGTTTCCGTTCGTGCGCACGACGGGGCCGACGTTGTCGGCGTTCAACGCCTGGGTGCTGCTGAAGGGGCTCGAGACGTTGGCTCTGCGTGCCGAGCGTCATTCGGCGAGTTCGCTGACCGTTGCGCGGTGGCTCGAAGCGCATCCTGCCGTCAAGCGTGTGTACTACCCGGGGCTCGAATCGCATCCGCAGTACGAACTGGCGCGGCGGCAACAACGCTCGGGCGGTTCGGTGCTCGCGTTCGAGGTGGTGGGCGACACACCGGAAGCGCAACGTGCCAACGCGTGGCGTGTCATCGACGGGACGAAGCTGTGCTCGATCACGGCCAATTTGGGCGACACGCGCACGACGATCACCCATCCGGCCACGACGACGCACAGCCGGATCACGCCCGAGGCGCGTGCGGCAGCCGGGATTACCGAGGCGCTGCTTCGCGTGGCCGTAGGGCTCGAGGATGCGCGCGATATCTGCGCGGATTTGGGGCGGGGGTTGGAGGGGTAG
>NZ_JBQCDN010000239.1:0-28218 GCF_051961175.1 Trinickia sp. | reverse complement strand
TGCGGGGCCGCGCAGGGACCGGCTTAATCCGGGGCGTGCCTAAAGGCGCCAATGGCGGTCACCCCGGGCGCCGCCCACCGATGGGGGGGGTGGGGGGCCCGACGCACTAGCAATGCGATGGTCGAGTAATCGATCCTCAGAACAGCGTCGCGATACCGACCATGCCGACGAATTGCGCATGCGTCGACGAAGGCGTCCCGTTTTGCGAATCGCCAACCGACGGCGCCGCTTCCACGATATTGCCAGCCCCAGCGCTGCCCAGCGTCTGGCCGCTTGCATGCTGATAGGCCTGCAACGCGTACAGCGTCGTACGCTTGGACAAGTGATACGCCTCCTTCAGCGAATATTGCTCATAGCGCGCCGCGCTGTTGATCCCGTTAGCCTTCGAGGCCATCGTCACGGCAACGCCGGCGCCAAGATCGAATGCGGGCGTGAACCGATAACTCGCCAGCGCGGCGTAGGTATTGAACACCGCGGTCGAATGGAACAGCGAACGCCCGCCCGCTTGATACTCGACGTTCGAATACGAGAGTCCCAACACGAGATTGCCGAGCGTGTAGTTCCCGGCGGCCGCGATGTGCTGCACCGCCTTCGCGGAGACGTACCCGGTATTCAGTGCGGAGGTGCCGAAGCTGCCGGTCGATGCCGAATCGAATCCGGTCGTGCGTTGCGCATTGTCCATGCGCAGATAGCCGAGTGACAGCGTGACAGGGCCGTTCAAATAGCGCAGGGCGCCGCTGTAGGTTTGTCCGAGCCCGGTACTGCCGGCGATTCCGCCAAACGCATACATGGCACTCGCTTGCAAGCCACCCCAGTTCGGGGAGGTATAAACGAGCGAGTTGTTGATCCGCACCGTGGTGTCGAGTCCGTCGATATCGCCGGGGTGCGCACCGGTCGCCCCTGTCAGCCACGCGCTGCCCGTGAGCGGGCCGACGAACATGTAGTACGGCGTGTATTGGCGTCCCGCCGTCAACGTCCCGATGCGGGCGTTTTGCAACCCTACGTAGGCTTGCCGATTGAACATCAGGCCCGACGACGAAAGTGCGCCGGTATTCAAGTCGAAGCCGTTCTGGAGATCAAAAATCGCGAGCGTTCCGCCGCCGAGGTCTTCCTTGCCTTGCAGGCCGAACTTCGACGCATAAAGGTTGCCTTGCCGCAGATAGACGTTCGAGCTGCCCCTCTGGTTGTTGACGTACGTCACGGCGTCGTCCACCGCGCCGTAAAGCGTCACGCTGCTCTGCGCGAATGCGGGCGCGCAGGCGAGTGCCGCCACCGCGGCCGCCATGCGGCCGATTTGAGTGCTACAGGTCTTCATACGTCTTTTCTCCAATCTCCAAGGGTCATCGCCACGAGTGGTGCTCGCGATCTTTGTGATAAAGCCAAGAAAAACAAATTCGACCGGGATTCGCGTGCGAGGCGACACCGCGGCATATCGGTACAGGGGCTGCTACGTCACCGCACCGCCCTGGCGCTGCCGTGCCTGAGCGGCGAGCCGCACCGCGGCGTTCGGCGCGCCGTAGCCGTCATAGCCGCCGCGCCGCTCCACAATTTCGAGGAAGAACCGCTGATCCAGCGTCTCGGTGTAGGCGTGCAGAAATTCGCCGCCATGCTCGTCGCGGTCGTAGAGAAGATCGTGCGAACGCAGCTTTGCCAGGAAGGGATCGGACAGCCCGTACCGGGCTTCCAGATCGTCGTAGTAGTTGCGTGGAATAGGTAGAAGCGGCAACCCATTCGCCTTCAGTTCGGACACCGCCCGGAAAATGTCGTCGGTGCCGAACGCCACATGGTTCAGCCCGGTGCCGCCGTAAACATGAACCGTCTCAGCCACTGCGGTGTGACGGTCGACCGATGCATTCAGCACAATGCGCACCGAACCGTCGCGACGACTGAATGCGCGCGAGCGCACGAGCCCGTAGGGATCCGGCACCGTGACGGCCGGCGATGCTTCCAGCCCAAACGCGGCCTTCAAAAACAAAGTCCAACTATCGAGCGCGCCCATCGGCAATGCCAGACACACGTGATCGATGCCGGTCAACGGCCCCACTTCGCTTGGGCCGTCTATATCAGTCAACCGGAAATCCGCTTCGAATAATGTCGGCTCGCCCGACGTTTCGTTCACCAAGTAGTTAATACTGCCATCCGGAGAACGCACGGCTGGGACCGCGCGCTCGCTCGGACCAATGCGCCCGGAAAACGGCGCATAGCCGAAACCGGCGGCACGCTCGAGCGCGCGCTGAGCGTCGTCCAGACGGAATGCCGATGCGCAGAGCGAGAGCCCGTGCTGCTGAAAGAACGCGCTGGCAAAGGAATCGGGCTCGGCGTTCAACACAATGGCGGCCGCGCCGTGCTGGTAGAGCGCGACGTCTTTCGACCGGTGCTGTCCCGCACGCCGAAACCGCAATCGTTCGAGCCAGTCGACCAGATGCTCGCGCGAGACCGGGTCGACAGCGAACTCCAGAAACTGCGTCGACAACTGTTCCGGCACGGGAGGCGGAGCATAGAGCGGCAACGTCCCGACACCGGCGGTGTGCGCTAGCCGGGCACGCGTGCGCTCCTCCAGCAACAGCAGCGACCGGTATCCGTCGGCTGCTGTCGCCGCGGGCGGCGCACCGCGGAATCCATCATTGAATATCTCGAGCGAAAGCGGCCCCCGGTATCCGCTCTTGACGACGCAGGCGGCGAACTCGGACAGTTCGAAGTCGCCTTGGCCCGGGAAGCAGCGATAGTGGCGGCTCCATTCGATTACGTCCATTTGCATGCGGGGCGCGTCGGCAATCTGCACGAATCCGATCCGCTCGCCCGGAATCGACTCGATTTCCGCGAGCGAATCGCCGAGCGACAGCGTATGAAAGCTGTCGAGCGCGAGGGTGAGATTCGGTGAATCGACAGCATCCACGAGCCGCCACGCATGACGATACGAGCTGACGTGCCGCCCCCAGGCAAGCGCCTCGTAACACGCGATCGCACCGGCCGCTTGCGCATGGCGCGCCAGTACCGCGAGTTGATCGGCGATCAACCCGTCATCGCAAATGGTATCGGCCGACGCGTTGCTGCAAACGAGCAAGCGGTCCGTGCCGAGAGCGTGCATCACCTCGAACTTGCGATGAAGACGCTCGACGTTGCGGTTCAGGCGCTCCGCACCCACCCCTTCGAAATCGCGGAACGGCTGGTACAGCACGATTCGCAGCCCCAGATCGTCACACATCCTGCGCACATCGGCCGGTGTGCCGTCGTAGTACAGCAAATCGTTCTCAAAGATCTCGACGCACTCGAAGCCGGCGGCGTGAATGGCCCGCAGCTTCTCGGCCAGCGTGCCGCTGATCGAGACGGTAGCAATCGACCGCTGCAGCGGCGCGTCGACGGGGCGGACAGTACGGTTCTGCATGGGCTGTGGACGGTGTGTTGATCGGACGATTGCAGCGGATGGCGAATCGGTAGACGCTTTCACGAACACCGCGAACTGTACGTGAACTAACTAGTTGGTACAAATTCGTGAAAACCCCAGAATGACTTATCACTCGAGCGGCGGCACACTGCGATGCATTCGGGAGGACCTGCACGCCCCTCGTGCAGCGTTCGCTTAACAAATGGAGTCGCCGCAATGACATTCGCTTCGGTTCTGGTCCTCAATGGACCGAATCTCAATCTGCTCGGCACGCGCGAGCCGGCAATCTATGGCAAAGAAACGCTGGCCGATGTGGCCGAGCGCTGCCGGACAGCCGGTGAACGGCTCGGCCTCGCGATCGACTTCCGGCAATCGAACGCCGAGCATCAGCTGATCGATTGGCTGCACGATGCGAGACATCAAATTCATGGCATCGTCATCAATCCGGCTGCTTACACGCATACGTCGGTTGCGCTGGCCGATGCCCTGACGGCGATTGCAAAACCCGTGATCGAAGTCCACATTTCGAACGTACACAAGCGGGAGGCGTTCCGGCATCACTCGTACGTTTCGCCCATTGCGGAGGCGGTCATCATCGGCTGCGGGACGCAGGGGTACGTTTTGGCCCTGGAACGGATGGCCGTGTTGTTGAAACAGCAACAGGAGGCCGTGCAATGAGCGCCGCAACGCACCGGAGCCGGCGCTCTATCCTCGTGGGCCTGATCGGATCGGGTATCGGCGGCTCGCTGAGCCCCGCGATGCACGAAGAAGAAGCGCGGCAACAGGGGCTCGCCGGCGTGTATCGGCGGATCGACCTCGAGGCGTTGGGCCTGCCCCCGAGCGCCTTGCCCGATCTGCTGACCGCCGCCGAACGCATGGGCTTCGACGGGCTGAACATCACCTACCCGTGCAAGCAGGCAGTCATCCCGCTGCTCGACGAACTGTCCGAAGACGCACAGGCATTGGGGGCGGTCAACACCGTGCGCTTCCAAGACGGCAAACGAATCGGCCATAACACGGACTGGTCGGGCTTCAAGCGCTCGTTCGAGCAAGGATTGCCCGGTGCATCGCTCGAGCGCGTGGTCCAGCTCGGAGCGGGCGGCGCCGGTGCCGCGGTGGCGCATGCCGCGCTGAGCCTCGGTGCAGCCCGCTTGACGCTATTCGACGTCGACGAAGCGCGCGCCGCTTCGCTTGCCGTTGAATTGCAACGTCGATTCCCAGCCGCCCGGGTTGAAGCAGGCGGCTCGCTCGATAGCGCGATGCGCGAGGCGACCGGCCTCATTCACGCCACGCCGACAGGCATGGCAAAGCTTCCGGGCATGCCGTTACCTGCTGAACTTCTGCATCGCGCGCTGTGGGTGGCCGATGTCGTTTATTTCCCGATCCGCACGGCGCTCATCGAGGCCGCCGAACGAATCGGCTGCCGCACGCTGACCGGCGGCGGCATGGCGGTGTATCAAGCCGTGGACGCATTTCGCATCTTCACGGGCGTCGAGCCGGACGCCGAGCGGATGTTCGCGCATCTGCAAGCGTTGCTCGCGCAGTAGCAGTAGCAATAGCAGTAGTACGGCCACATTCCCATTACACCGACCATTCAGGTCGATAGGAGACACGAAGACATGGCCCCGCCGATTTCACCCCGCTCGCTCAGCCCGGATGCGTTGCAAGAGGCTGCACAGTCCTCCACGGTCCGTCGTTCGCGCGCCCGCTACCGGGTCCTCGGCCTCTTGGCCGCGGGCACGATGATCAACTATCTCGATCGAACCGTGCTGGGCATTGCGGCACCGCAATTGACGAAGGAACTCGGCATCGATGCGGCATTGATGGGCCTGATCTTTTCCGCGTTTTCCTGGAGCTATGTCGTCGCGCAGATTCCAGGCGGCGTGTTTCTCGATCGATTCGGCAGCAAGCTGACCTATTTCCTGGCGATGACGTTGTGGTCGCTCTGCACCTTGGCGCAAGGGCTCGTGCACGGCGTCGGCGCCCTGTTCGCTTGCCGGCTCGGGCTCGGGGTGACCGAATCGCCTTGCTTCCCGACCAATAGCCGGATCGTGGCCACCTGGTTTCCGCAAACGGAGCGCGCGTTCGCCACGGGGACGTATACCGTCGGCGAATACATCGGCCTCGCGTTTTTCAGCCCGCTGCTGTTCGCGTTGATGGGCGCGTTCGGCTGGCGCTCGCTGTTCTATGTCGTCGGCGCCGCCGGTGTGATTTTTGGCCTGATCTGGTGGCGTTTTTATCGCGAACCGCTCGATCATCCCGCCGCCAACGATGCCGAAATTCAATACATCGAAGCGGGCGGCGGCCTCACGCGGCACAGCCCGCGCGAGCGCGCCGGTGCCCCGGACAAGGTGGATTGGCGCGATATCGGCCGGCTGCTCAAGCATCGTCAGCTCGCGGGCATTTGCCTCGGTCAGTTCGCCGGCAACTCGACGCTCGTGTTCTTTTTGACGTGGTTTCCGACGTATCTCGCCACCGAACGCCATATGGGCTGGCTCAAGATCGGCTTCTTCGCGATCATGCCGTTCATCGCGGCATCGGTGGGCGTGTTGTTCGGCGGCGCACTCTCTGATTGGTTGCTGCGGCGGGGCACATCGGCGAACGTCGCCCGCAAACTGCCGATCATCGCCGGGCTGCTGCTGGCGTCGACGATCATGCTGGCGAACTTCGTGCAGAGCAACGCCGCCGTCATCGCCATCCTCTCGCTCGCGTTCTTCGCTCAAGGCATGGCTGCGCTCGGATGGACGCTCGTCTCCGATATCGCGCCTGATGGCAAGCTTGGCCTGACCGGCGGCATCTTCAACGTCGCGGCCAATCTGGCCGGCATCATCACGCCGCTCGTCATCGGCCTGATCGTGGCCGCAACAGGTTCGTTCGTCGGCGCGCTCGCATTCATCGGCGTAGTCGCGTTGATCGGTGCGGCGTCCTATATCTTTATCGTCGGCGATATCAAGCGGATCGAACTCTGAGGCCGCGGCAGCCGCGCCCCGCCGGCCGGCGGGGCCGTTTGCGCGGGTAACCCCTATGTTAGAATCGCGCGCATTCCGTTCACTCTTCAGACGTACAACAACATGGGCAGACCGGCGGCGTCGGCAGGCGGCAGTCGCGTCGGGACCGACGCTAAACGCAAATACGATCCCGAAGAGACCAAACGCAACATTCTCGAAGTGGCGACCGCCGAGTTTTCCGCGATGGGCCTGGCCGGCGCGCGCGTCGACGCCATCGCCGAGCGCACGAATACCACGAAACGCATGCTCTACTACTACTTCGGTAGCAAGGAAGGGCTATATGAAGCGGTACTCGATAAGGTATATGGCGACATCCGCGCGCTCGAACAAGATTTGCACATCAGCGAACTCGAGCCCGTCGAAGGCATGCGCAAGCTCGTCGAATTCACGTTCGACTATCACGACCGGCATCGCGATTTCGTGCGCCTCGTCACGATCGAAAACATTCACGGCGCGAAATATCTCGAGCAGTTGAAGACGTTCCGCAGCCGGAATGCGAGCGTCATCGTCACGATCGAAGATCTACTGGCGCGTGGCGTCGCGTCGAAGCAATTCAGGGACGACCTCGATCCGATCGACCTGCATCTGCTGATCAGCTCGTTCTGCTTTCATCGCGTCAGCAACCGGTCGACGTTCGGCACCGCGTTCGGCCGCGATCCCTCGCATCCGCGCCTGCGAGCCAAGCATCGCGAAATGGTGGTGGATGCGATTTTGAGGTTCGTCGCGAAGTCGCGTTGATTACGGCGCAGGAGCGGCCGACCGCGCGCTCGCGAGCGCACGCAGGTTTCCCTCGCCGAATCCGCGATGCCCGTTGCGCTGCACGATTTCGAAGAAGATTTCGCCGGGCCGGCGTTTGACAAATGCTTGCAGGAACAGAAGCGGCATGCCATCGGCGCCGATTTCGCCGTCGATCAAAATCCCCCGCGCGCGTAGTGCATCGATATCGATGCCATGCCCCGGCAGGCGCGCATCGATTCCGTCGTAGTAAGCAGGCGGCGGCTCGATGAACGCCAGGCCGTTCGCGGCGAGCGCATCGATACTCTTGAAGATGTCGTCCGTCGCCAGCGCAATATGCTGCACGCCCTCTCCCGGATGATCGGGCAGGTAGGCATGCATTTGCTCGGTTCGCGCCGTCCCTTCCTCATAGAGCGGAATACACACTTGCCCGCAAGGCGACACCATCACGCGGGAATCCTGAGCGATATGGCCTTCCGGATTGATCTCGTGAATTTCGCGAAAATGCAGCAAGGTCCGGTAAAAGTCGAGCCAGTCCTGCATGCGCCCCGCGCCGACCGTCTGCGTCATGTGGTCGACGCATCGCAGGCCGGTACCCGCATGGGTCAGATCCTCGCGCGCGGTGGCGATATCAATGGGCCTGAAATCGACGTCGAAAATGGAAATGTCGCCTACACCGCCCTGCGAGCCGCCACGCCCGCGCCAACGGTCGATAAAGTAGATATGGGAATCGCCAATCCCTTGTATGGCCGGGATCTTGAGCTCGAAAGCCCCAATGCGCTCCCCTTCGAACGGCCAGGCACCCAGACCGATCGCGCGCTTAAGCGCACGCGAGGCGTTCTCGACACGCATGCCGAGCGCGCAAATCCCCATTCCATAGATTTGCGCATAGCGTGCCGCGAATGAATCGGGTTCGGCGTTGACCAGGAAATTCATGTCGCCTTGCCGATACAGCGTGACGGCCTTGCTGACATGGCGGGCGATCGCCTTGAATCCGAGCTGTTCGAACCGATGACCCAACTCCTCCGGCATACGCGAGGCAAATTCAACGAACTCGAGTCCCGCCAAACCCAGCGGGTTAGGCGGCCCTGCATCCAGCGCAAACGAATCGTCAGACTGTGAAGCGACAGGGCACATGCAAAATCTCCGGGCAACGATTGCGTCAATTTTAACCAAACCGTTCACCCAGGGGCATATCGCGAAAGACCCGGACGGCCTTTCCATGAGTCAGGACAAACCCGAAATGCGTGCGATCATCGCACGCATTTGCGCGATATCCGCGCACGAACCACGCAAACGGCATTGCGCGGCCGATCGCGGACGCTCTATGCTGCAAGCACTCAACGCTGCCGCATGCACATCGCCGAAGACGGTTCAACGACGGGCGCATTCACGCACGAAAACACAGTAGGAGACATGGGATGACGCCGAACTTCGACGCCGTGAATACCGCGGCCCATTACCAACCCAAAGCCCAGGCACAGCGGGCAGCGATTGGAAGCTTCGTCGGCGCCGTCGTCGATTGGTATGACTTTCTGCTCTATGGGATCGTAGCGGCCCTCGTCTTCAACGCGGCCTTCTTTCCGAAAGTCAGCCCGACGATGGGTACGCTCGCCGCCTTCGCGACATTCGGCGTCGGCTTTCTGTTTCGCCCCTTGGGCGGCATCGTGTTCGGCCACTATGGCGACCGGCTCGGGCGCAAGCGAATGCTGGTCCTGACTGTCATGATGATGGGCCTGTCCACCGTCGCGATTGGATTGCTGCCAACGTTTTCGACGATCGGCTGGTGGGCGCCGGTCCTGCTCGTCACGCTGCGAGCGATACAAGGCTTCGCCGTCGGCGGAGAGTGGGGCGGTGCGGCGTTGATGGCGGTCGAGAGCGCGCCTCGCGGCAACAAGGCGTTCTACAGCAGCGGCGTGCAGGTCGGCTATGGCGTCGGGCTCGTGCTCGCTACCGGCTTCGTGTCGTTGTTGAGCCACTGGCTTGGCGATGCGGCCTTTCGCTCGTGGGGGTGGCGCCTGCCCTTCGTGTTCAGCGTCGTGCTGGTGGCCATCGGCTTGTGGGTCCGCTCGAGCATGGACGAATCGGCCGAGTTCGTCGAAAAGGTGGAGCATCAGCATCGCAAGGTGAAACTGCCTGTCATCGAAGCGCTCACGCGTCATCCCAAAGCGTTCGCCTACATCGTCGCGTTGCGGCTGGCGGAATTGTTCTCGATGTATATCGTCACGGCGTTTGCATTGAGTTATTCGACCGCTAACCTCGGCATGTCGCGCGATCTATTCCTGAATATCGGGCTACTCGTCGGTGCCATCAGCTGCGTGACGATCCCTTGCTTCGCGTGGCTCGCCGATCGGTTCGGATTCAAACGCATCTATCTGATTGGAGCCGCGGTCGGACTGGCCTGCGCGGTTCCGTTCTTCGTGGCACTGGAGGCGCGAGCGACGGTCTGGATCGTGATCTTCGCAGTGATGCTGGCCAATATTGGCCATGACATGGTGGTGAGCGTGCAGCAGCCGCTTTTCACCGAATTGTTCGGCGCGGAATATCGCTACAGCGGGGCCGGCGTCGGATATCAATTCGCCAGCGTGGTCGGCGGAGGCTTCACGCCGTTCATCGCAGTGGCGCTGACTACCCTGGCGGGCGGTTCATGGCATCTCGTCGCCGCGTACCTTGCCGTCGGCTGCCTGCTTTCGTTGATCGCCGGTGCGCGGATGAAATCTGAATAACGCCATGGCCCGCGGCTTGGTGCGCACCGTCTGGCACACATGGCTCGGCCCCTCGACGAGTGGGATGCGCCGATCGATATGACTAAGCGCTCCCTCGACAAGCGCGACTGGATCGCGGGAATCGAAAAGGGCCTCGCGATTCTCGAGGCTTTCGATAGCGAACACGCGCGCATGACGCCCACGCAGGCGGCGGCACGCACGGGTCTGTCACGTACTGCCGCCCGCCGTTATTTATTGACGCTCGAATCCCTGGGCTATGTGCAAACGGATGGCCGTTTGTTCGGCCTGACACCGCGCGTGCTGCGCGTCGGTTGGTCGTACTTCGATTCCGCGCGGCTGCCGCGAATGGTCCAGCCATACTTGCAACAGCTCAGCGCGTCGATCAACGAATCGGCCTATGTCAGCGTACTCGACGATTGGGAATTGGTCGTGATCGCACGCAACAGCGTCTCTCGCGTCATGACCACGGGTTTCGTGCTGGGTGCCCGGGTGCCGGCGCCATTGATTTCGCCCGGCGTGGTGCTGCTGGCGTACAAAGACGATCAGGACTGCGTATCGGCATGGCTCGACAGCGTCGAGCTGCCGCCTTATACACCCCATACATTGACGAGCAAAACCCGCCTGCGCGAAAAAATCGAACAGGCACGCGTCAACGGCTATGCCTTGATCGAGCAGCAGTTGCAGGTTGGCGTGCGCGGAATCGCCGTGCCGCTGCGAAATCGGCACGGCGATGTCATCGCGGCACTCAGCACGAATATGCCGATCAACAACGAAAGTGCGGAGGCCGCGTTAAAGCGCGTACTGCCTCACTTGCAGGAAACCGCCGTCGCCATGCTGAACGTGCTGTGACCGAATTCACAATGAGCAGCGCTCAGGTCGACTGGACGACGGGCGGTTCGCCTCTACTGCCTTTAAAACTGATGCAACATGCCGATGCGGGCCATCACCTGCCGCCGTGTCGTCGATGCATCGCCGATCGAAAAGTCGAAGATGTCGGCCTGCCTGGCATCCCCGGCCGCCTGCTGAACGCCGGCCATCGCATAGAACGACGTCCGCTTCGACAGCGCGTAGCTGCCCATCAGCGAGACCTGATGGTATTTGGGCTTCGTGCCGTTGTAGTTCACCTTGCCGTCGGTATAGGCATACGCAGCGCCCAACGTAGCGGCAGGCGTGACCTTGTACTGCCCCCACACCTCGTAGTTGCTGAACGTCACGGAACTCGTCGTACCGTTCGCGTCGTCGAACTTCGTGTTGGTGTAATCGACGCCTGCCGTTGCCGGGCCGAACGCGTAGTCCGCGCCGACGCCGATGATACGTTCGTTATGCGGTGCACCGACATAACTGAACGGACCGCTCGCGCCGATCGCGGCACCCGTGGTATTGCCGATGAAGTCGCCGTCCGTGAACCGCGCCGCAGGATTCTTCGCGTAGAAATAAGCCGCGCCCGCGTTGAACCCGCCATGCGAATAGGCCGCACCCAAGCTCCACATGCCGGTGGTGCCGACGCCCGGTGCATTCGAATTCGTGAACGAATACATGCCGCCGAACGTGAAGCCGCCGAATGACGGGCTCGCATACTTGACCGAATTATCGACGCGGAACGAGTTATCCGTGTTGTCGATGTCGCCACCGCGCACGAACACCCCGCCGAATTGGCCCACCGCCGTGACCGGCTGCACATAGTCGACGATCGAATCGTACTGGCGCCCGAACGTCACGGTACCGACATCCGTCTTCGAAAGGCCGACATACGCTTGCCGGCCGAATTCCCGGCCGCCTTGGCGCATTTGCCCGTTTTCCAAGCTGAAGCCCGCTTCGAGCTTGAAGATTGCGCTCAAGCCATTGCCGAGATCTTCGCTGCCCTTCAGGCCCCAACGGCTGCCGTACATGCCGTCGTAGGTGCCGTCGCGCATGCGCCACAGATGACTGCCGCCGCTGTTGTTGACGTAGTCGATACCTTCATCGATCACGCCGTACAACGTCACGGACGATTGCGCGGCGGCCACGCCGGGCAGCAAGCATCCCGCGCAGAGGCTGCTGACGAGTACGAACTTATTTCTACGGTCTAATTTCATCGGAGTCTCCGAAATCCCAATCCATTTTTTTGATTCAACGCGTTACTCCCCTTCGAACAACCACCCACTCTATCCACGCCGCTCGCGTTCGGGCTGTCACACGGCGACGCACAGATACTTGATTACGACATAGTCGTCGATCCCGTAATGCGATCCTTCGCGGCCGAGCCCCGATTGCTTGACGCCGCCGAACGGCGCGACTTCATTCGAAATCAGGCCCGTGTTGATCCCCACCATGCCGTACTCCAGCGCCTCGGCGATACGCCAGACGCGCCCGATGTCACGGCTGTAGAAATACGCGGCGAGGCCGAACTCGGTATCGTTTGCGAGGCGCACCACCTCGTCGTCCGACGAAAACCGGAACAGTGGCGCGAGCGGCCCGAAAGTCTCTTCTTTCGTCACATCCATGCCGGGTTTCACGCCGGTCAATACCGTCGGCTCGAAAAAGCCGTGGCCCAGCGGGTGACGCTTTCCGCCCGTCGCGAGCGACGCGCCTTTGGCAAGCGCATCCGCAATATGCGATTCGACCTTCTTCACCGCCGCTTCGTTGATCAATGGCCCGAGCGTGACACCGGGCTCCGTTCCGCGTCCCACCTTGAGTGCGTCGACCGCCGAGGCGAGCTTGCTCGCGAACGCGTCATAGACACGCTCATGCACGTAAAAGCGATTCGTGCACACGCACGTTTGTCCGTTGTTGCGGTATTTCGATGCAATGGCGCCTTCGACGGCCGCGTCGAGATCGGCATCGTCGAAAACGATAAACGGCGCGTTGCCCCCCAGCTCCAGCGACAGCTTCTTCACCGTCGGCGCGCTTTGCGCCATCAACAGCCGCCCGACCGCCGTCGATCCCGTAAACGACAGCTTCCGAACGATGGGGTTGCGCGTCATCTCGGCGCCGATCGCCTTTGGGTCGCCCGTGACGACGCTCAATACGCCTTTCGGAACGCCGGCCCGCTCGGCGAGCACCGCCATGGCCAGCGCCGAAAACGGCGTCGATTCGGCTGGCTTGACGACGATGGGGCAACCGGCCGCCAGCGCGGGGCCCACCTTGCGCGTAATCATCGCGGCGGGGAAATTCCATGGCGTGATCGCGGCACAGACACCGATCGGCTCTTTGACGACTACGATCCGCTTATCCGCGGCGGGCGTGGGCAGCGTATCCCCCGCCACCCGTTTGCCTTCTTCGGCAAACCATTCGATGAACGAGGCCGCGTAAGCGATCTCGCCCTTGGCTTCGGCAAGCGGTTTGCCCTGTTCCGTCGTCAGGATCAACGCGAGATCGTCGCTGTTCGCGATCATCAGGTCGAACCAGCGGCGCAGGATGGCGGCCCGCTCTTTCGCGGTTTTCCGGCGCCACGGGGCCCACGCGGCCTGAGCCGCATCGATCGCACGGGCCGTCTCCGCCGCGCCCATGTTCGGCACGCCGCCGAGCGACGCGCCCGTTGCCGGGTCGAACACGTCGAACGTCGCGCCCGAATCGGCGGCTTGCCACTCGCCGTCGATATAGGCCAAGTGCCGCAATAGCGAGGGGTCCTTCAATGCATGCTCGAGATCCATGGAAAGCCTTGAGAAGAATGTCAGAGTGTTGTGCAGCCGGCGGATCGATGGGTTTCGTCAGGTTCGCCGCTTCCTTGCGGCTCACCGCTGTGCCGCAACAGTTGCGCAGCGATCGCGGCAACGCGTGCCACGTGTGCCGTCGCGGCATCGCGAGCCCGCCGCGGATCCCGGCTACGGATCGCATCGAGTATCCGGTTCATTTCGGCGACGGCCTGTCGCCCTCGATCCTCGGAGGCGATCGTCATCGCGCGCAAGCGATTGATTCTCGCGTTCAACGTCTGCACGATTTCCCAGGCGACATGTCTGTCGCCTCCATGAAACAGCGCCTCATAGAATGTCGTCGTCAGTTCCCGAACCCGCTGATGGTCACGTTCCTCGAATGCGCGCTCGATGTGGCCAATGCAGCCGGCGAGCCGCGATATCACGGCATCGTCGGCATGTTTCGCACAGGCCATCGCGGCATCGCCTTCGAGCAGCGCGCGGATTTCATAGATTTGCGCGGCCGTGTCCCCGTCGATCACGGCGACGATCGGCCCTTGGTTCGGAATCGAATCGACGAGGCCTTCAGCTTCGAGATGCCGCAACACTTCGCGTACGACGGTACGGCTTACGCCGAGCCCCTCGCAGAGCGAACGCTCGACGAGCCGCTCGCCCGGCTGAAAATGCGCCTCGAGAATGGCGGTGCGCATTTTCTCGAGCACGAGTTCACGCAGCGTCGTCGTTCGACGCTCGACTTTCAGTGAAGGCAATGCGTCGCTCATGTCGCTCATGTTGCTCATATCCGTCATGTCCGACGTCATGCTCCGGCAAATACGCGCACGTCGCGCGCATCCCATTCGACGAACGCCTGCGTACCGATCGCGAGCCCGCTCTCATGCCGCTGGGCTGCCGGCATCCGAATCGAAATCTCCTGCTGCCAAGGCGTGGCGACGGCGTAATGCATCGCATCGCCGAGATACGTGATATCGCGCACGGTGACGGGTAGCCCCGCTTCACCGTTCGCACTTTGCAATGCCCGAATACGCATTTGCTCGGGGCGGATCATCAGCGCACCGTCCTCGCCGGAATTCAGTGTCGGCGCGGATCCCGCCGCCACCGCATGGCCGTTCGGAAACACGCCCTTCACGCCCCCCTCGCTGTTCGAGGTCACCTTCATCGGCAGGAAATTCGAATTGCCGATGAAGCTCGCGACGAAGCGCGATGCCGGGTTGGCATACAGCTCCTCGCCGGTTCCGACCTGCTCGATGCCGCCTTTGTTGAAGACGGCAATGCGATCCGACAGACGCAGCGCCTCTTCCTGATCGTGCGTCACATAGAGAATCGTGACCCCCGTCTCTTGGTGGATGCGGCGCAGCTCGAGTTGAATCTCCTCACGCAGTTTCTTGTCCAGCGCGGAGAGCGGTTCGTCCATCAGCAGCACGGGCGGATCGTAGGCCAACGCGCGAGCGATGGCGACGCGCTGCTGCTGTCCGCCCGACAGCTGCGCCGGCATGCGGTCGCGGCATTCGGCCAAATGCACGAGTTTGAGCATCTTCTCGACTTTCGCTTTCACTTCCGCCTCGGGGCGGCGACGCACACGCAGCGGAAACGCCACGTTTTCCCCGACGGTCAAATGCGGAAACAACGTGTAGCGCTGAAACACCATGCCGATGTTGCGCTTGTTCGGCGCCACCGACAGCAACGGCTTGCCGTCGAGCAAGACGCGCCCTTCGGTCGGCTCTTGAAAGCCCGCGACGATGTAGAGCGTCGTGCTCTTGCCCGAGCCGGACGGCCCGAGGAACGTCATGAATTCGCCCTTACGCACGTCCAGCGACACGTGGTCGATCGCGACCACGTCGTCGTACGTCTTGCGCAAGCGCTGGATTTGCAGGAATGCAGTAGTCATGGCTGGTTCACCTCTTTCATCGGGCGCGGCGCAATAGCGCGCCCGCCACCATCAATACCGTCGTCAGGCCGACGAGCAACGAGGACGCCGCCGCGACAACCGGCGTCAAGTCCTGCCGCAGCGTCGTCCAGATCCGCACCGGCAGCGTTTGCAACGTCGGGCTCGCCATGAAGATCGACACCACCACTTCGTCCCACGATGCGAGGAACGAGAAAATCGCTGCCGCGAAGAGCCCGAGCTTGATCGCGGGCAGGGTCACGCGCAGCTTCACTTCGAGCGGCGAAGCGCCGCAGACGAGTGCGGCATCCTCGAGCGCCGTATCGAAGCTCACGAGCGAGTTGCTGATCGAAATGATCGAGAACGGCAGGGCAATGATCAGATGGCCGATCACGAAGCCCACCATCGTGCCGTTCAGGCCGATACGCAGCGTAAAGGCATACAGCGCCACCGCGAGCACGACGACGGGCAGCACCATCGGCGTCAGAAAGAACGCCTGTACGGCACCGCGTCCGCGGAATTTGCCGCGCACGAGTGCGAGCGACGCGAGCAGGCCGATCAACACCGAGAAGAACGTGACGATCACGGCAAGCTCGAAGCTCGTCAGCAAAGAACCGAGCCAGCCCGGGTCCGTGAAGAGTTGGCGATACCATTCCAGCGTCCAGCCCGGCGGCGGAAAAATCAGCCACTGCGAATCGCCGAACGAGAGTGCGACGATGAAGGCGATCGGCAACAGCAGAAAAAGCGCGACGGCACCGCCTACCGTCATCAAGGCCCAGCGCAATCCGCCCAGGCGGTCGAAATCGAGCAGCATCTCAGCGCCCTCCCAAGCTTGCGCGCGCACCGCCGGTGAAACGGAGTTGCAGCGCATACAACGAAAGCGTCACGGCCAGCAGCACGAATGCGGCGGCACCCGCGAGCCCCCAGTTCAGCAGTTCCTGTACGAGTTGGGCGATCAACTCGGCCAGCATCATGTACGAAGGGCCGCCGAGCAATGCAGGCGTGACGAAGTAGCCGAGCGCCATGACGAACACCATCAGCGCGCCCGACGCGATGCCGGGCATCGCAAGCGGCACAAGCACGCGCCAAAACGCCTGCCACCGGCTGGCCCCGCAGACGGCGGCCGCCCGCAGCGTCGACGGATCGATGCTGCGCAACGTCGCGTGCAGCGGCATCACCAGGAACGGCAGCATGATGTAGGTCATGCCGATCGTCACGCCGATGAGGTTGTTCACGAGCGCCAACGGTTCGTGAATGAGGCCGAGCGCCATCAGCATCCGGTTGATCGGCCCCGTCGCCTGCAGCAGCACCATCCAGGCGAAAGTCCGCGCCAGCAAGTTTGTCCACATCGACAACAACAAGATGGAGAACAGCAGGGAGCTCACCTTGCGCGGCGCGATCGCGAGCAGCCACGCGGTCGGGAAACCGATCGCGACGGTCACGACCGTCACGACGCCGGCCACGAGAAACGTGTTGCCGAACACGCGCAGGTACGTCGTCGAACCGAGCAGCTGCGTATAGTTCTGCAAGCCCAGCGCCGGCTCGAGCACGCTGCGCAGGAGCAGCGAGAGCACGGGCAGCAGAAAGAAAATCACGAGCAGCAGCAGCGCCGGCGCGAGCAGACGGAAACTGCGCCAATCGCGTCGGCGGCGCGGTGGCCGAGCGGCCGGATGCGCCGTGGAACTCAGTACGTTAGGCATGGTGACTCCCAATACGGACGATGCAGCTTGGGGCCATCGGCGATAAAACTGCGCACCGCCAAAGGCCCCTCACCTGGCGAAAGGCTTACTTCGATTGCCAGGCGTACCAGCGCTTCGCGATCTCGTCGCGATGGTCCGCCCAGTACTTCATGTCGAGATCGATCTGAGACGATTTGTACTGATCGGGCAGCGTCTTCGCGACGGCGGCGGGCATCAGCGAAGGCGATTTCACGTTAATCGGGGCGTATCCGGTATCGGCGGCGAATTTCGCTTGCGCATCGGCGCTCGTGGCGGCGGCGAGGTACTTCATCGCTTCGGCCCGGTGCTTCGCGCCCTTCGGAACCACGAGCATGTCCGCGGCCGTCAGGTTTTGCGTCCAGGAGATGCCCACCGGTACGCCTGTCTGTTCGAGCGCGTGCAAGCGTCCGTTCCAGAACATGCCGATCGGCGCCTCGCCCGATGCGAGCAACTGCTGGGACTGGGCACCGCCGCTCCACCAGACGATGTCGCTCTTGATCGTGTCCAGCTTCTTGAACGCGCGATCGAGATCGAGCGGATAGAGTTTGTTCGGCGGCACGCCGTCGGCCAGCAGGGCGATTTCGAGCACGCCGGGCGCCGACCACTTATAGAACGTGCGCTTGCCGGGGAAACGTTTGGTGTCGAACAAGTCGGCCCAGGTCGAGGGCTGCGCGCCTTTGAACGACGACTTGTTGTAACCGAGCACGAACGAGTAGTAGAAGCTGCCCACCGCGGCGGGCGAGGCGAAGCGCGGATCGAGTTCGCCCTTCTTGACGACCGAATAATCGATCGGCTCGATCAGGCCGGCCTTTTGCGCGGCATAGGCAAAATCGCCTTCGACGTCGACCACATCCCACGTCACGTTGCCGCTATCGACCATCGCCTTGAGCTTGCCGTAATCGGTCGGGCCGTCCATCATTACGTTGATACCCGTCGCCTTCGTGAACGGCTTGGCCCAATCCTTGTCCTGCGACGATTGCGTCGTGCCGCCCCAGCTCGTGAAAACGATCGAATCGGCGGCTTGCGCGCCGGCTGCCGCAAACGCCGTCGTGCACACCGCGACCAACGCTGCCGTACGGAAAATGCTTCTGCTGTTCATGCTTGTCTCCTAGATGGTTTTATGTCGCCGAGCCGAGAGAGCAGCTCGTCATCGCGCATCGCTTGATTCACTTGACTCACTTGACTCACTTGAGAGGCGAAAAAGCCGTCGGCCTCATGATCTTGTTTTCCATTTCTTCCATCAGCGCTTGGATCTTCGGTGCGAATGCGCGCCACGCGGGATCTTCGGCGAGCGCCGCGCGCCGGCTTTCACGTTCGTCAAGGCTCGGATAAGCCCAGATGTGAACTATCTGGTTCAGCGGGCCGATTTCGGAGTGGAAATACCCCACCAATTGACCCAGGTACCGCTTCTGCAACTCGATGCCCTCTTCCTCGACGAGCTTCAGATAGGCAGGTATCCCACCCGTCTTGATGCGGTACGTGCGAATTTCGTAGAACATGCCGCTTCCTCTCCTTTTCAAGCGCCTGCGTGAATGGCTCGCGTTGGGTGGCCCGCTTGCTCGCCTTCCATACCTTCGATTCGTTCGTTCAACGCATCACGAACGGATCGGCGATGGGCTCGTCCGACGTGCGGATCCATACCGATTTCGTGCGCGTGTACTCGAGCACCGCCTCGAAACCGCCCTCACGGCCGAGACCGCTCAAGCCATAGCCGCCGAACGGCACGATCGGCGACACCGCACGATAGGTATTGACCCAGACGATGCCGGCGCGCAACGCCCGCGTGAGCCGATGCCCACGCGTCAAATCGCGGGTGAACACGCCGGAAGCGAGGCCGTACTTCGTGTCGTTCGCGAGTGCGATGGCCTGCGCTTCCGTATCGAACGTCACGACGCTGAGCACCGGCCCGAACAACTCCTCCGTCACGCTGGGCACTTGCGCGTTCGGGCAGTCGACGATCGTCGGCAAGAAGTAGTGCCCCGCTGTCGCGCCCTCCGGCTGCGAGCCGCCGGTGACGACGCGGCCGCCTGCTTCGACGCTGGCCGCCAATACGCGCTGGATATGGTCGAGTTGACGACGCGTCGCGAGCGGCCCCATTTCGGTGGCCATGTCTTGCGGATCGCCGATACGAATCGCCCGCGCCCGAGCGATCAACCGCTCGACGAGCGCATCGTGAATACCGCGCTGCACGATCAGGCGCGAGCCCGCGACGCAGCTTTGCCCCGTAGCGGCGAAGATGCCGGCGATCACGGCATTGCACGTGCTGTCCAGATCGGCATCGTCGAATACGAGCACGGGCGACTTACCGCCGAGTTCGAGCGACATCGCAGCCAGGTTGTCGGCCGAGTTGCGTACGACGTGGCGCGCCGTTTCGGGGCCACCCGTGAAGGCGATGCGCGACACGAGGGGGTGGCTCGTCAACGTGCGTCCGCAATCGTTCCCGAAGCCCGTCACGATATTGACGACGCCATTCGGGAAACCCGCTTCGTGCACGAGCCGCGCGAATTCGAGCAACGGCGCAGGACCGTCCTCGGAAGCCTTGAGCACGACCGTGCAGCCCGCGGCAAGCGCGGGGCCGACCTTCACGGCCGACAGAAACAGCTGCGAATTCCACGGCACGATGGCCGCGACGACGCCCACCGGCTCGCGTCGCAGCGTGACCTCCATATCAGGCTTGTCGACGGGCAGCCACGCGCCTTGAATCTTGTCGGCAATCCCCGCGTAGTAGCGGTAGTACTCGGCGACATAGCCGATTTGGGCACGCGTTTCGCGGATGATCTTGCCGGTGTCCCGCGTTTCGAGTTCGGCAAGACGCGGCGCGTCGCGTTCGATCAACTCGGCGAGCCGATACAGCAGCTTGCCGCGTGCGCTGGCAGTCAGGTTTGCCCACGCCGCGTCGTTCAACGCGCGATGCGCCGCACGCACCGCGCGATCGACATCGTCCGCACTCGCGGCCGGCATGCGTGCCCACACGTTCCCGGTGGAGGGATCGATGCTGTCGAACTCGCTGGCGGCATGTTCGAACGTGCCGTCGATGTACTGCTGAAAACGTTGCAACATGTCTAGCCCACTCCCTGCGTGAAATTGGCCGAAAGGCGCGCGATCAACGCTTGCCGAATGCCGGCATCACTTCGGAGATGAACAGCTCCACCGATTTGCGCTTGCGCTCGAAGCTCATGTGGCTATCGAGCCAGAAGCTGTATTGGTCGTAGCCGAGTTCCTCGTAGCACTTCAAGCGCTCGATGACTTGCTTCGGCTCGCCGATGACGAGGTTCTTGCGGATGTTTTCAGGCGAGTACTGCGGGAACATCTCGACGTCGGCATCGGTCAACGGCTCGATGAAGCCCTGCTCGATCGGGCGCTCGTTCTTGAACCACTTGCTGAAGTAGCGATAAAAACGCGCGAGGTCTTCGACGGCGGCATCCACTTCCGCGGCATTCGCGCCGACGAACGTGTGCATCAGCATCATCACTTCGGGGCGCGGCACCTGCGGATTGGCGGCACAAGCCGCGTTGAAGCGCTCCATCAGGCTCGCCACTTCGGCATCGCCGGCCGCCAGCGAGGTCACCTGCACATTGCAGCCGTTGGCCACCGCGAACGCATGCGAGTTCGGGTCGCGGGCGGCGAGCCACATCGGCGGATGCGGTTGTTGGATCGGACGCGGCACCGGCGTCGACGAAGGCCACGACCAGAACTCGCCTTGATGGGCATAGTCGCCTTTGAAGAGCTGACGCAATGCGGGAACGAGCTCACGCATCCGTGCACCGGCACCCATCGCATCGAGCCCCGGCAGCAAGCGTTCATATTCGAACGAGTACGCTCCGCGGGCGATGCCCAGATCGAGCCGGCCGTTGCTGGCCACGTCCACCATGCCCGCTTCACCGGCCAATGCGATCGGATGCCAGAACGGCGCGATCACTGTGCCCGTGCCGAGACGAATGCGCTCGGTCTTCGCCGCGAGGTACGACAGATTGACGAACGGATTCGGCGCGATCGTGAATTCCATCGCATGATGCTCGCCGATCCATGCCGTTTCGAACCCGCCGCGCTCGGCGAGTTGCACGAGTTCGGTCATCTGATCGAACAGCTCGCGATGCGACGTCTGCTCGTTGTATCGCTCCATATGCAGGAACAACGAAAACTTCATGATGGTTCATCTCCTATCGCAGGCAGCGCAGTGACCGGGTTACTGCCGAGCACCGTTCGCCGCGCGTCAATCGTCTCTTGATTAATGAATTCGTACCGCGTTCTCTTCGGTTCAGTGCGCCGGCGCGAGCGGCTGGACCGTGCCAGTCTCGGTATCGCCCACGTAGATGCCGAATGCATCCTCGCTGCGCTCGCGCACATAACGCTGCAGCATCGAGCGCACGGCGTCGTCGCGAACCGCGTCCCACGGAATCTGCGCCAGCGGAACAATTCGCATCGGGCCGCCCGATTGCGGCAGGATGTCGTTCTTCACACGGCCCCGGTAATAGATCTGAACGCCCGGTGTCGGACCGCTGCCTGCTTCGAAGACGGCGAACAGAAAGTCCAGATGCACTTGAAGGCCGAGCTTCGCCAATACGCCGAGCAGGCTCGCGGTATCGCTCTGAGGCTCTAGCTTTGCGCCCGTGGGCAATTGCAGCCCTTGCGGCGTATCGAGCAACACGAGGCCGTCGCGATGTTCGAGGATCGCACCGACATGCGCGCGCGGCCCCGCTGCGGCGAGTGCATCGAGCGACAAGCTGAAGTTCACGTAAGCCCCACGGCAATAGCCCAGCGGCGACGACGCCGTATGAATGAAGTCTAGGACGCGGCCGATCAAAATGATGTGATCGCCGGCATCGACGACTTCATGCGTCGCGCAATCGAAGCTCGCGGCGGCACCGTCGATCACGGGCGCACCGGTGACACGCTGACGCCATGCCACTTGCGAGAATTTGTCCACGGCCTTCGAGGCGAAGACGCCCGATACGGCCTTCTGGTCTTCGGCCAGCACGCTGATCGCAAAGTGTTTCGTCTGCGAAAACACCGCGTAGCTCGACGCCGTCTTCGCGATGCATACGAGGATCAGCGGCGGATCGAGCGAGACCGACGTGAACGAATTCGCCGTGAAGCCGCGCGGCGAGCCGTCGGGTTGAATCGTCGTAACAACCGTGACCCCCGTCACGAATGCGCCGAGCGCGCGGCGAAATTCGGCGATATCGACCGCGGTTTCTTTGATCGTCTCAGTCATGGCATCCTCCGGCGTCGTTACGTCGATCGTCCACCGTGCCAACGGTCGCGGTCGCGGTCGATGCGCTCAGCAAAAATTCGAGCAACCTTTCGTTCACTTGCGCCGGGTTGGTCACGTTCATCATATGGCGCTCGTTGGCAATGATCTGGGCGCGGCCGTGCGGCGCGGCCGCCGCCATCGCCAGCGACATCGCCGGGTTCGAGTTCGCATCGCACTCCCCCGTCAAGAACAGCGCGGGCACGGCGAGGCTCGATAAGCGGCCGACATGCGCATCGTCGGAGCGTGCGAACAGTTGGTAGGTGCGCGCATAGCCGACGGGATCGACCGTCAAGAGCAGTTCGCGCACGGCTTCGGCCGCCTGGGTCAGATGGGCGGGGACGGGATCGCCGAACCAACGCTCGAGCGTCACGTCGATGCCGGCCACGGCCGGCGCCTCGCCCAACGTGGCGGCGCGATTCATCACGGCTTCACGCTGCCCGGGCGTACGGTCGTACACCGCATTCAACGCGACGACACTGCGCGTGCGGCTCGGATGCGTCAACGCGAACTCGAGTGCGACGAGCGCGCCCATCGAATGACCGACCACATGTGCACGCTCGATTCGCAACGCATCGAGGAGGCGCTCGAGTTGCGAGGCATATTCATCGAGCGTCGGCATCGCCGTCGGCAAGACGCTGCCGCCATGACCGAGCATGTCGTAAGCGACGACGCGATAACGTGCGGTCAATGCATCGACCTGTGGTGCCCACACGCTATGGTTCATGCCCACGCCGTGAATCAACACCACCGTTTCCGACGCATCGCCCGACTGCGACGGGTAGACGCTGTAGCGCGTGCCCGCGGCGTCGCCGCTTGTCACGTCGCGATCGAGCGCGCGTTCAGGCTTCATTGGACTCAAGCTCCTTCAGGTCCTGATAGCGATCACCGATACGGTGATGCGGCCGCCCGCCGATCGAGGCGCCGAGCGCGACTACGAGTTCGTCGGGGGCGGGGGCATCGACGATCGAGAACTGCACCGTCAGGTAGTGCGAACGCATTCCTTCGTCGTGCTTGTGCATCAACGGGATCGAGATCGGGCAATTCGGGCCGCCGCGCACGTTCGTGAAGGCCAGATAGCTCTTGGCGCCGACCGCCTTGCGGTAGTGATTGCCGAAGCGCAGCGTATGGATCAGCGCCGAGGCGTGCTCCAGCTCGCCGGACGTGCCGACGATGGCGGCCTTGCCATAGCCCTCGACCGCCTCGCCGGACCCGACGACGCGCAGGATCTCGCCCGTCAGCAGCTCGCCCAGTTGCGGCGCGAGACCGTGAATCTCGGGCTTCAGATCCTCGACGAAGCCGCGGCCGGCCCAGGGATTGCGGAGCACGGCGGCGACGGCGAACAGCTTCAAGGGCCGGGGCGCGGCCTTACCGCCTTCGATAAACGTGTCTTCGAGATAGGTAACCAGCTTGCGCACTTCCAGCTTCATCGCATTTCTCCTAACGGGGTTCGGGACCGTGAATGCCATCGGTTGAGATTATGGTATACCAGCTTACGGCGCACGATGCGTTCCACATATTATGGAATACCATGATACGGAGGGCGGGCGGATTGGCACGGTTCTCGCCCGAAACGAGAAGGAGAACAGTCTCAGCCGACATTCGGCGGCGGGGATGCAGACGGGGAAGCGCGGTTAGGCGATAGATCGTCGATAATACGGAATGCCAAGTGCCGGCCTGAGCCGATGCACGGTGGCGGACAGCGGCTCGTCTACCCTTTTCTACGCTATGTCAGACTTAAAAATCGACCGAACGGCCAAAACGCTGAGAGAACTCACGCTCGACAAGTTGCGCGGCGCGATCGTGCAGGGTTACTTCAAGCCGGGCGCGCGCCTCGTCGAGCGGACGCTATGCGACGAGCTCGGGGTCAGCCGCACGGTCGTGCGCGAAGTGTTGCGACATTTGGAGACGGAAGGTCTGGTCGAGATCGTCGCGCGGCAAGGGCCTGTCGTGGCCCGGCTCGATCCTAGCCAGGTTGGCGAGATCTATGAACTGCGCAGCCTGCTCGAAGCGCACGCGGCACAAGCGTGCGCCGAACGGGCCACGCCGGATCTCGTCGCGCGCCTACGCGCGATCCGCCGAAAAATCGAAGCGGCCTTCGCCGCGGGCGAAGTGCCGCGCGTGCTCGAACATACGGAAGAGTTCTACGATGCGATGTTCGAGGGCGCGGGTAAGGTGGTGTCGCTCACGGTGGTGAAGTCGCTCAACGCACGGATCAATCGGCTGCGAGCGATGACGATCGCCACACCCGGCCGCAGCGAGGAATCGAATCGGGAGATGAATGCGCTGCTCGACGCGATCGAACGCCGAGATGGAGAAACGGCGGCGGCGGCATCGCGCGCGCATATCAAACGCACGTCGGAGCTTGCGCTGCGTGTGCTCGCCGAGCAGGAAGAACGCGCAGCGCAAGCGGATTAACGCGCAGTCAGGTTGCCGGTGGGATCGGCATCATTCGTCGCTTTTGATTGTCGATCGTCGATTGTTGCTTGTGATCATGGCTCAAATGGGCGCCGGATAGAACGTATCGCCAAGATATCGCGTCGATCGCGACGTCGTAGCGCGATAGCCGATGGGCGTCCCTGACAACATCCACGTTGGGTCCGGGGTATTAGTCGAACGCGACGTAGGTCGCCTTCGTCAGCCTTTCCCGGAGCGTCGACGCCCCGGTGACCTCCCGGCTGCCGATTTCGAGCACTCGCATAACCGTTTCCTCGTTCTCATTGCGCAACGCACGCCGCGCCGCGCAATGGATCAACGTATCGACGAAAAATTTGGCCCGAGGCCAAGGCCCGAAGCCCGCGGCCGTGTTGATATGCCCGACGGTGCCTAAATTGACGAACACACTACCGAGCCGCCCGGCGAGTTCCTGCGCCTCGGCGGCAGGCATCCAAGGATCGTTCTCACTGCCGACCAGGATCGACGGTACATCGAGCCGCCGTGCATCGAATCGGCCGAATGACATGAATTTGTCGGGACTGGCCGGCGCAACGAACAAGATTCCCGCAATATCGGTCGTCGATATGTGACGCGTCAACGCATGCGCAGTGGCCAAACACCCATAGCTGTGGGCCGCGATGATGAATGGCCCTTTCTTTCGCTCGAGGAGATTGCCAACAGAAAGCGCCCATCGATCGAGGTCGGGCATGTCCCAATCGGATTGCTCGACGCGAAGCGAACGTGCGAACTGCCGCTGGAGCCAACTCTGCCAGTGCGCCTCTTCGCTGCCATGCAAACCCGGAACGGTCACGAGCCGGGGGGGCCAATTCGACCTACCGCATACGTGCATCGCTTTCCCCCATTCATCGAACAACCCTCATCGAACGACCATTATCGAAAGGGGCGATCAGAAAACGAACGAATCATTTGGACTAAGGATAGATGGAGTCCATGCCTATTGCCCGCCGTGCCCGCTGTGCCCGCTGTGCCCGCTGTGCCCGCCGTGCCCGCCGTGCTCGACGTACGCGCGTGCGGCCGACAGCAGCCATGCCTCGAATGCCCGTAGCCAGGGCGCATTCTGTTTGTGTTCCGGATAAACGAGGTAGTAGCCCTTCTCGCTACGCAACAGCAAATCGCAAGGACAAACCAGTTCGCCTGCCGCCAACTCGTGCGCAACGAGAAATCGCGGCACAAGCGCAATACCCAATCCCGCTCGGGCAGCCTCCACGAGCATCGAAAAAAGCTCATAGCGCTGGCCTTTCATGCCGTCGGCGTCGTGAACGCCGGCCTGCGCGAGCCATTGCCGCCACGCATCGGGACGCGCGGACTGATGCAACAACGTGAAACTCGGGACCTCGTGAGGCGCCACGCTAGTGCGCCCTTTCATCAAACGCGGGCTGCATACTGCCGTCATCTCCTCGCCAAACAGGTGTTTGGCGACCGCTCCCGGCCAGATGGGATCGCCGAAGTGAATCGCGGCATCGAATGGCGTGTCGGTGAACAGGAACGGCTCGGCGCGTGTCGCCAGATTGACGACGATGTCCGCATGCGCCTCATAGAACTGCGGCAGCCGCGGGATCAACCATCGCGTCGCAAACGTCGGAATGACCGCCAATTCCAGAATGCCCCCCGCATCCCGATGCGCCATCGCCGCCAGCGTGTCCCGCTCCATTCTCTCGAGATGCTCCCGCACCTGCTTCGCGTAGAGCTGACCGACCTCGGTCAGACTGAGTCGCTTCTTGACCCGATTGAAAAGCGCGACACCCAAATATGCTTCGAGCATCGCGACCTGCCGTCCGACGGCGCTCTGTGTTAGCGCGAGTTCGTCCGCACTGCGGGTAAAACTCAAGTGGCGCGCCGCCGCCTCGAATGCGATCAGGGCTTCGATGCTCGGAATCTTTCGTCTCACGGATCCTTCCTCAAACGCACAACGTCGCGAGTTTATATCGTTTGCTCCCGGCAAACCATATCGCAACAATGTCTTTCATATCGCGGCAGATCGTTATCGATTTCGTTCGCATTCTTTATTTTCAAATAAACGTCCCCTGTCGACTTTCCACTTTCAACTTGAAGGAGCATCATGTCCAACGACGCGCTTCCCGCAAAGTTCAAGCCCTATACGCGCCAGACGATCAGCCAGGCCCCGCAATGGCAGTTGCTTTCCACAGACCTGAGAGAAGCCGTGCAGGTTGTCTCTCGCGTCTTGCCGTTCCGTACGAATCAATACGTCATGGACGAGCTGATCGATTGGACCAACATCCCGGACGATCCGATTTATCGCCTGACGTTTCCTCATCGGGACATGCTTTCGCCGGCCGAGTATTCCCATCTTCGAGAGCTAGTGCTCGAGAAGAAGGACGAGGCGGCTATAGAAGACGCCGTACGGGCGATCCGCCTGCGCATGAACCCGCATCCGGCGGGCCAGATGACGCACAACGTCCCGTTTCTGAACGGCCAGCCGGTAAGCGGGCTACAGCATAAATACAAAGAAACCGTGCTGTTCTTCCCCAGCGCCGGACAGACCTGTCACGCCTATTGCACGTTCTGTTTCCGCTGGCCGCAATTCGTCGGCATGGACGATCTCAAGTTCGACGCGCGCGAATCGAACGAGCTCGTCGAATACCTGAAGCAACACACGGAAGTCACCGATGTCTTGATCACCGGCGGCGATCCGCTGATCATGAATACGCGGTCTCTCGCCGGCTACATCGAGCCCTTGCTGGCGCCCGAACTCTCTCATATCCAAAACATTCGCATCGGCACGAAGTCCGTGTCGTATTGGCCGCAACGCTTCGTGACGGACAAGGATTCGGACGATCTCATACGCCTGTTCGAAAAAGTCGTCGCGTCGGGAAAGAATCTCGCGATCATGGGCCACTACAATCACCCGGCGGAATTGCGGCCGGCCATCGCCCAACGTGCGGTCAAGCGTATCGTCTCGTCAGGCGCGACCCTTCGAATGCAGGCGCCGCTGATTCGCCACATCAACGAAGATCCCAAGGGATGGGCGGAGCTGTGGACGACGGGCGTGCGGCTCGGCGCGATCCCCTATTACATGTTCGTCGAACGCGATACCGGCCCTAGCCACTATTTCCAGTTGCCGCTGGCGAAAGCCTATGAGATTTTCCAAGCGGCTTATCAAACCGTCTCGGGCCTCGCGCGCACGGTCCGCGGCCCGTCGATGAGCGCATTCCCCGGCAAGGTGGTCATCGACGGTATCGTCGAAATCGGCGGCGAAAAAGTATTCGCCCTTCAGTTCCTGCAAGCCCGCAACCCCGACTGGGTGCGCAGGCCGTTCTATGCGAAGTTCGATCCGGCGGCGACCTGGCTCCACGATCTCAAGCCCGCGTTCGGCGCTCGGAAGTTTTTCTTCGAAGAGGAAAGCGTCGCGGATATCGCCATTGCACGTCATTCCAACCGCCACCATTCCGGTGCGTCGACGGAA
>NZ_JBQCDN010000238.1:0-12103 GCF_051961175.1 Trinickia sp. | reverse complement strand
GCAAAGGCGCGAACACGCGCTATGTATGCGACATTCTTCCGCAAACCGAGCCGGCCGAATCGCTGCTAGTCGTGGAGGTACGCACGCCGAGCGGTCATTCGTCCAGCTACCCGCCGGACAAGCACGACGCCAACAACATCCCGCTCGAAAGCGCGCTCGAAGAAACGTACTACCATCGGCTCAACCCCTCGCAGGGCTTCGCATTTCAGCGGGTCTACACCGATTCGCGCGATATCGACGAATCGCTAGCCGTCGAAGATCATGACGTGGTAATGGTGCCGCGCGGCTATCATCCCGTCGTCGTCCCGTATGGCTACGACTCGTATTACTTGAACGTCATGGCAGGCCCGCAGCGCGTCTGGCATTTCAAGAACGATCCCGCGCACGATTGGATCGCGAAACGCGACGCGGGCTAACGGCGGCGATCGTCAAAATGCAATCGTCGCGGTGATGGTATCGCTATAGGTACCGGGCAGCGGTGTTGCCTGAGCCGGAACGTAGCCATATAGGGTGAGCACGTCCGTGTTTCCGCTGCCGGTTCCGGTTTGCATCGACGTGCCCGCGGTACCGTCGCCCCACACTGTCGAATGCGCCATGCTCGTGTAGAGCCCGTAGCCGACGGTTCCCCCGCCGCCCGAACGCTGCATTTTCCTGGCGGTGATTTGACCGCTCGTCCCGGCGTCCAGTGCCACGCGCCAAGCGTCGCCGTTCGTACATCGCACGGCTATCGCGCCCGTCGCGTTCAATGCCGTTGTCGTCCCGCTCGCCGTGCCGAAATTGACGTTCGTCGCGCTGATCGTGCAATCGTTGACGACCGTCGCCGATACGCCGAACGAAAAGTGTGCCGTCGAGGGCAACGCCGAACAGCCCGGCGCGCTGAGCCTATAAAAGCCGTAGCTCAGCGTCGCTACGTTACCGCCGAACGATTCGCTATAAGCGGTACTGCTATCGCCAACGGTCGAAACCGTGGGTTGATTCGCCGCGATCCGCCCATAGACGGTCACGGATTGCGAGGCGCTGGCGCCTGTCGGTGGTTTTGTCAGTGTCAGGGAAATAGGAGACGTTCCCGTGGACACCGCGCCCCACGCGAGGGCGTGCCCAGGGTCCTGATAGAGATCGTATTGCAATAGGTCATGGCCGTGTTTGAGCTGACGCGGGCGGGCCGCGGCCAAATTCAAACACGCCTGCGCATTCGGCGTGGTGGATACCGATGGCCACGTGCACGTGACGGTAATCGTACCGGCCGTATCGACTACGCCTTGGGCAATCGGGCTGAAGTTGCCGAAGCTGATCGCCGATGCCGAAGCGTTGCAGGTTTGGGCCGCAGCCGCGCGCGGCAAGCAGAGTACCCAGAAGCAAAAGAACAGGGAGAGGAAACCTTGCTTCGTCATTGCGCCGCCTTTGTACGTTCGCATGTCAGCGGACCGATCGTCGGCAACGAACCGTCGTGCAAGGGCTCGTACCCGAATCGTACCGTGCACCGCGAAGTGCCGCTTCCGACCGACAATTCATTCTCGCGCGTTAGCCCTTCGACGAACGTTACGCCGTCGTATCCCACCACGGTGTCGTGTGCGCTTGCCTCGGCATGCACCGGCGTACCAGGGGGGATCGCGTTGCCGTCCGAATCGGTCAGGATGATCGAAGCGGCTCGATAGCGCGTAATGCCGAAGTGAGCCATCACGCCTGAGCGCGACTGCGGCGTCAAATCGAGCTTCGTGGTGCCGATTCGCGCATCGGCAGGCAACTTCACGGGATCGATGCTGACCAGGTTGTGCTGATAGGCATTCAGATCCGGGACAAGCAAGTGTCCCGAACCATCGGTCAAGCCTAGCGGACGGTTGTCGCGCGACACCGGAATTCCGCCTATGCCGTCGGTGGAAACGAGCGCGAACCCATCGCCGATGTGGCGCGAGAGTGTGGCGCTTCGATCCATCAATACCAGCGCCCCCGTTGCATCGATCGAGGCGCTGGTGTCTTGGCCTCTGCGCTGCGCGATTACGGTGACTTCCCCGTCGTTGCCGAGATACTGCACTTGCGCCTGCTGGAAGGGCGTGCCGGCCGTGTCTCCCGCTTGCGCGCCCCAACCCCACCCGCCGCCGTAATCGGGCGTATGGATCGCGTCGAAGCTGCTATTCTCCCGGCCGTTTTCGCGCCCGACGCTTGCGCTCATCGACACATCGCGAACGGACGTCAGGCTGACGCTGAGGAACACACCGGACGCGTTGTGCTGACTGAAATCCTTGAAGGCGTTCAAGTTGAGCGAGATCATGCCGTTCAAGCTCATCGTGTAGGCGACCGATCCGATTTGCGAGCGCGGAGCATGCGGATATTTGGAGCCGATGTAGCTCAGAGAAATCGACTGTTTACGCGCAAACGGCAGGGAGAGCGTCAATTGATCGGTGCTGGACGGTACCGATGCGCCGTCGAGCGAAGCGAGATCGCCGAAATTCCCATAGGCCCTCACCGTCTGCGCGTTGATCGAAAATCGCGGCTCGATCAACTGATAGCCGGCACTAATCTGGCTACCGGCAAACTGCCCCGCACTGGCGGACACCGAGCCGTTGACGACACCCCACTGCCCCAAGCGCATGAGCGCGCCGCCGCCCACATCGATCAGGCCGTGGGTGGTGGCTTGCGCAAGCCCCTCCACCGTGAGCGTATCGGTCAAACCATAGCGCGCCGCACCACTCATCGCGGGGTGAGGATCGTATGAAAACGACGATAGACCGTACTGGCGACGCAAAAATCCTGCCTCGAACGAATAGCTCGAAATCCCCGCAGCCAGCATGCGCGGATCGACATAGAGCGACACCGATGTCGAGATCGTCCGTCCCAGTGCATCGCGCGTGATCAGCGTCGCCTGCCCAGCGCCTGTCGTTCCTGGCACCGTATGGGCGATAAACGGGCCGCTCGGCACATCGCCGCTGTATCGCTTGACGTCGTTGATATAGACATCGACACCGGAAGGCACAACCGCAGAGCCATACAACGCTGGGATCGGGAATGTCACCAAGTCCGGCCGCAATGCGAAATTGCTGCGCCATTGAATTCCGCCCATTCGAAGCGAGCGATTCCAAGCGAGCGATGACGTGACGATGTCGCCGATTTGCAGCGTACGTGTCGCCGCCGCATCGGAGTGCGTCCAAGAGGTCTCGTACCGCAGGTAACGCCGCTGCTTGCGCGAGAGGTAGGCCACGCCCGAAAGATCGAACACGCCCGACGGCGTAAACCAGTGTTCGTCGTTTGCCAGTGCGAGCTGTTCGTCGGGGGTGGTTTGCGCAAACGCGTCGTAATTGATGAACAGCCCGGAAGACGAACTCGCGGCCTGCGTATCCGAGAGCCCACGCGTATCGAACGTGTAGGGCCGCCGCATCGAGTCGGGCACCTGCAAATCGACCGCTTGCCGCGCGGCGTCATAGGTATAGCGCAGCCCCGTCATCGCATCGAGTGCGATGTCGGCGGCACCGCCTGCTTCGATGCGATCGCCCTTCAGCCCGATTTCGTTCAAGTCCTTCACCGCGGCATATAGATGCCCTTGCTGAAGATGGAACCGTACGATCTTGGAAGTGGATCGGCCGTTCACCGACACCTCGAGGAAAACGTCTTGAGGCGCATCGACGTTCAATGCTTCTACCCGCAACGATGCATCCGCATCCTGGCCTTCCGCTTTCGCTGCCCCTGATCCTAACAGGACCGCAATGACAAGCGCGGCGCGAAAGATCCCTCCAACACTTACCGGATGGCTGTCGTTTCGTCTCGCTGCGGTCTCGGTGCAGGGCTTCACCGAACGCGGAGCGCGGCAGCGTGAGTCGCCTTGTCGGATGCCTCCACACTGATCGGCGCTTCCACGGATAGTAAACCGACCCTTGTCCGAATTCTCGCGTTGCTCTGAATATCGGCGTCGGCGGGCAGCGAAATGCGCCACTGTCTGCTGCGGTTCGCGAGCACGTAACCGAGCAAGCCCTTGCTGATCTCGTACGCTTTGGACTGCCCGCTCACGAGTTCAGTAGCGGCGATCTGCGCGCGTCGGTTGCCGTTGTTGTCAACCCTCAAGATCCAGCCTTGGCCGCTACGCGCCAGGTGCCATGCAAGGCTCGCCTGCCCCACCGGGCCCGCCGGCTCGATGAAAACCGGCAGCGAATAGCGCAATCGAATCTTGACGCCGCTCATGGGCGCGGCATCGGGTTGAGGCAACTCATCCACGATCAACCGATAGTATTGTTCGGTTGCCGGCGATGACGACTTGACACGCACGAGGCGTATTAATTGATTCGCTCGCGGAGCGATTTCGACGATGGGCGGACTCGCGATCAGATCATTCGTCGGGTTCAGCTCATCGTCGCCGTTCACCTGATCCCAGCGCAGGATGCGCACTTGACCAAAGAGCGGCTGATCTCCGGGGTTTTGCAGCGTGACGTCCGACGCGCTTTCGCTCGCCTGAAACTCCACCGTGATCGGCGACACTTGGAGCGCCTGCGCTCGACCATCGAGCGGTAGGACGCTCGCGATGAAGCAAAGCGCAATCAGGTATCGACGCTGATTACCCATGCAGAGATCGGCTCTATCGGCGAATCAGAAAAAGAGGGTCGCGGTGACCGTCGTCTGATAGGTATCGGGTTGCGGTGTCGTTTGAGCCGACACCTCTCCATACACCGGGACGGTTTGCGCACTCCCGGTGCCCGTGCCGCCGACGGTGTCGGTACCTTGCGTGTTGCCCCAAATGCTGGCGTGCCCCGAATCTCGATACAGTTCGAACGCGACCGTGCTCGTATTGCCGGCTGTAATACCAGCCATCAACCGCGAGGTAGAGGTTGAACCGCTCACTGTGCCGAGATTGAGGCCGATGTTGTAGGGCGTCCCAGTCGCGCAAGTCACCGATAGTGTGCTTTGCTGATCGACTACCGACGTCAGCGCCGTGCTCGAACCGAAATTCAGCGGGTTCGCGGTAATAGTGCAGGCCGCTTGCACCGTCAGCGAAACCAGCATCGTCGCCGTCGCAGTGCCGTTACTGTAGGTTGCCGCATCGGCAGGGATGGACGGCAATAGCGCCGCGGTGGCGAGTGAAACGGCAAATGCGGAGAGGCGTAGGCGTCGATTCATGATGATCCCCTGAGAACGGAATAAGGACGGCAGTGCTCTCCAGAGGCATAAGGAGTTATGCAACCATGACGAGAACTGCTTGTGGCGTCGAGTTCATGCTATGCGAGCAAGACTCGCGGCACCAGATCGAATCGTTGTGCTTGTATTAACGGCAGGCAGATAGTGAGATCGAAGATATCGGCGACGATCCGATGAGCGCTAACGCCGTTCACTGCACAATGCGCTCGATCTGCTCGATGCGGTCGATGCCCTCAGCCTGCCCGACCGAGCGCGATCCATTCGTCTACGATCCCAGCATCGATCGCATGAGCCGCGCCGTCATACACGACGCGCCCACGTCCCATCACGGCGACGCGGTCCGCCATCGTGGCCGCCATCGTCAAGCGTTGTTCGATCAACAGCACCGCCGCCCCGCGTTCGCGCAGGTTCGTCAAGCAGTGACGAACCGCCTCCACGGCTTGCGGCGCCAGGCCCTCGGTGGGCTCGTCGACGATCAGCAAACGCGGTTCGCCCAGCAGTGCGCGCACGAGCACGAGCATTTGCTGCTCGCCGCCAGACAGGGCACCTGCCGCAGTCGCGCGGCGTTGCGCGAGCATCGGAAAGCGCGTGAACATGTCCTCCAGCGCCGCCTTCGCACCCCGGCCCCGGCCCGGCTTGATGCCGAGCGTCAAGTTCTCTTCCACCGAAAGCGTCGGGAACACCTCGCGCTGCTCGGCGACATAACCGATACCTCGCAGCGCGATCTCGAACGTGCGTCGTGCGATGCACTCTTCGCCGTCGAATCGGATCGACCCACTGCGCCGCACGAGACCCACGAGCGCCTTCGCGAGCGTCGACCGTCCTGAGCCGTTACGCCCGCAGAGCAAGACGATCTCGCCGGCATCGATGCGCAAATCGACACCGTGCAGCACTTGCGCCTCGCCGTACCAAGCGCAAACAGAACGGGCATCGAGCAACGCAGTCACGGCGCCTCCCGGCCGAGCGGCCCGCCTAGATAGGCTTCGCGCACGCGCGCGTCGGCGCGGATTTCAGCGGGCGTGCCCGTGGCGATAATGCGACCGTTCACGAGCACGGACACGCGATCGGCAAGCGCGAATACGGCGTCCATGTCGTGCTCGATCACAAGTATCGTCTTGCCGACGCTCGCGCCGCGCAGCCATGCGACGATGCGCGCCGCCTCGTCGCGATTCATGCCCGCGGTCGGCTCGTCAAGCAAGAGCGTGCGGGCGCCGCTCGCCCATGCGAGCCCCAAGTCGAGCCTACGCTGCGCACCGTACTCGAGCGCGCCTGCCAATGTCTGTGCGGCATGCGCGAGATCGAGATCGATCAGCACTTGCCACGCGCGCTCCTCGATTTCGCGCGAGCGCCGCCACCAACGTGCCCAATTCGACCACGGCGCAAGCGATGATCGTTGGCCTTTACGCGCCGTAACCTGGCCGCACCATACCGCGCATCGGATGTTCTCGAAGACGCTCTGGCGCGAAAACACACGCGTCGTTTGAAAACTGCGGCCAAGCCCCGCGCGTGCAAGGGCGGATGGGCTGCGCCCCGTGACGTCGACTCCGCCCAGCCACACGCTGCCTGCATCGGCGCGCAGCGTCCCGCCAATGATGTTGAACAGCGTCGACTTGCCTGCGCCATTGGGGCCGATCAGTGCATGACGTTCACCGCTCGCGACCGCCAGATCGACGCCGTCCAAGACGCGGCTGGCGCCGAAGCAATGCGCAATGCGCTCCAGTCGCAACGCATGAGCGGCTGCCATCATCGCAACCCCTCGTCGTTTGCGCCTCGGTGCGCGTCCTCGCTCACTTTCCCGTTCTCTTTCACCTTCGTCCGCAGTCCGCGGCGCATCGCACACCACGCCCCTGCACCGACGATAACGAGCACGGCAAGCGTCGACCAAGTCGAAGGCGCGCGTAGATTGAACGCGAACGTCCCGATCTGCCACACACCTCCCGCATCGGCGGCAAAGCGGCGCGCATAGAGGGACTCGACAACGATGACGAGGGCACCCAACGCTGCTGCGCCTGCGATCGCGCCGAATACATAGCCCAGCGCCAGCGTGCGGGCGCCGTAGCGATCGACGCGCGTGCAATGCCCCCGCCACCATGACGCGATGCCTCCGGGCAAGCACAACACCACGCCGACGAACAGTAAGCCCAGATACACCGGCCATGCACGCGTCACGCTGGCCAGTGCAACGTTAAGCCCGGTCAGCAGCAGCGCCCCGACGGCAGGCCCGAAAAATGTCGACGAACCGCCGATGACGGTCGCGATCAGCACCGCGCCCGAACGCGTCATCGAAACGCTTTCCGACGCCGCGAGTTCGACGTCGATCAAGGTGAACGTCCCGGCTATGCCTGCAAAAAACGCGGCCACAACGAACATCGTCAATCGAATGCGGCGGGGCTCGATACCGAGCCCCGCCACGCGCATGGCGTTGTCGCGCACGGCGTTGGCCGCCCGTGCCAGCGGCGTTCGGGTCAACGCGAACATCGCGATGATCGAGATCGCCGTCCACGCGGCGATGACCGCATAGGCCTGGCGTTCCGGCCCGAACGTGACGCCTCCCCATGCCGGACCGCCGCTACGATCGATCGCCAGCCCGGCCGCACCGCCGAATCCCTCCGGTAGCGTCCACGCAGCGGCCGCGACGAGTTCGCCTATGCCGAGCGTGATCATCGCAAACGCGGTACCGGCTCGCCGGGTGGCGATCAGACCGAACAGCACACCGAAGGCCGCGCCGCCGGCCCCGCCCACCAGCGGCAGCCATGGCAACGCGATGCCGCCGCGGTTGAACAGATGGGCGGCGGCGAACGCCCCGAGGCCTGCATAAGCGGCATGCCCGAACGAAAGCAGCCCGGTTTCACCGAGCAGCAGGTTGTACGAGAGCGCGAACACGATCATGGCGGCCGCCTGCGCGCAGTAGGCGAAGAGCCAGCTCTCGCGCGCGACACCTAGCGGCGCGGCGAGCAGCACGGCCATCGCGGCCCACGGCAGGGTACGGCTCACCGATCGCCAATATCGGCTACCCGGCTGACTCCGCTCGCGGGCTGGCCCGGTCATCCCGCTACGCATCGTCTTCGCGCCTTCCGAGCAGCCCATGCGGCCGGCAGGCCAACATGGCGACAAGCAATACATACGGCATGAGCGGCGCAACCTGCGACATCGCCAGCGCGGCCCATCGGGGTGGCAGCTGCACCCCGGCCCATCCGACGAGGGTGCCGAGGGAAGCGGTGCTGCCCACCGCCCAGGTCTGTACGCACCCAATCAGCAGCGAAGCCGCGAATGCGCCGCCGAGCGAACCCAATCCCCCGACGATCACGACGACGAACACGATCGAGCCGACGGCCTCGGCCATCCCCGGTTCGACGACGGCAAGCGGCGCGCCGATCACACCGGCGAGCGCGGCGAGTGCGGTGCCGGCCGCGAAGACGAGCGTGCCGATGCGCGCGACATCGTGGCCGAGCGCTTCGACGGCGCGCGCATGGGTAAGCGCCGCGCGCAGCACGAGGCCCGTACGCGACGTCTGCAGCAGCAGATACACCACCGCGAGCGTAGTCACGGAGACGGCCATCATGAACGCCCGATAACGCGAGAAGGTCGTGCCGCCGAATGCGATCAGCGGACCATCGAGCACAGACGGCAAGGCGATCGACACGCTGCCGAGGCCCCAGACGAGCTTCACGAGTTCGGCCAGCAGATAGGCGAGGCCGAACGTGAGCAGCAATTCGTGCAGTGGACCGTTGGCCCGCGCGCGGCGCAGCAGCGTTCGCTCGATGGCGGCCCCCGCGAGGCCCATGACGAGCGGCGCGGCCACGAGCGCCGCGCAGAACCCCTCATGCGCGGCGATGCTATAGCCGAGATAAGCGCCGAGCATATAGAAGCTCGCATGCGCGAAGTTGAGCACGCCGAGCATGCTGAAGATCAGCGTGAGCCCGGCCGACAGCATGAAGAGCAAAAGCCCGTAGCTGACGCCGTTCAGCGTGGCGACGACGAATGCCTGCACCTTACGTCCGCTCCGCGCCCGCGTCGCTCAGGCCGCCCGGGAGCGGCGCGAACGAGAGCAAGAGATGCCGCTTCACTGCCCCGCCTTCTCGACGAACTCGAACGGCAGGCCTTGGCGGCGCATCCATTCACCGAGCGCTTGCCCCGTGCCGGAGCGCCACGGACGCAGCTTGGCCGGCTCCACGAGCCGATATTCGAGCAGTTCGGGCGACAGCGCGACGGTGCCTTCCGCCTTCACGTGATAGGCGATGATGAGTTCGTTCTTGCGGATGAATTCATAGACGCCGATGAGCTGCGTCTCGCGCACGTGCAGCGACGTCTCTTCGAGCACTTCGCGCGCGACGCCCTGCTCCGGCGTTTCTCCTTGCTCGAGAAATCCCGTGATCAACGCGAACACGCCTTCGGCCCAGGCGGCGTTGCGCGCGAGCAGAATCTTGCCCTCGTATTCGACGATGGCCGCGACGACGGGCAGCGGATTGTTCCAATGAACGTAGCCGCAAGCGTCGTCGGGGCACACGCGGCGCAGACGACCGCCGTCGGCGGCCGAGTCGGCGCGCTCGACAAGCGAACTCGCGCAGTGCGGACAAAAATGATAGTCGCTCATAGAGGGTGAGAAGAATGCAAGCTGACGGCGCCCGGCGGCGCGAACCGCGCTCATTCTAGCGGCTTTGCATCGTTCGCTACGAATGGTCGGCCCGCTGCACCGATCATGAAAAATGAATAATATAGGCGCAATCCATCCTTTGGAGAGAATCATGGATCTGGCAGCGCTGACGATCTTTCGGGCCGTGGTGCGGGAAAACGGCGTCACGCGCGCCGCCGCGAAGCTCAATCGCGTCCAGTCGAACGTGACCATGCGCGTCAAGCAGCTCGAACAGCAGTTGGGCGCCGAGCTGTTCGTCCGCGAGGGGCGCCGGCTGGTGCTGACGCCGGCGGGCCGGACCTTGCTGCCGTATGCGGAGCGCCTGCTGGCGCTCGCCGACGAAGCGCGTCACGCGCTGCGCGAGGACCGGCCGCGCGGCCGGCTCGCGCTGGGCGCGATGGAAAGCACGGCGGCGACGCGCCTGCCGCGTGTGCTCGCCGCGTACCATCAGCGTTGGCCCGAAGTGGAACTCGAACTGGCTACCGGCACGACGGGCTGCCTGATCGAGCGCGTACGCGAATTCGAGATCGACGCGGCGCTTGTCGCCACGCCCCCGGACTCGTCGGTGCTGACCGACGAGTTCGAATCGGTCGCGGTTTTTGCTGAGGAATTGGTGATGGTGACGCCCCGCGGTCATCGGGCCATCGGTGCGGCGAATGATATTGCGCTGTCGACGCTGATTGCCTTCGAGCGCGGTTGCGCGTACCGCAGCTACGTCGAACGATGGTACGCCGAGCATGGCTTGCGCCCGGCGCGCACACTCGAACTCGGTTCGTACCACGCCATCATCGCCTGCGTCGCGGCGGGCGCCGGTGTCGCCGTGGCGCCGCGTTCGGTGCTCGATCTGCACCCCGCGAGCGCCCAGGACGTCGCCATCCACCCGCTCGGGCGGCTCGGTGCCGTCCCGACGCTGCTGATCTGGCGTCGCGGGCACGGCTCGGCCGCGCTCGATGCGCTGCGCGAGGCCCTGGCGACCGAAGGACGCAATGCAACGGCCCCGGACGCGTCTGTGCGCAATGTGACCGGCGCCGAACCGCGCGACGCGCCGGTGATCCCGGGCTGATCGACGATCAACGATCGGCAGTCGACGAAAGCAATCGCGTTCGGCAACTCACCCAATCAACCGAGCGCTGCTTCGTCGATTTCGATCAACCGGCCAGTTTTCTGAACGTTTCGAGCACGGCCTCGCCCTTGAACGGCTTCACGATCCAGCCTTTCACGCCGGCCGCCTTGCCGCGCTCCTTCATGGCGGGGCTGCTTTCCGTCGTCAGCATGATGACGTTGACCGCGCTGTTGGCGAGTTCGCCGCGAATCTTCTCCACCATCGTCAAGCCGTCCATGTTCGGCATGTTGACGTCGCTGATGACGAGGCGCACGCCCGGGCTCGTCTTCACTTTGGCCAGCCCGTCCTTGCCGTCGACAGCCGTATCGACGTCGAGGCCGTTCTTGCGCAGAAATCCGGCCACTTCATCGCGCACCGTGCTCGAATCGTCCACTACCAAAATCTTTGCCATCTCTTATTCCTCGCGTGGAGGTTGAACGTTGGAAGTCAGAAATTAGAAAAGCTCGAGCTCGCCGGCGCTCTCGTGCACGTCCGCTACGTGCGCCACGAAATCAAGGGGGGCACTGGCGCAGACGCACACCGTCGCCCGCAGCCGCGCGACGGTTTCGACGGTGATGTCGTAAGCCGCGATGTACTGAGGCTGGAGTTCGTCGAGATAGCCCATGCAATCGCTCGACAAAACGTACGGCGTCGACATGCCCAGATCGGGAAAATGCTCGACGAGCTGCTGATTGACCGCGCCGCAACAGAGATTGCCGATTTCCATCGCCGCTTCGCGCAGCGTCAGATCGGCACCCTGAGCCGCGTAATAGGCGCGCGTGGCCTCATCGTCGGCGAACTGCAGCAAGAGCACGATACGAAAACCGATCGACGCGATCGTCAGCACGAGCACTTCGGCGCTGAAATTTTGCCCGGCCTCATCGCGCTGCGCCGTTGTCCGCACGATTTCGCAAGCGTGTGCCGGATCGACCACCAGGCGCGTCCGTGCCGCCTGGAAGAAGATACGTTCGAGGCTGTCCTGGGCTGCGTGCGTAATCACGTCGGATTCCGTTCGAGCTTCGATTGCAACTGATGCGCAAGCGCTTCGACGCTGCCCAGCGCCGCCGTGATCATCTTGCCGCCGGCTTGAATATCCTGAAACGTCGCGGTGGTCACGAGGTCGTTCCGATCCAGGCAATCGCGATAGCTTTTCGAGAGCTCTTGCGAACGGGTGGCCAGCGCCCGTACTTCGCCGGCCACGATCGAGAATCCGCGGCCCGCGGCTCCGGCGCGCGCGGCTTCGATCGAGG
>NZ_JBQCDN010000237.1:0-7851 GCF_051961175.1 Trinickia sp. | reverse complement strand
AACAACCAAACTCCGAACGGCAGCGCTGCGGCAAAGATCAACACCACCCCCAACCCCCCGAACCACGGCTGGGTGCGCGAGCGCGCCCACAAGATGCTCGCGCTGGCGGCCGAATTCCCCGAATACGCGGAATCGGCCAAGGCCGTGAACCTCGTGGAAACGTCGTCGGGCGCCTACTACGGCCAGGGCTATCAAGACGTCCAAAACCGGGTACCGAAGATCGAGAACACGATGTCCGAGCTGGGCTGGGCACCGAAGGCGACGTTCGACGAAGCCCTCCGCAAGATCTTCGAGGCATACCGCGGCCATGTGGCCGATGCCCGCGCACTCGTCGAGCAGCAGTAATCGCGGCGCAGCCGTCGTCAGCCAAGACTGCCCGCAGTCTGCCCGCAGTCTGCCGTTACGCCGAGGAGCGACTTTGCCCCGTATCGTCCTGAAAATCGACGTCGACACACTGCGCGGCACGCGCGAGGGTGTGCCCAACCTCGCGCGTATGCTCGATCGCTACAAGGCGCGCGCAACATTCCTGTTCAGCCTCGGCCCGGACCACACGGGCTGGGCGCTTCGGCGTGTGTTGCGGCCGGGGTTCCTGAAGAAGGTCTCGCGCACGTCTGTCGTCGAACACTACGGCGTCAAGCAATTGATGTACGGCGTGCTGCTGCCTGGCCCCGACATCGGCCGGCGCGCGCGTGCCGAAATGCGCGCCATCCATGAGGCCGGCTTCGAATGCGGCATCCATACGTGGGATCACGTGTACTGGCAGGACAACGTGCGTACGCGCGGGCGTGATTGGACCGCCGGCGAAATGCAAAAAAGCTTTGCCCGCTTCGTCGAGATCTTCGGTGCGCCGCCCACCACGCATGGCTCCGCCGGCTGGCAGATGAACGAGCACGCCTTCGAGCAGATCGACGCCTGGGGCATGCGCTACGCCTCGGACGGGCGCGGCCACTCGCCGTACCGGCCCGTTGTCAATGGCAAGGCGCTGCGCCACGTGCAACTACCCACTACGCTGCCAACGTTGGACGAATTGATCGGCGTGGACGGCTGCGACGAATCGAACGTCGCCGGGCGCTTGCTCGCGGCCACCGAGCGCAGCCCGCAAGATCAGGTGTTTACGCTGCACGCCGAGCTCGAAGGACAGAAGCTCGCCCCCATCTTCGAGCAGCTGCTCGCGGGATGGCATGCGCAGGGTCACACGTTTGCGACGATGGGCGATTACCATGCCGCGCTGGACCGCGACGGGCTGCCATCGTACCCTGTCACCTGGGGTGAGATTCCAGGCCGCTCGGGCGAGCTGATCGTCCAGCCGGACTGAGCGGGCGCGGCGAAGCACGCTCACTGCGGCCCGGCAGGCTCTACCCATCCACTTGTCAGCCCGACCACACGGCCCCTCGAACACTCGACCTTTTTGCGCGATAACAACAGGAGAAACACGTGCCCATTGCAGTCGACCAACCCGTCCCCGATTTTTCAGCCCCTGCGACGGGCGGCGATATCACGCTGTCCGGCCTGCGCGGCAAGAAGCTCGTGCTGTACTTCTATCCGAAAGACAACACGCCCGGCTGCACGACGGAGGGTTTGCAGTTTCGCGACCTCTATCCGAAGTTTCAAGAGGCGGGCGCGGAGATCATCGGTGTCTCGCGCGACAGCCTGCGTTCGCACGATAACTTCAAAGCCAAACTCGAATTGCCGTTTCCGTTGATCTCGGATGCCGATGAAGCGCTGTGTACCTTGTTCGGCGTCATCAAGATGAAAAAGATGTATGGCAAGGAGGTGCGGGGCATAGAGCGTTCGACCTTCCTGATCGACGCGCAAGGCGTGCTCCGGCGCGAATGGCGAGGGATAAAAGTGCCGGGCCATGTGGACGAAACGCTCGAGGCTGTACAAGGGCTTTGACGCGCGTTATATTGCGTTGCAATGAGTTCCCGTTCACTTCGTCTTGTCCGCTCGAGCGCTGTCGATTCGGTCGACGTATCATCCGTCCAGCGCTGCGCGATGCTCGAAACCGAGCCGCTTGCTCCATCGCAACAGGAGCGGCGGCTTTTTTGTTTTTCGGCGGCCGGGCCGTTTCCTCCCGCCGGACTCTTGCGAAGGAGTTGATCGAAATCTAGGCGAACCGGCGAACCGAAACCTGAAACGCGCTGCTTGAGGGCTCGCCCGCGAACAAGGACCGAGCGTTCGGTGGCGCATGAGATGCGACCCGATTCTTTGAGGGAAACCATGCCTTTGCCTACCCCGCCCAGCAAACTCGGCAGCTTGTTGCCGCCCGATGAATTCAAGGCCAAAGCCCGGCCGGCGCGAGGCGCCAAAAAACAGGGGACGATGGGGGAGCAAACCGAGGCCGCCGAGTACGGCTCGACCACCCATGTTGCCGCCCCGATGGGCGCCGCCGCCAATGCGGGCGCGACCCTGCGCCCATTGACGTCGTCGCCTGCCGCC
This sequence comes from Trinickia sp., assembly GCF_051961175.1. Lineage (GTDB taxonomy): Bacteria > Pseudomonadota > Gammaproteobacteria > Burkholderiales > Burkholderiaceae > Trinickia. Next base: position 5,412 of record NZ_JBQCDN010000237.1, on the reverse strand, counting down.
GAATCCGCTCCCACCGCGCGCGGCCGTAAATCGAAGCAAACCGCGGCGCTCTTGCAACCGGCGGTGCAACCCGCTGTGCCCGCCCCGGTACAAGCGCGCCAGCAGGCCCCTGCCTCCGTTGCGGAGCCGGTTCAAGCGCTCGCCCCGCGCGGCGCTGTCAAAGCCCGCACGTCCAAGGCCGCCTCAGTCGAAACCGAATTGCGCAAGCTTTTCGTGCTCGACACGAACGTGCTCATGCACGACCCAACGTGCCTCTTCCGCTTCGAGGAACACGACGTCTATCTGCCGATGATGACGCTCGAGGAACTCGACAATCACAAGAAGGGCATGTCCGAAGTCGCGCGCAATGCGCGCCAGGTGAGCCGCACGCTCGATTCGCTCGTGGCGAATGCCGGAGCCATCACCGAAGGGCTCCCGCTCGCGGGCCTCGGTAGCCGCGAGGCGCTCGGACGGCTGTACTTCCAGACGAAGCTCGCCGATATCGAGCCCGTCGAAGGGCTGCCGCAAGGCAAGGCCGATAACCAGATTCTCGGCGTCGTCCGCGCGCTGCAACGCGATCGTCAAGATCGCCAGGTCGTGCTGGTGTCGAAAGACATCAACATGCGGATCAAGGCCCATGCGCTCGGCTTGCCCGCGGAGGACTATTTCAACGATCAGGTGCTCGAGGACAAGGATCTGCTGTTCTCGGGCGTGCGCGCCCTGCCCCAGGACTTCTGGACCAAGCATGCCAAGGGCATGGAAAGCTGGCAGGACAACAAGACGGGCACGACCTATTACCGTGTGACCGGCCCGCTGTGTCCGTCCCTGCTCGTCAATGAGTTCGTCTATCTCGAGCCGCAAACGGGTGAGCCGCCGTTCCAGGCAATCGTGCGTGAGCTCAACGGCAAGACGGCGGTGCTGCAGACGCTGCGCGACTACAGCCATCACAAGAACAATGTCTGGGGCATTACGGCGCGAAATCGCGAGCAGAACTTCGCGTTGAACCTGCTCATGAACCCCGACATCGACTTCGTGACGCTGCTGGGTCAAGCCGGTACCGGCAAGACGCTTGTCGCGCTGGCAGCCGGCCTCGCGCAAGTGCTCGACGAAAAGCGGTACAACGAGATCATCGTCACGCGTGCCACTGTGCCCGTAGGCGAGGACATCGGCTTTTTGCCCGGTACCGAGGAAGAGAAGATGCAGCCCTGGATGGGCGCGTTCGACGACAACCTCGAAGTCCTGCAGCGCACCGACGACAGCGCGGGCGAATGGGGCCGCGCCGCCACGCAGGAGCTGATCCGCTCGCGCCTGAAGGTCAAGAGCATGAACTTCATGCGTGGGCGCACCTTTGTGGACAAGTACCTCATCATCGACGAAGCGCAAAACCTGACGCCCAAGCAGATGAAGACGCTCGTCACGCGCGCGGGCCCCGGCACGAAGATCGTCTGTCTCGGCAACATCGCTCAGATCGATACGCCGTATCTGACCGAAGGCAGTTCGGGGCTCACGTACGTGGTGGATCGCTTCAAAGGTTGGACGCACAGCGGCCATGTCACGCTCGCCCGCGGCGAACGTTCGCGGCTCGCGGATTACGCTTCCGATATTCTCTAAACGGCTCAATGGCTTCGGGGCGGAATCTTCGCCCCGGCCTTTCGTGCTCGACGTTCCGCGCCCGGTTTGTACCGGGCGTTTTTGTTTTTTGGGGCCGCAACGCGCCGCGCCGCCGTGCTCGGCCGTCTCGGGGCGGCAACGCTTGCGCCCACAACTTCAAGTAATTGATGAAGAATTCTTGCCGAAGCCCCGCCGGCAGGGCTACTATCGGCCGCAATAGCCGGCGCAGGCGCCATTCGACGCGCGCGCCGTTCAATCGATCTATCGGCACCTGACGACACGCGCGCCAGGACACCCCTTTCATGCTGCGACTTTGGCTTCTCGTTCTCGTTGCATTATCGTTGGCCGCGTGCTCGAGCGCGCCGCCCCGGAGCACGCGCGGGGGAGGCAGTACGTACGGCGGCGAGAACACCCAGCGGACGATGCCGCCCGGCTCGCCACGGTTCGTCGATCACAGCATTGGCCGCGAAGAAATCTCGATCGAGGCGATGAGCCTGATCGGCATTCCGTATCGCTGGGGGGGCAACACGCCCGACAGCGGGTTCGATTGCAGCGGCCTGGTGCGGTATATCGTCGGCCGCGCGGCCAATGTCGATTTGCCGCGAACGACGGCCGATATCAGCCGCCGGGGCGAATCGATCGACCCTGACGAGATTGCACCGGGCGATCTTATTTTTTTCAATACGACGGGCCGTGCGCATTCGCACGTCGGCATCTACGTCGGCAAATTGCGCTTCGTGAATGCGCCGTCGACGGGCGGCACCGTCCGGCTCGACTATCTGACGAACCCTTATTGGGCCAAGCGCTTCGACGGCATTCGGCGCGTCGCGCCGCCGCTGAAAGCGCCGTCGCCGTTCGATGCGCCGACCGAATTGGCGGCGCCCCGCTCGCCTATTGTACCTATTGCGCCTGTTGCGCCCACTGCGCCCGACACACCTGCCGCAGCACCGCCCGTGCGGACAGCCGTCGCTGCGGCCAGCGCGCGCCCCTCGGTGTCCCCCGTTCCGCCGGCACCCACCGCGCGGGTCAGCACGGCAGCTACCGCGGCACGTAGCGAGGATCCGATCGACGCGGCAGCGGACGCGTTCGAACCGCCGCCACCTGTGGTAACGCAAGCGGCGCGTCAGGCCGCGCAAGCGGGGGCGGTCCCGGTGCAGCCCACGCGCGCAGAGCCGAGCGGACAAGTCATGCGCGCGTCGACGGCGCCCAGTGCGGCACCCCCACCCACTTCGACGAGCGACGATCCCATCGCCCGGTTCGCCAATCACGCTGAATAAGACCAGACGAATGGAGAGCCCGATGCGTGGCGCGGACAGCCGATTTTTTTAGCGCCTGCTGCAACGAACGGGAGTTCAAACGAGAAAAGCGATGCATCGGGCATCAATCAGCCCCAAGCATCGCTCTCGAGAGGGTAACGAATGCTTTCTCGCTACCGGACCGGCCAGGCTTCGCGGCTCACAGGAACCGATGCCCGAGCCACCAGGCGGCCGCTGAGAGCAGTGCCGATGCCGGGATCGTCAACACCCACGCCCAGACGATGCTGCCCGCGACACCCCAGCGCACCGCTGAGAGCTTGTGCGTGGCGCCGACACCGACAATCGCGCCCGTGATCGTGTGAGTGGTCGATACGGGCACGCCTATGGCCGAAGCCGTGAACAGCGTGATCGCACCGCCCGCTTCCGCGCAGAAGCCGCCGACCGGCTTGAGCTTGGTGATCTTCTGCCCCATCGTACGCACGATCCGCCAGCCGCCGAAGAGTGTGCCCAGACCCATGGACAAATAGCAGGCGCCAATGACCCACACGGGCGGAGAAGCCGCCGTGGCCGAAGCGTAGCCGGTGGCGATGAGCAGCATCCAGATGATACCGATCGTCTTTTGCGCGTCGTTGCCGCCATGCCCCAGGCTATAGAGGCCGGCCGAGATGAGCTGCAGACGCCGGAAACGGCGATCGACCTTGCTGGGCGGCGTTCGGAAATAGATCCATGACACGGCCGTCATGAAGAACGACCCCAGAATGAACCCCAGCAGCGGCGAAATGAAGATGAATGCGACGGTTTTCAGGATGCCGTCGATGTTCAACGCCCACCAGCCTGATTTGGCCAGCGCTGCGCCCACCAGCCCGCCGATCAGCGCGTGCGAGGAACTGGCGGGAATGCCGAAGCGCCAGGTCAGGATGTTCCAGACGATCGCGCCGGCCAGCGCGCCGAAGATCACGTAGTGATCGACGATCTTCGGATCGATCGTACCCTTGCCGACCGTTTGCGCGACCTTCAGGTGGAAGATGAAATAAGCGATGACGTTGCACGCCGCCGCGAACGCAACGGCCTGCTGCGGCTTGAGCACGCCCGTCGAGACGACGGTCGCGATCGAATTCGCGGCATCATGAAAGCCGTTCATAAAATCGAAGGCCAGTGCGACGATGATCAGCGTCGCAAGCCCCCAGGTGGCGATCTGGATCGATTGCATCAGTGTGGTCCGCCCGCGTTACGCGTTTTCCAACACGATGCCTTCGATGATGTTCGCCACATCCTCGCACTTGTCGGTAATCGACTCGAGCAATTCGTACACGGCCTTCAACTTGATCAGCGTCTTGACGTCGTCTTCCTCGCGGAACAGCTTCGACATCGCCGCTCGCAGCACGCGATCGGCTTCCGATTCCAGTCGATCGATTTCCTCGCAGGCCGACAGGATCTGGCGGGCCTGGCTCATGTCCGACAGCATGCTCACAGCCCGTTGGACGTGCTTGGCCGTCTCGGTGCAGATATGCGCGAGCTGGCTCGCCTCCGACGTCATCGCCTGCACGTCGTAGAGCGAAACGGCCGTGGCGACGTCCTCCATCAAATCGAGGATGTCGTCCATCGTCGTGATGAGCTTGTGGATTTCGTCGCGATCGAGCGGCGTGATGAAGGTCTTGTGCAGCAGATCGATCGTTTCGTGCGTCAGCTTGTCTGCCGCCTTTTCATTGGCCTGCACGCGCTGCTTGTGGATTTCGGCTTCGCTGAGGTTGTCGACCAGGCGCTCGAGCTCCTCGCTCGCGGAGACGATGCACTTGGCGTGCTCGTTGAAAATTTCAAAGAACTTGCCCTCGGTGGGCATGAATCGACCAAACATATAGTCAGCAAAACCACAATAAAAACAAACGGTTAATGAACGTGCCGCCTACGCCTGAAGCGCGCCCGTACGGGGCTGTATGCATGTCGTGTTGCTAGACGTCCCCGCCGCGTCCGGCTGTGACACTTTCGTGACGGCGCACAGTGTACCGGAAAGCGCCGCCCTCCCGACGACGATCGTCGTATTGCGGCGCTCGCTCGCAACACTTGGACCGGCCCGCACTGCCCTCGGTAAATGAGCTATCACTCCTGCCGGTCCAGATCGGTATTTTCGCGATCTTATGACTCGGCTGTACCGTTGCCCTGCATCACATTGTCGAAAACCCATGCCGAAAAATCCTGCGCACCATGCTGTCACGCAAGATAAGCATGGGGAGCCTGACGGCGATTCGCTGAAACGGCAGCGTGCTCCGGTGCACCGCGACGATCGATTGAACGTCGCTCGCTGGCGGCAACCATCGCCAGACACAACGGAAACCCGCTGGCTGCGGCTTCAAGGGGCGGGCCTGACTAAGCCGCAACCTCAGGGTCGGGCGGCCGAGCGCGACACCCGGTCGCACCGGCGGAGACAATGCGGCAGATGCGGCGGCAGATGCGCGCCCGAGCACCGCGGCGCTCGGCTAATCGCCGCCGTGGAACGTCTGCGGGCCGGCGAAATTGTCGAACTTCGTGTATTGCCCCAGGAACGTGAGCCGAACGGGGCCGATCGGGC
>NZ_JBQCDN010000236.1:0-23738 GCF_051961175.1 Trinickia sp. | reverse complement strand
TGGGTGGCGCCATCGCAATGGGGATCGGCATCTGGTCCATGCACTTTATCGGCATGCTGGCTTTCTCCCTACCGATCCCTGTCGGGTACGATCTTTCAACCACGGCGGCTTCGCTGCTGATTGCGATAGTGGTTTCATTTCTGGCGTTGATCACAGTGACGCGGGGGGCACTTTCCCGTGCCCGCCTCGGTGCCGCGGGGACGCTCATGGGCCTGGGAATCGCCGGCATGCACTACACGGGCATGGCGGCGATGCAGATGTTTCCGCCGATTCGCTATACGTTCTGGATCGTGATCGCGTCGGTTGCCATCGCAATAGCCGCGTCGATCGCCGCACTGTGGATCGCCTTCACGCTGCGCACACCCGAGCAGCAAAGCTTCGTCTTCAAGCGTCTGGGCTCCGCGATATTCATGGGACTGGCAATCACCGGTATGCACTACACCGGCATGGACGCGGCGAACTTCGAGGCGGGAAGTATCTGTCGTGCCGCCGGCAAGCTCGACGCGAACTGGCTCGCCCTGTTGGTATCGACGAGTTCGTTCACCGTGCTGATCGGAACGCTGGTCTTCCTCGGGTTCAACACCCGCAGCTTGGCCAGCTCGCTCAGGCGGGCAAACGACGAGTTGCGCCAACGCGGCGCCGAACTCGAGCGGGCAGTCCAGTCGCTGCGCGACAGTGAGAAACGTTTCCGTGCAACGTTCGAACAGGCGGCTGTGGGCATTGCACATGTTGGCCCGGACGGCCGATGGTTGCGAGTCAACCAGAAACTGTGCGATATCGTCGGCTACACGAGGGAGGAACTGTTGTCGCTGACCTTTCAGGACATCACGCATGCGGACGATCTCGACACCGACCTCGCGCAAATGCATCAGATGCTCGAGGGACAGCTCGACACCTACACGCTGGAAAAGCGCTATTTGCAGAAGGATGGCAGCCCGATATGGATCAACCTGACAGTTGCACTGGTGCGTGAGGAGACCGGCAAGCCAGACTATTTCATTTCGGTCCTGGAGGATATCCAGCGCCGCAAACGCGCGGAGGACGAATTGCGCGCAAGAACCGAGGCGCTGCGGCTGTCGCGCGAAGAGCTGCGTCGGCTCTCCGGTCACGTCCAACAGGTGCGCGAAGAAGAAAAGACGCGCATCGCGCGCGAATTGCACGATGAGCTGGGGCAGCAGCTCGTCGCATTGAAGATGCTGGTGGCGCTGGCCGAGCAAACGCTGGGCGGCGTAGTGCCGCCGTCGCCCGCGCAAGCCTTGCAGGGCGTGTATGTGTCGATCGATCAGATGGTCGAATCGGTGCGGCGGATCGCGGCGGACCTGCGGCCCGTCATGCTTGACGATCTCGGTCTCGTTCCCGCCATCGAGTGGCTCGTCAACCAGTTCTCTGGGCGTCACAAGCTGCGCGTCGTCACGAACATCGATGTAGGCGGGATCGACTTCAATCGCGAGAGCGCGACCACCGTCTATCGTATCGTTCAAGAGGCCATGACCAATGTGGCCCGCCATTCGGGGGCGACCGTGGTGCAGCTGGACATCGTTCGCGAGGATCCGCATTGCGTCATGCGCATCGCCGACAACGGCCATGGCGCCGCGACCGAAACACGCGTCAGACGCAATTCGCTCGGCCTTATCGGGCTGCGCGAGCGTGTCGCGCGGCTCGGCGGCGACCTTCAGATTGTTACGGCATCGGGGGCGGGCTTCACGCTAACTGCCACCTTGCCGCTTGCGGCCGTGCAAGCTACGGTGCAGCCCCACTGAAAACGTCCGTGCGCAACACGCGGCTTGACGTCCTTGCGTGGAGCGACGCTTTCGGCCACCTGCCGAAAGAACCGATTTCACGCCATGTTGCCCAATCACGACGTCGAACGCGAAACGCTCTTGATATAGCGATGCTGTGTCGTTTCCCATTTATAGAAACATCGTCCCAAAACGTTGACGATCTCGAATCGATCGGACTAGCCTCCCGTCTGCTCGCCACTCGGCGGCGCCGAGAGAATCAACGGATACGTAGACGACATGGAAAAGCAGACCGGTTCGCTGTCGATACAGCCGCTCATCGCAGACGGCGTTGCTGTACCCGCTGTTGCCGCCGCCGCGGGCGCTGTGACGGCCTTGACGACCGACCTGACGGTCGACGGTTCGGCGACACCTTCGGCGCCAGAGACCGGATGGTTGGAGATGGGCACATCGCAGGCGCCGGACGGCCAGACGCTCACGGTCAATAACCAGTATCTGGTTAAGGATGGCAAGCCTTGGCTCCCCGTCATGGGCGAAATCCACTATTCGCGCGTCCCGCCGGATCAGTGGGACACCGAGCTCGCGAAAATAAAAGCGTCCGGTGTCAAGATCGTGGCGATGTACGTGATCTGGAGTCACCATGAGCCTCAAAACGGCCAGTTCGAGTGGTCCGAAGGCAAGGACCTGAAAAAATTCGTCGAGCTATGCGCGAAACACGGTATGTACGCATTCGCCCGAATTGGGCCATGGACGCATGGAGAAGTTCGCTATGGCGGTACCCCCGCATGGATCGTCGGCCAGATGCCCACTCGATCCGACGACCCGGTGTACATGGAGTATGTGAAGCGCTATTACGATCAGATCGGCAGGCAGCTTCAGGGGCAATGGTGGAAGGATGGTGGCCCGGTCATCGGTATTCAGTTGGAGAACGAGTACAACCTGACCGGTCCGCTCCAGGGGGCAGGCCATATCGCGTCGCTCAAGAAGCTCGCACTGGCGGCCGGGCTCGATGTTCCGCTCTATACCGTGACCGGCTGGGACAACACCGTATTCCCGCATCGCGAAGTGACACCTGTGTTTGGTGGATATCCGGACGAGCCGTGGGGGATCGACGACAAGATGCACCCGCCGTCGGAAACCTATGCCTTTCGTTTCACAAATCGGGTCGGCGGCAATCTGGGTGCACAGACCACGAACCCAACGGCTGGCGACGCAGATAAAGTCGTTGCGCACACACCGTTCCTCGGCGCCGAATACGCGGGTGGTCTGCCTGCCATGTATCGTCGTCGCCCCGTTGTTGCCCCTGACGACATCGGTGCCATGCTGCCGGTGCAGATTGGGTCCGGCGTGAACCTCTACGGTTACTACATGTACCACGGGGGACGGAATCCTCCCGGTGAGCTCCACCTGCAGGAATCCACCGCATCCGGCGGCTACAATGATTTGCCGACGATCAACTATGACTTCCAGGCCCCATTCGGCGCCAACGGCGAGCCTCATGCCGTTCTCGGCAAGATCCGGCCCGTGCATGCCTTCCTGGATGAGTGGGGGCAAGATCTTGCGCCGATGAGGGTGTCCGAGCCGGATGTCATGCCGCAGTCGGTGGCCGACCTTAAGTCGCCGAGATTCTCGCTGCGGTCGAATGGCAACAGCGCCTTCCTCTTCGTCAATAATTACGTGCGCCAATACGAAATGGCGCCGCAAAAGGACGTCCGCTTCTCGGTCAAGCTCGCGAACGAGACGGTCAGGGTGCCGTCAGCGCCGATCACCATTCCGACCGGCGCATACTTCATCTGGCCTGTCGAGATGGACCTTCAAGGCGTGGTGCTCCAGTATGCGACCGCGCAACCGGTGACGAAGGTGGATACGCGTGATGGCCCAGTCTTCGTGTTTCATGAAATCAAGGGAATCTCCGCCGAGTTTTCCTTTGCTCCAGAGGCTACGATCGAACACGCAGATAGCGATCTCGCGTTATCGAACGTTTCTGAGCCAAGTCGTGTGACACTGCAACCCGGCGCGATGGTTCAAGTGCGATCAAAGGCGGGGGCGATCGCTCGAATTTTGATGCTGTCGAATGATCAGGCCGAAAAGCTTTCCATCGTTGATGTGGGCGGACGTCGTCAGCTCGTACTCGCGGAGGGTCAGCCATTCGTGGAAGCGGGAAAGCTCGTTCTCAGAACGACCTCACTATCGGGCTTTCATTTCGGATTGTTCCCTGCGCCTTCGCACGCGCTCACGGGTAGCGCTCCCGTCGAGAAAGTGGCCGCAGGCCAGGGTGACCACCCGCACTTCGAGTGGTACTCGTCGGCTGTGCCGCATTCGGACCTGCCTGTCATTGCTGAACCGCTGCGGCCGGCAGGTACTGTGCCGGCGGTCGCCATGGGTGGTCTCGCCAATGCGGCCATCGAGCCGTACCCGGGGACCTTCGGCAAGGCTGCGGCGTGGAAGATCGAGTTGCCGGAGAATCCGTTGGCGGGCCTCAGCAACGTTTATCTTTCGATCTCGTACGTCGGAGACATAGGCAGGCTGTTCGCAGGGACATCGTTTATTGACGACGATTTCTACAACGGACTACCGTGGCATATCGGCCTGAAACAGTTGCCATCCGTTCTTTCAGCGCCCCTGACGCTGACGGTGCTGCCTCTGCGCGACGATGCACGCGTCTATATCGATGAAACGTACCGTCCAAAAGCCTCCGACGGAGGGCAGACGGCAGTCTTGAAAGAGGTGAAGCTGATTCCCGAGTTCGAACTCAAGACCTGGGGATACTGAGAGTCGATGGGGGGATCGCGGACGGCGTGAGCAGCGGGTAGATGACAGACTTCGCCCCGCGGCGAACGCCGCCGCGGGGTGAACCAAGCACTCAGATTCCGGTGTGGCGTATCCAGCGCGCCAGGCCTTCGACGTTGAGGGCCGTCCCCGCGATCAGATCACAAGGACGAAGCCCATCGAACGACGAAAGCGGCGCATGTGACGCGCCTATCGATCAAGCAAGATCGAATCGGCCAAGGTTCATCACCTTGTTCCAAGCCGCGACGAAGTCCTGGACGAACTTCTCCTTGCCGTCCTCGCTGGCATAAACCTCGGCATAAGCGCGCAATACCGAGTTCGAGCCGAAGATCAAGTCGCTACGCGTGCCCGTGAACTTCACGGCGCCCGTCTTGCGGTCCCGGCCTTCGAAAACTTCGGCATCGCTGTCGATCGGTGCCCACACCGTGCTCATATCGAGCAGATTGCGGAAGAAGTCGTTGCTGAGCACGCCGATCTTATCCGTGAACACGCCATGTTTCCCGCCGTCGAAGTTGGCGCCAAGCACACGCAGGCCGCCGACCAGCACCGTCAACTCGGGGGCCGTCAGCGTCAGCAACTGCGCACGATCGACCAACAGCACTTCCGTCGGTGCGCCGCCCTTGCCGTTCCGATAGTTGCGGAAGCCATCGGCCTTCGGCTCGAGCACCGCGAACGATTCGATATCGGTCTGATCCTGCCGGGCATCGACGCGGCCCGGCGTGAACGGCACGTCGATTTGCACGCCCGCTTCGCGTGCCGCCAGTTCGACACCCACGCAGCCGGCCAGCACGATCACATCGGCGAGCGACGCCTTGCCCGACGCCTTTTGAATCTCGGCCAGCTTGGGCAGCACGGCAACCGCGCGGGCGTTGACTTCCCAGTCCTTCTGCGGTGCCAGCGCGAGACGCGCGCCGTCGCTGCCGCCGCGCTTATCGCCGCCGCGGAACGTGCTGGCCGAAGCCCAGGCAGCCGACACGAGCTCGCCGACGGACAGATTCGCCCCAGCAATTTTCGCCTTGAGATCGGCGATGTCGGCCGGCGTCGGATTGTGCTCGGCCGAAGGCAACGGGTCCTGCCAAATCAGATCTTCCGCCGGTACTTCGGGGCCGAAGTAGCGCGCCTTCGGACCCATGTCGCGATGCGTGAGCTTGAACCATGCGCGTGCGAACGCGTCGGCGAACGCCTGCGGATCTTCGTAGAAGCGCTTCGAGATTTTGCCGAATTCGGGATCGAAGCGCAGCGTAAGATCGGTTGTCAGCATCGTGGGCTTGTGGAACTTGCCAGCGACGTGCGCGTCGGGAATGATCTCCGGCGCGTCCTTCGCCACCCACTGCTTGGCGCCGGCCGGCGACTTCGTGAGCTCCCACTCGTACTTGAACAGGTTCTCGAAGAAGTTATTGCTCCACAAAGCGGGCGTTTTGGTCCACGTCACTTCGAGACCGCTCGATACGGTGTCCTTGCCGTGACCTTGGCCGAAGCTGCTGACCCAGCCGAGTCCCTGCGCTTCGATCGGCGCACCCTCGGGCTCCGGGCCTTTATGCGATTCGGGCGCTGCGCCGTGAGCCTTGCCGAATGTATGTCCGCCGGCGATCAAGGCGACGATCTCTTCGTCGTTCATCGCCATGTTGTTGAACGTGGCGCGGATGTCCTTGGCGGCCGCCATGTAGTCGCCGCTGCCGTTGGGGCCTTCGGGATTGACGTAGATCAGGCCCATATGGGTCGCGCCCAGTTCGCGATCGAGCGTGCGATCGCCGGTAAAGCGCTTGTCATCGGCCAGCCACTTCGTTTCCGCCCCCCAGCTCACATCGAAATCGGGCTCCCACACATCTTCACGTCCCGCCCCGAAGCCGAACGTGCGAAAACCCATGGATTCGAGCGCCACGTTGCCGGCCAGGATGAACAGGTCTGCCCAGGAGATTTTCTGTCCGTATTTCTGCTTGATCGGCCACAACAGGCGCCGCGTCTTGTCGATGTTGACGTTGTCAGGCCAGGAGTTCAGCGGGGCAAAGCGTTGCTGCCCACGGCCGCCACCGCCTCGTCCGTCCGACGTGCGGTAGGTGCCCGCCGCATGCCACGCCATCCGAACCATCTGCGGCCCGTAATGCCCGAAGTCGGCCGGCCACCAGTCCTGGCTGTCGGTCATCAACTTGACCAGATCCGCCTTCAACGCGCGATAGTCGAGCTTCTTGAATTCTTCGGCGTAGTCGAATTGCTGGCCGAGCGGGTTCGACCGGTTCGAATGCTGGTTCAGCAGGTCCACACGCAACTGGTTGGGCCACCAATCCTTATTGGCGGCGCCGGCGCCGGCAACATGGTGAAAAGGACATTTTGCTTCGGTTGTCATTGACATCTCCTGGTCGGGGGCTGCTGTTAGTCTGTGGGCAGACGTTACCGGGTCGCAGTCGATATATCAAATTAATTTGCGTTAACCGTTCGATAGGGAACAACGATGTGGCCGGGTTTCCCTGTCGGGTGTGCACAAGAGCGTTCATCCCAACCCCAACGGCTCCCGATAGATCCGCGCCTGCTCGTCGATCCACTCGCGGAAAGCCGCTAGCGGCGCACTGTCCGATTTCTGTTCCGGATAAATGAGGTAGTACGACCGGTCGCTCAGATAGTCATGCTGAGCGATCGGAATCAAAACGCCACGCTTCAATTCGTCCTCGATCAGCAGGCGAGGCAGCAGCGCGATGCCGATTCCCTGAATGGCCGCTTCCGTGTGCATCGAGAACAACTCGAATTTCGGCCCCGACATATCGCCTTCGACCCGCATGCCACGCGACGCAAACCAGTCGCGCCACGCATAGGGCCGCGTGCTTTGCTGCAGCAGCCGATAATGCGACCAGTCGGAATCCTTCAGCTTCCGGCGCGGTGAAATGAGGTTCGGGCTGCACACAGCGATGAGACTTTCTCTCATCAGAAACCGGCTGCCCGTACCTGGCCATGTCGCGGGACCCGCATAGAGCGCGGCGTCGAAATCGGTGTCTGCGAACAGAAACGGGCGCGTGCGCGTCGTGAGGTTGACGGTGATGTCCGGATGGGCCTCCATGAACGTCGGCATGCGTGGCAGTAGCCACTTGGTCGCGAATGTGGGCACCACGGCGACTTCGATCGTGCCCCCGGTGCCGCCGCTGCCCATCAATTCGACGGTGTCGCGTTCCACCTCATCGAGCCGAGCGGCCACCTTGCGGCTATAGGCCAGCCCCGCGTCAGTCAATGCCACCCCTCGCCGATCGCGTCGAAACAGCTTCAGACCCAGAAAGTCTTCGAGTGTGCCGATTTGTCTGCAGATAGCGCTTTGCGTGACGGCCAGCTCATCGGCCGCTTTCGTAAAGCTCTGGTGGCGCGCTGCCGCCTCGAATGCGGACAGGGCAAGTGTGGACGGAATCTTTCGGCGCATGGCATTGTCCTTCGAGCGACTGATTTGTGCGATTTTCGCACAGGTGGCTGAAAACAAATCGGTTGATCGAGCGAAGGGACGGGCGGTAAATTGACGTCACGATCAATTCCACTCGAGTCAGAAATGAGCCAACAGCACAAGTCCTCGTCGTTTCAATGGGATGACCCGCTACTGCTGACGCAGCAGTTGACCGACGAGGAGCGGATGGTCGCCGAATCGGCGCGGGCCTACTGCCAGGAGCGCTTGGCACCGCGCGTGTTGGAGGCATTCCGCAATGAACAGACCGACCCGGCGATCTTCCGCGAGATGGGGGACCTCGGGCTGCTTGGCGTGACGATTCCCGAAGCCTACGGCGGCGCGGGCCTCAACTATGTCAGCTACGGCGTCGTTGCGCGCGAAGTGGAACGCGTCGATTCGGGCTATCGCTCGATGATGAGCGTTCAATCGTCGCTTGTGATGGTGCCGATCAACGAGTTCGGCAGCGAAGCCGTCAAACAGAAATATCTGCCCAAGCTCGCGGCGGGCGAATGGATCGGCTGCTTTGGATTGACCGAGCCGAATCATGGTTCGGATCCCGGCAGCATGGTGACGCGCGCACGAAAGGTGGCGGGCGGCTACCAACTGACCGGCAACAAGATGTGGATCACGAACAGCCCGATCGCCGATGTGTTTGTCGTCTGGGCGAAAGACGACGAAGGCGCGATTCGTGGCTTCGTGCTCGAAAAAGGTTGGAAGGGGCTGTCGGCCCCGGCGATTCACGGCAAGGTGGGATTACGCGCATCGATTACCGGCGAGATCGTCATGGACGAGGTGTTCTGCCCGGAAGAAAACGCTTTCGCCGAAGTTCGCGGCTTGAAGGGGCCGTTCACGTGTTTGAACAGCGCCCGCTACGGGATTGCCTGGGGCGCACTCGGCGCGGCTGAGGATTGCTGGCATCGCGCCCGCCAATACGTGCTCGATCGTAAGCAATTCGGCAAGCCGCTCGCGGCGAACCAACTGATTCAAAAGAAGCTGGCCGATATGCAAACCGAAATCACGCTCGGGCTGCAAGGCTGCTTGCGGCTCGGCCGCATGAAGGATGAAGGGACGGCCGCCGTCGAGATTACGTCGATCATGAAGCGCAACTCGTGCGGCAAGGCGCTCGACATCGCTCGCATGGCGCGCGACATGCTCGGCGGAAACGGCATTAGCGATGAGTTTGGCGTCGCCCGCCATCTCGTGAATCTGGAAGTCGTCAATACGTACGAGGGGACGCACGACGTCCATGCGCTGATTCTCGGGCGCGCCATGACCGGCATCGCCGCGTTCTAATCGCCGCCGATGGCCATGAACGATACCTTGCAACCGGGCGCGCTGGCGGGCGTGCGCGTCCTCGATCTTTCCCGCGTGCTCGCGGGCCCGTGGGCAGGCCAGTTGCTGGCCGATCTCGGCGCCGACGTCGTCAAGGTAGAGCGCCCGGGCGCGGGTGACGACACGCGCGCTTGGGGCCCGCCGTGGTTGAACGATCCCGAGGGCAATTCGACGGGCGAATCGGCCTATTACCTGAGCGCCAACCGCAATAAACGATCGGTGACGATCGATATTTCAAGTGCGGAGGGGCAGAGCCTGGTCCGGCGGTTGGCAAGCAAGGCGGATGTCGTGCTCGAGAACTTCAAAGTGGGCGGCCTGGCCCAGTATGGGCTCGACTATGCCAGCCTCAAAGCGATCAATCCGCGGCTCGTCTATTGCTCGATCACGGGGTTTGGCCAGACCGGCCCTTACGCGTCGCGCGCCGGTTATGACTTTCTGATTCAGGGCATGGGCGGGCTGATGAGCTTGACCGGCCGTCCCGACGGCAGCGAAGGCGCTGGCCCGATGAAGGTCGGCGTGGCGCTGACCGATATCATGACGGGTCTCTATGCGACGGTTGCTGTTTTGGCAGCGTTGAAGCGTCGCGAGCAGTCCGGTGAGGGCCAGCATATCGATCTTGCCCTACTCGACGTGCAAATCGCGTGCCTCGCGAATCAGGCGGCAAACTATCTCGTGGGTGGTGTCGTGCCTCAACGCATGGGCAATGCGCACCCCAACATCGTGCCGTATCAGGAGTTTCCGACAGCCGATGGATACATGATCGTAGCTGTCGGCAACGACAGTCAGTTTGCGAACTTGTGCAAGACGCTAGGCAAACCGGAATGGTCCAGCGACGAACGGTTCGCCACGAACCCGCAGCGCGTGAAGTACAGGCGTGAACTGATCGCGTTGATTCACGGCGAGACGGTGCGCCGTACGACCGACGAATGGGTGGCGGCGATGGAAGCGGCGGGCGTGCCGTGCGGCCCGATCAACACGCTCGACCGTGTATTCGCGGATCCTCACGTGCAAGCCCGCGGCACCCGCGTCGAGATGCCGCATCCGTTGGCGCAGGACGTCGCGCTCGTCGCGAATCCGATTCGACTGTCGGAGTCGCCGGTGCAGTATCGGAACGCGCCGCCGACGCTCGGGCAGCATACGGAAGCGGTGTTGTCGGATTGGTTGGCGGCGACCGCGATGGAGATCGACGCTTTGCGTACGAAGAAAGCCATATGAACGTACAGACGGTAGGAATTGTCGGCGCAGGACAAATGGGGCGAGGCATCGCACAGGTCTGCGCCGTCGCCGGATTGAACGTCATCCTCAACGACATCGGCGACGAAGCGATACAGCGCGGATTGCTCGGTGTCGAGTCAGGCTTGCGACGCATGGTGTCGAAGGGAACCCTCTCGGACGCCGAGGCTGGTTCGATGCGCGCGCGAGTGCGCGGAAGTGTCGATATGCACGATTTCGCTGACTGCGAGCTGGTCATCGAGGCTGCGACCGAGCGTTTACAAATCAAGCAAGACATTCTCAAGGCGCTCGATGGCATCGTTCGGCCCGATGCCATCATCGCGACGAATACGTCATCGGTATCGGTCACGAAACTCGGGGCCGTGCTGGCTGACCCTGGCCGCTTTCTGGGGCTGCATTTCTTCAACCCCGTACCCGTCATGGAACTCGTGGAAGTCATTCGTGGCTTGCAGACGAACGATTCGACGTTCGATACGGTAATCGGGTTCGCAAAGCGCATTGGCAAGACGCCGGTCGACGTGAAGAACTCGCCGGGCTTCGTGGTCAACCGCATTCTCGTGCCGATGATCAACGAAGCGATTTTCGCGCTGCACGAAGGGCTCGCGAGTGCCGAGCAGATCGACGCCGGAATGACGCTCGGGGCGAATCACCCGATCGGGCCGCTCGCATTGGCTGACCTCATTGGCTTGGATACGACGCTGGCGATCATGGACGTGCTGTGCCGTGATTTCAACGATCCGAAGTATCGGCCTGCGCCGTTGCTCAGGGAGATGGTCGACGCAGGCTATCTTGGACGAAAGAGCGGGCGTGGCTTCTACGATTATTCCGATGCCCGGGCGTGAGCAGGGCACCGACATGTCGATCGAAAATGGGCCCGGTGTCCTGTTACGAGCGTAATCCGATGGACGCCATGCAACGCGTTCGCGCCAACGCAGCCGCTGCTGTCAATGCCGAGGACGCGTCAGTCTGGCGGTGGTTCTCCGCGTTGCTGGAGGAACGCCGAATCCGCTGGCGCTACATGTTCGATAGCTGGGTGGTGAACGTCGATCGAACACGCGTTGCCACCGAGCGGACCTTCTACGACGCAATACGAGCGGCCAAGGACGAAGCCGATCGGCGTGGACTGGGACGTTCTACCGAACGGTCACGAACGTGCAGGACGCGTTCCGGCATTTCTCAACTCGAGCAGCAGCCTCATAGCGATTTTCATTCCTGCTAGTGCCCTGTCCCGCAAGTTCCTTTGATATGAAATCGCCCATTTGACCGCCAGGCGGCGTCGCTCGTCGTTGCCATAGCTACGGCTATGGCGCCTCCTCGCTTCTGGCCTGACGGCCAAATGGACAATTTCATTTATCAAAGAACTTACGGGACAGGACACTGGTCTCACTCGAACTCGCACCTTCGGTGCCGAGCGCGTACTGCCACGGCATGATGGATGTCGTGACATAGCCGGTCCTGCAGCAAAACGCAGCGTGTCATAGCGTTTCCCCTTCGCCCTCATCCCGTCTCATTCCTCATCGTGGTCACCACCTATGCGAGGCCCTTGCCCTCTGCTCGCGATGTGACACGCCTCTCGCTCTCGCTTTCGCTTTTTCTCCTGCAAGTTCAGTCCCCCTGTCGTCCTCCGCAACGCACACACGCGTAAACACTGAGCACGATTTGCCCACAGCGGCATTGACCAGCACAGCTGTTTTGGTGGAATATGCATAAAAACATATAACGTGGATTGTTTGTTGATTTGTGCGGTAAATATCATCCAGGCAATACGATCGGAGGAGACGAGAGTGAAGAAGCGCATCATGGCTGCGGCGACAGTCGCAGTGGGAACGTGTGCGGGCATCGTGCCGAGTGCGCACGCTCAAAGCAGCGTGACGCTCTGGGGCTTGCTCGATGCAGGGGTGTCCTACATCAGCAATATCGGAGGGCATTCCGCATGGAGAATGGACGACGGCATCGCGCTGCCGAACCTGATGGGGTTCAAGGGTACGGAAGACCTCGGTAACGGTACCCGGGCGATCTTTCAGTTGACGACACAGTTCTCTCTGAATGGAACGCTCGTTTCTCAGAAGTCGAATGGCAGTGGCTCGGGAGTCGGGCTGTTCGCGCGCAATGCATGGGTGGGCATCGATAACGATCGGTACGGCAAGCTCACGCTCGGGCGCCAATACGACTTCATGGTCGACACGCTGTTTGCGGATGTCGGCGCCGATATGGCGATGTATGGCGGTGGCTTTTATCAGTTCCGCGATGGCCCATTCGCCAAGCTGGGGATCCCCGATTCACCGCCGGACGAGGCATTCGATTTCGATCGTATGAACGGCGACACGCCGTTGAATAATTCGGTCAAATACACAAGCCCGCTCTTCGGTGGGCTGCGGTTCGGCGGCATGTATGCCTTTGGCGGTACAGCGGGTGATTTTCGTCAGAATAGTGCGGACAGCTTCGGTGCGAGCTATACGACCGGCCCGTTTGCATTCGGTGCAGCCTACACGGACGTCCGTTATGCGGCGATGCTCGGCGACAGCATTCGCAATTTCGGTGTCGGGGCGAAATACAACGGGCAGAAGCTGCTGTTGACGGCGCTCTTCACCAACACGCGCAACACGCAGAACGGCGCTGCGGTGAACGCTGCGGAAGTCGGCGCACTCTATCGCTTTACAGCGGCCTTTTCGACAAGCCTCGCCTATACCTACATGTGGGGCAACGCGGGAGTGGATCACAATCACGCACATCAACTCGGCGCCGTTGCCAAGTATTTTCTGTCCAAACGTACCGCGGTGTATATGCAGGGTGCCTATCAGTTGACCAACTCGGGCGCCAACGCAGTCATCAACGGGACGTTCGGTCCGTCGAACGGGCGCTCGCAGTTCATCGGCCGGATTGGCATGCAAACGGTGTTCTGAGGACGCGGATAACGGCAAGGAAAGGCCATGCCTTGCCTTGCCGTTATCGCTACGAGGCAAGCGCCGCGCGGTTGATGACCCGCGCGGCGTTTGCTTATTGGACAGACGCCAATTGGCGCTCCAGCGCGCCCGCGACACGAGTCAATGTCCCTTCGATATGCTTGCGCAGCAGACGCGTCGCTTTTTCCGTGTCTCGATCGATCGCCGCCTTCATGAGCGCTTCATGTTCGCTGTTTTTATGGCGCTCTTCCGTTCGATGCCGTGCGGAGTAGCGGCGATAGCGTTCGGCGCGATCGAAAAGCGAGCCGACCATATTCGAGAGTAGCGCGCTGGGTGTCGCCGATAACAACGCCATGTGATAGGCGCGATGACGTTCAGACCAATCGTCGTCCAGCGCGACGGGGCCTGAGCCAAGGCGCTTTTCCGCAAGGCTCAGCCGATGAAAAGCCGTGAGCACCGCCACTTCCCATTCTTCGTCGCCATGCGCGATCGAATCGCTAAGTGCCTCGAGCTCAAGCAACACGCGTACCCGCGTGATGTCCTTGAAATCGTCGATGCTGATGGGCGCGACCCAGAACCCGCGGTTTTCCGTCGCTTGGACGATGCCGTCTTGCGCGAGCCGGTTCAAGGCTTCGCGGATCGGCGAACTGCTCAGTCCGTATGCCTTGGACAGGCTTTCAACCTTGAGCCGGGTACCGGGCGCGAGTTCGCAGCGGATGATGGACGTCTTCATCCGGGCGAAGGCGACGTCGATCAACGGTACACCGTTCGAAGCGGGTGTCGATTCCATGGGCGTGGATGGGTTAGCTACGGATTTGTCGATGAGATGGATTTTATGCGCAAAATGCGAGCGTATGCAAGATCGAAATGTTCGCCAGCAGAAACAAAAAAAGCGCGAGGGCCACCGGCCACTCGCGCTGCGTGGGTTGTACTGTCGTTGTACTGTCGATCAAGCGCAAGCAGCGGCTGTCGGATTTTCGTGTGCTTTGCCTGCTCGCAGCGCAGCGGACAACTCACGGATCATCGCGACTGCGTCTTCCGCTTTGCGGCAGGCTCCGTACACATAATGATCGGGCCGCACGATGACAGCGGCAAAATCATGCCGTTGCATCCAGCTGACGAGTACGCCATCGACATCCTGATAGGCATACGACGGCGCGTCAGACGTAAGCGGCGCTGTCCCAATCACGACCCACTGCAACGGAATATCGCTCAATGCACGCCATTCCTCGACCATGCGCTCGATGATGGCTGGATCGGTGTCACCCTCGACGACGATGCGAAACGACATCCCGGTTGCTTCGTCGAGCAGGCATTGGCGGCCGTCCCGCGTTTTGACGAGGGGTTGAGGAAACAATTGACCGCACGGGATGTCATTCGATGCGGACAGGAGGCCGCTGCTTAGCCCGGGAATCAACGATTGCCGGACGGTCCCGCGCGGATTAGCCGCCATTTCTTCGAGTAAGCGTTTGTCCCGCTCGCGTGCCGCTGCCGGATCGCGCTCGCATATCAGCTTGCCGAGCGATTTGGTGACGAGCGTGGTCTGCTTCACATGCGGTAGCCGTTCTTCCTGATAGGTGTCGAGCAGGTCGGGGCTGGCCGCACCCCGGCTCACAAGGTCGAGCTTCCAGACGAGGTTGGCCGCATCGCGAATCCCTTGGCACATTCCCTGTGCCAGGAACGGCGGCGTCATGTGCGCGGCATCGCCGAGGAAAAATACGCGATCCGATCGCCATTGGCGCAGGACCAGGGCGTGGAAACGATACGACGAGGCACGCCAGATGTCGTATTCGCTTTCGTCGAGCCAGCGTGAGATGAGCCGGCGAACAAATGCCGGTTCCATCACCTGCGCCGGCGTTTCGTCGGCATTGATCATGAATTCCCAGCGCCGAACCTGCCCGGGACCGACCACGAACGTGCAAGGACGTTCGATTTCGCAATATTGGACATTGGTGGCCGGGAGGGTCGTGCCGCATCCCTCCTTGAGGACGACGTCGACCACGAGCCATGGTTCGTCGAAGGCGAGGTCTTCCATTTCCAAGCCGAGCCCCATGCGAATCGGGCTGGCTCCGCCGTCGCACGCCAGCACATAGTGCGATCGGTAGGTGCGCGGCACCGTTGGCGAATTCGGCCCATTCGACTCATTCGGCCCGCTTGGTGGCTCGACGACCGTAACCGATGCCCCGTCCTCACCCGACGTGACGGCCTCGACTTGTGCGCCGAGCTTGATCGTCACCGAGGGGAAGCGGGCGAGATTGTCGCGCAGGATCCGCTCGATCTGCGGCTGCATGAACACGTAGTTGGGTGCCCAGCCAAGTTGGAACGGCGGTTCGGCTGCCTCGATACGGCGAATCACGCTCGAATCCGTCGTGCGATATTCGGACGGCCGATAGGGCATCACGTACGGTGCGATTTTGTCGGCGAGTCCGAGATCGCCGAGGATCCTCATGATTTCCTGATCGAAGCCCATGGCGCGCGGCTTATCGAAGATCGTCAGGGACTTTTCGAGCACGAGCGTGCGCAGCCCGGCTTCGCCAGCCAGATTGGCCGCTACTGCGCCAACTGGCCCGAGCCCGACGATGATCAAATCGAAATCCACGTCTCCTCCTTATGGAATGCTGTTTCGCAAGCGCGAGCGTGGCGGCGCTTGCAAGGCGCCGGCCGTCCTGGCCGGCGCGTCTATTAATCGAAGTATGCCTTCGTGTAAGCGGTTTTGACGGTCGTGAAGAAATCGACCGCATACGCGCCTTGTTCGCGTGGGCCGTAGCTCGACGCCTTCGTCCCGCCAAATGGCACGTGATAGTCGACGCCGGCGGTCGGCACGTTCACCATCGTCATCCCGCTCTTCACATGTCGCTTGAAATGCGTCGCGTGTTTCAGCGAAGTCGTGCAGATGCCTGACGAAAGCCCGAACGGACTGTCGTTCGCGACGTCGAGCGCTTCTTCGTAACTGTCCACGGCGATGGCGCATGCAATCGGGCCGAAGATCTCTTCCCGTGCAATGCGCATTCTCGGTGTGGCATCGACAAACAGCGCAGGCGACAGGAAGTGGCCGCGGGTCTCTCTCTTGAGGCGCTGCCCGCCGCAGGCGAGCTTCGCGCCTTCGCCCTTGCCGATGTTCAGGTAGTCCTCGTCGTGGCGTAACTGCGACTCGTCGACAACGGGGCCGATCTGCGTCTGCGGATCGAGCGCATGGCCGACTCGTAGCGCTTCCACGGCTTCCGTCAGACGAGAAACGAACCGTGAATAAATCCCCTTTTGCACGATGAAGCGGGAGGAGGCGGTGCACCGTTGTCCTGTCGAATAGTAGGCACCCTGAACCGCGCAATCGATTGCGATGTCGAGATCCGCATCGTCGAGTACGACGAGCGGGTTCTTGCCGCCCATTTCGAGCTGCATGCGTTTGAATTGCTGAGCCCCGCGTTGCAACAGCGTGCGTCCGGTTTCGACCGAGCCTGTGAACGACATCGCATTCACGTCGGGGGAGGCGACGATCGCATTGCCGACGACGCTGCCGCGCCCCATCACCAGGTTAAACACGCCTGCGGGAATCCCGCTGCGCGAAATGATCTCGGCCAGTGCCCATGCCGATGCGGGTACGAGATCGGCGGGCTTGAATACCACGCAGTTGCCGTAGGCGAGCGCGGGCGCGATTTTCCACGCTGGAATGGCGATCGGGAAATTCCAGGGCGTGATGATGCCGACGACGCCGACCGGCTCGCGTGTGACTTCGACGTCGACGAGTGGACGAACGGACGGCAGTTTTTCCCCACCCGTGCGGAGCACTTCTCCGGCGAAGAATTTGAAAATTTGTCCGGCGCGAGCCACCTCCGCCATCCCTTCGGCGAGTGTCTTGCCTTCCTCGCGTGACAGTAACGTGCCGAGTTCGGTTTGCCTCGCCAACAGTTCGGCGCCGATGAAATCGAGTGAGTTTGACCGTGCCTGGATGCCGCTATGCGCCCATGCTGCTTGCGCAGCACGTGCCGCGTCGATGGCTGCTCGCGCGTCGTCGGCGTCGGCCTGAGCATATTCCCCGATGACGTCGTCCAGGTCTGAGGGATTGATGTTGTTGCGGGATGCGACGCTTTCGCGCCACTGGCCGCCGATGAAATTGCGCTTCATGTGAGGACCCGGTGGGACTTAAGCATCGAATGCCACGCGCTGGGCGGCAATCCGCTCGCGCATTTCGGCAATCCAGGCGTCACGCGACAAGAAGCCGGGACGGCGCAGACACATGGCTTCGGTCTGCTTCAGGATTGCGTCGATCGACAGATCGAGGTCGAGCGGTTCGCGGCACGGTTGTGCGGTGAAGAACGGGCTGTCCACGTACAACTCGATCGGGTTGCCCTCGGGATCCTTGAAATAGATCGACCAGGCGTTGCCATGGTCGACTTGCTCGATCCCTTTCACCCCGGCTTTGACCGCTCGCTGGTAGTACGACTGCAAATCGCCAAGCGAATCGAGCAGCAGCGACAACTGATTGACGGGGTTGAACGGCAGGTCGGTCGGTTTTCCGTCGAAGAGGACGAGTTGATGATGAATCTCGGGATCCTGCGTCATGAAGTACAGACGATGGCCGGTCGAGGCGACACCCCTGTCGCTGATGACGAAGCCCAGGAATTTCCGGTAGTAGTCGACCATCATCTCGAGGTCGCTGCAAAAAATCCCGCAGTGCGTGAATTGAATTTTCGGCAAGGCTGCCATGGCTGTCTCCGGATGTCTCGTTGGCGTTTTATTCAGATGTTCGGTATTCACACGTCCACGTTTTCACGCTTCGTCTGCGACGGGATTCGACAGCGTGCCGACGCCAGGAATGACGACGTCGAACGTATCGCCGGGCTTGAGGAAGACCGGTGGCTGACGCTTGAAGCCGATTCCGCTCGGGGTGCCCGTAGCCAGAATATCGCCCGGTTGCCAGTCGAGGGCCTGCGAGACGTAGGCGATCAGCGCCGGGATGTCGAATGCGAGCTCGGAGAGCTGGCCCGTCTGCATGTGTTCGCCGTTGAGCAAGCCCTCGATCGAAAGCGTTCGGTAGTCGGGGATTTCGTCCGCTGTGACGAGCCACGGGCCGAGCGAGCCCGTGCCGCGGAAGTTTTTTCCCATCCCGTACTGGTGCGTATGAAACTGCCAATCACGCACGCTCGCGTCGTTGAAGCAGGTATAGCCGGCGACGTGGTCCATCGCGTCTTCCGCTTTGATGTGCGAACCGCCTTGACCGATCACGACCGCAAGCTCCGCTTCGAAATCGAAATGATCGGACACGCGCGGGCGGATGATCGGTGCGCCGTGCGCAACGAGCGTTTGCGCGAAGCGATGAAAGATGACCGGGTACTGTCCGACGGTGCGTCCCGCCTCGGCGGCGTGCGCAACATAGTTGATCCCGACGCAAATGATTTTGTTCGGACGGGGAATCACGGGCTCGAGCTCGACCGCCGCAAGCGGGAAGTCGCTGGCCACTGCCGCATTGACGAGCCGTCGCGCTTCATCCAGCGCGGCCGCATTCGAGACGAGCGCCGCGAGATCGGCGACCGCCGGCAGCCGCTTCGCGAGATCGACGACGCCTTCACCCTTGACTGCGCCGAATCCCGCTTGGTCTTGATGTCGGTACGAGACCAGTTTCATATGTTCGCTCCTATGGGCATAAAAGATATTTTTATGCATATTACACGGCGATGGATATAATGCAAGCACCGGTGTGCGAGAGGGCACCCGGTGGGTAGCCGAAGTCATCGATACAACCATTTCCTCGGAGCAGCGGATGTCGCTAGTGAATGTAAGAAAGGTCAAGCTGGATGTCGAAGAGGTCTGGCACGAAGGCGGTGAGCGGCTTGGCGAGCCATTGCGGGTGGCCGTGGCGACGGCGATCGTCACGAACCCTTACGCGGGACGGTACGAGCCCGATCTGTTGCCGTTCATGAGCGAGCTGCGGCAGCTCGGGACGGATCTGTCGTCGCGTCTCGTCGCCCAGCTGGGCGGCACATCGAACGTGCAGGCGTACGGGAAGGGGGCGATCGTCGGCGAAGACGGCGAACTTGAACATGGCGCGGTTTGGCATGAGGCGGGCGGCTGGGCCATGCGGGAAACATTGGGCGGCCCGAAGGCGATCGTGCCGTCGGCCAAGACGATCGGTGGAGTGGGAACACGTCTGATGGTTCCGCTCGGCCATATTCAAGCTTCTTACGTCCGCAGTCACTTCGGAACGTGCGAGGTCACGGTGTGGGACGGCCCGCGTCGTAATGAAATCGCCTTTGCGCTGGCCATGGCGACGGGCGGGCGTGTTCATGCTCGGCTAGGCGGATTGCAGGCATCGGAAGTGAAGGGCCTTGATGGCCTGCGGTAGCGTCCAGGTAAACGCTGATTTGTTTTGTGCACAAAAATAAATATCGTGCACTTATCGATAAACAGGAGACAAACGATGACGACGAAGACGATGCGGGCGGCGCGCATGCACCACGTAGGCGAGCCGATGGTGGTGGAGGATATTCCGGTTCCGTCGCCGCGCCCGACCGATGTGCTCGTGAAAGTGAAGGCATGCGGCATCGTGCCGAACCTGGGCAACGTCCTCAGCAATTGGGAGAAGTGGTTTCCTCATCTCCCGTTGCCGAAGCTGCCGGCGATCTTCGGTCTCGATGCGACAGGGGTGATCGAAGAGGTCGGCAGCCAGGTGCATGCGTTCAAGCCGGGCGATCGTGTCTACGTGAACCCCGCGCGCTATTGCGGCGGGTGCCGCGCTTGCCGATCCGGCGAGACGACGGCTTGCCCGTACTACACGTTCAACGGCTACTTTGGATTCAGCCAACGCTCGCAGGCGATTTTTGACGATTATCCGTACGGCGGTCTGTGCGAGTACATGACGGCACCGCAATACAGCCTCGTGAGCATTCCGGACAACCTCAGTCATGAAACGGCCGCGCGCTTCGGCTACCTGGGCACGGCTTATCGCGCATTGAAAAAGGCGGAAGTCGGGCCGAGCAGCACGATTCTTGTGAGCGGCATCAGCGGAACACTGGGCCTTGGCGTTGCGCTCTTTGGACTCGCGATGGGGGCGAAGAAGATCCTCGGTACGGCGCGCAACCGCGAGCTGCTGCAGCGGGTCAAAGCGCTGGCGCCGGACCGTATCGAAGTGATGTCGCTCGATGACGGTTCGGTCAGCGAATGGGCGGCGCGCGTGACGCAAGGTGCGGGCGTCGATGCTGTCATCGACGCATTGGGACCGGGCGCGCCGCAAGAAACGCTGCGCGAGACGTTGAAGACGATGCGGCGCGGCGGCCATCTGATCAACATCGGCGCCGTGGCGGGTGAAGTCCCGATTAACCTGCACTACATGATGGATAACGATCAGCGCTTCAGCGGTTCGGCTTGGTTTACGGCCGGGCAGGGGCAGGAGATGGCCGATATGGTGGAGTCGGGCGTTGTCGATTTGTCGGTGTTCGAGCATTGCACGTTCAAGCTCGAAGACATCAACACCGCACTCGGCGGCATCGAGAATCGCAACGGCGGCTTCAGCAATTACGTGATTTGCCCTTGAGCATGGCGTAAGCGCCTGGTCGTGGTCTTACTTTCGGTGTCGTTGCCGCTGCGCGTGTCGTGGAGCTTGCCGCTGCGACAAGGGATTGGCGGCGCGGTATTGCTACGGCCAGGCGCGGCGCCTTTCCTCATCTCTTGCATCGAGTGTATTCATGGCTATCCGACGAGTGGTAACCGGTCACGACAACAATGGCCGCTCCGTGGTGGTTTCCGATGGCCCAACGCCGCGTACCGTTAACTTTGAGGCGATTCCCGGACACGCATTCGCCCAGATCTGGACGACACCGCCTTCGCCCGTTTTTTCCGCTGGCCATGCGGATCCTACGGAAGGGCAGATCAATTTAGTGCCTCCTGTGGGCGGCACGAGTCTTTTGATCGTCACGTTTCCGCCTGACAGCGTGATGAGCGCGCCGGGCTTCGATCCCGTCGCGGCCGGCGAGGAGTGCGTTGCACGGATGCCTGACCTCGCGCGGACGTTCGAGCCCGAATGCCCGGGGATGCACAGGACCGATACGGTCGATTACGCGATCGTGATGTCAGGCGAAGTTTGGCTGGAGGTCGATGATGGAAACGAGACGTTGCTACGCCCAACGGATGTCGTCGTGCAGCAGGGCACGCGGCATGCGTGGCGCAACAAGAGCGATGCGCCCGCGGTCGTGGCGTTTTTCATGGTGGGCGCTAGCCGTCAGCAGATTGGGGCGGCGTTGTGAGTCCCGCTGAATTGGCGTTCGCGCCTGCGACGGCGCCGCTGGATAGCCGTACTCGCGAGCAATTGTTGACGCATGCGCGAAGTCAGAACGCTTGGCTCCCGCGCCCGGTATCCGACGAATTGCTGCGTGAGGTATACGAACTCGCCAAGTGGGGGCCGACGAGTATGAATTGCTCGCCCATGAGGGTGAGGTTCGTGCGCTCGACGCAGGCTCGTGCACGGTTGCTGTCGGCCGTTTTGCCCGGCAATGCAGAGAAAGTTCGTACGGCCCCCGTTGTTGCGATCATCGCTCACGACACGGCGTTCTACGAGCAACTACCGAAGCTGTTTCCACATCGTCCGAATGCGGGCGATCTCTTTCGGGATCGACCGCAGCTCGCAGAGGAGACGTGCTTCAGAAACAGCTCGCTGCAGGGCGGTTACTTCATTCTCGCGGCGCGAATGCTGGGGCTCGACTGCGGACCGTTGTCGGGATTCGATGCAGGAGCCATCAATTCGCTGTTCTTCGAAGGCACGTCCTTGCGTGTCAATTTTCTTTGCTGTCTCGGCTATGGCGATCCATCCGGTCTATTTTCGCGGAGTCCTCGGTTGGAATTCGACGAAGCTTGCACGATCGTGTAGCGCGTCTTACTAGCAGGCAGGCGAAGCGCAGAGGATTGAGTGGCAGACGGCCAGCTTACGCGCGACCAATCCAGGGTCCACGCGGGTGCTGATGCGGATTGCCAAGTCGATGCGTGCTTCTACCAAGTTGACCGCCCGATCGCCGACGAATAAGTCGAGCTCGACCAGTTCTATGAGAACGGTCAAAGCCTGTCCGACCACGCCACCATTGAGAAGATTGCGTCCGAAGGCGGCTTGGAAGCGAATGCCGTACTACGCCGTTTGCAAGATGGTTCGGCGGTCGCCGCGGCCCAAGCCGATGGCGAACCACCTGCGGCCGGCGGCGCTGAACTTCGGCCTCGTCTCCGCGCTCGAGTGGCTCGCCGATGACTTTTCGCGGCACGGCACGATCTCGTGCGGATTGCAGGTGCAAGGCGCCGAACCGGCGCTCTCCGATACGCGCGCGACGGCCGTGTTCCGAATTGCGCAGGAGGCGCTGACGAACGTGGCGCGTCACGCCGACGCATCGCACGTCGAAATCGTGCTCGACACGACCGGAGAGGTCATCTTGTTAACCGTCGAGGACGACGGCCGCGGCTTCGATGTCGATGCTGCGCGCGGCGGCTATTCCTATGGACTTCAAGGCATGGCCGAGCGGGCGCGGCTGGCCGATGCACAGCTCGAGCTGCGCAGCACCGCCGCGTCCGGCTCTATCGTGCGGGTTTCGTTTCACGCCGAAGTTGCGGGCTGACGAGGAGCGCTGAGGCGATCGGTCCAGCGGCCGCGACTGCCGCCGTTGATCGGGTGGCGACTGAACTGTTTCAAGGGCGATGGCGTAGTGCTTGGGCCGCCATCTATTTTGATGCTCAAGAATCGCTGTGAGAGGGAGTGGCGGCATGGTGCGCCTGCCGCCACTCCCTCGGCGACACGCCACATTGCGCTTTGAAGGCCCGCGACAACGCCGCTTCGCTTCCATAACCGATTTCGATCGCGATCGCCTTCAACGATCTGCCTTGGCGCAATGCCCGCCGAGCCAGCCCGACGCGCCAGCTTTGCAGATAGTTGCCGGGTGTGCACTGAACGATACTTCGAAAGGTCGCGGCGAACACACTGCGCGACATACCGGCGACATCAGCCAACGCATCCAGCGTCCACTCCTTCGCAGGCGCTTCATGCATGGCCACCAATGCCTTCCGCAATTTGGCGTGTGCCATGCCGGCCAGCATCCCGCTTTGGATCTGATCGGTCTCCATCAGATGGCGAAGCAATTGAATCAAAACAATCTCGAACAGCCGGTCGACCATCGCGTGCCGACCGCAGTTATTGCCGAATGCTTCGTTGAAAAGCAACGCCAGCGCATCGCTCGCCCCATCGATCGTTTCCAAAGGCAAGCAAATGACGTCGGGCAACGCCGCCACGATCGGGTTCTCGGCGCCGCCATCGAAGTGCAGATCGGCACACGCTAAGCGAGCGCCGCGCTCGGTATC
>NZ_JBQCDN010000235.1:0-20708 GCF_051961175.1 Trinickia sp. | reverse complement strand
TCGCGCGGCGTGCACATCATGACGGCATGCGAGATACCGTTGAATACCAGCGCCACGGGCCATTCCTGGCCGACCTGATCGAGCGTCGCTTCAACCGCGCCGTCGCGATGCCGGCGTACTTTTTGCTCGATGATGCCGCGCTCTTCGGCACCGTCCAACGGCTCGTTCAATCTCGCTCCTCGTCCATGTCACGCGTGCGGCGGCCGGTTGCCGCGATTGCGCCGCCGGCCGGCGTTTCGCGCATAAGGTTCTAAAATACCCCAAGCGGGCGCCGCTTGCCCGCTTTGCGCCGGCGCACGCGCGCCAAAGGACACCGTCATGGGATTGCATGAAACGCCGTTGATGTTCGATTTCGAGCGGGTCTCGTCGGAGGACCTTACCTATATGCCGATGTCGGTCCGGTTCAATCTCGATCGCTTCGGCCTGCGCATTTCGCTCGCTCAGTGGCAATTGCTGCCGCATGCCGATCGCGCGTTGCTGGCGCGTTTTCCTGTCGACGACGACGCCCAGATCGAGCCAAACTTCGATCATGCCCTTTTCGAAATGATGCGTACGCACGCGAACCTGGAGCCCGATTGGTTCACGCCGGAGCATGAGCCGGCTTGGCGGGACCCGGCTACCGTGCCCGAAGGCGTGCTCCGGCACTGCCGCGAAGCGGGCGCCACCGGGCCGAGCGTCGAGCGCTGGGGGCAGCTCGACCCGTTCAAACGCTATGTTCTGACGAAACTGACGCGCAAACCCGAGGCAAGCCACGACTTTCTGCCCGCTATGCGCGAGTTCGGCCTGATCGATTGATGGCGCAGGCGCCAACGCCAACGCCAACGCCAACGCCCGCGCCAACGCCAACGCCAACGCCAACGCCAACGCCAACGCCCGCGCCAACGCCCGCGCCAACGCCCGCGCCCGCGCCCGCGCCAGCGCCCGCGCCCGCGCCAGCGCCCGCGCTTGGCGCCCCCACGCTGCACGGCTGAGCGCACCGGGCCCTGCGCCGCGCCAGGCCACGCCACGCCTCGCCGCAGCACGAAATTTCGGCACTTCCCCTCAAGTCGCGGCGATCGCTGCCGATATCCATGAGTTGGCGCGGAAAGCCCCGGATCGGTCCCGGCAAGAAGGGTCGAGCGGGCGCGTGGTCATTTCCAGAACATGCCGCCCCATCTTGAGTGCCCCGGATCCCAGGTGCCCTCAACCCTGGACACGACCGGCTCTCGACATCCAATGCGTTCCTTTTTATCCAAGCGGCTGCTGATCAACGTCGTCGTGGCTGCGGCTGCGATCGGCGCCAACGCGTTCGTGGCCTACGGGCAGATTCGCAGCGAGCGCGAGACCGACCTGCGCACGATGCGCTCGATGAACGTCAAGCGCGATCTCGATGCATACCGCGCGACGCTCGGCTCCGGACTCGCGGCGCTCGGCCGTTTCGAGCGCTCCGGTGAGCCGATCGGCCCGGCGTTCGTTCGCGACCGGGAGGCGGCCCTGGCCCGCGGCAAAGCGCACCTGCGCGCGGCACTGGCCGAGGATGCCTCGATGCGCGGCGATCTCGAAGCGCTATTGGCACTGGCCGACGGCGCGGAAGGCCTCACGCAGGCAGCGCTGGTTCGTGCTGCGCAGCAGACGGCGGGCGCTGGCGAAGACGCGGCCGGTGGGGCCGCCGCGCGCACCTGGATCGCGCCTGTGTACATGCGGGTGGGCTCGGTGCTCGACGTCGTCGACGCATCGATCGCCACCTTGCGCGAACGCGAGGACGAGGCGTTGGAAGCGTCGCTGGCCGCCTCCGCCCACTCGACCCGGCTCGCCACGCTGTTGCTGATCGTGACGATGGTGGCGGGGTGCGGCATGTTGATCTATACGTTCGGCGTGCGCGAGAGTGCCGCGCGCGCGAAGATTCGCGTGGCCCGTGCGATGCGGCGCAGCGACGAACGGTTTCGCGAGCTGTTCGATGCGCATCCTGTGCCGATGTGGATCTACGACCGCGAGACGCTGGGCTTTCTCGCCGTGAACGCGGCGGCCGTCGAGCAGTACGGCTACACCGAAAGCGAGTTCGGGGGCATGACGATTCGCGATCTGTGCTGGCCCGACGAAATCGCCCGCCTCGAATCGCACCTGCAGCGCGAATACGCGGCCTCGCGCCGCGGCCGGGTGTCGGCGGGCGTGTGGCGGCAGCGCCGCCGCGACGGCACGCAGTTGAGCGCGGACATCACGAATCACGGCCTCACGTTCATGGGCCGGCCGGCGATGTTCGTGCTGGCTGACGATGTGACGGAGCAGATCAAGGCCGAAGCCGAGGCGCAGCGCTCGAATCAGATGCTCGAGACGGTGATCGACAATATCCCTCAGCGCATCTTCTGGAAAGACCGCGATTCGCGCTACCTGGGCTGCAACATGGCGTTCGCACGCGACGCCGGCCTGGCCTACACCGAGCAAGTGATCGGCAAGACCGATGAAGATATGCCGTGGGCCCAGCTTGCCGCCTCATTGCGCAAGGCCGACCGGGAAGTGGTCGAGACGGGCGTGCCGAAGATGAACCACGAGTTCGAAGTGCTCATCGACGGCGTGCACCGCGCCGGCATTACGAGCAAGATCCCGCTGACGAACGGCGACGGCACCGTCATCGGCGTGCTCGGCTCCTACACGGACGTGACCGAGCGCAAGCGGTCCGATCTTGCGTTGCGTCTGCAAAGCCGCGCGCTCGATGCGAGCGTCAACGCTGTGCTGATCACGGCCGCGTCCGGCAGCGGCCACGTGATCGAATACGCCAACCCGGCGTTCAAGCGCATCACGGGTTACGATCCGGCCGAAGTCGTCGGCCAGGATTGCCGCTTCCTGCAGCGCGACGACCGCGACCAGGAAGGGCTCGTCGCGATTCGCGAAGGACTCGCGGCGGGCCGGGAGGTCAGCGCCGTCTTGCGCAACTATCGCAAGGACGGGGCGCTGTTCTGGAATCAGCTGTTCGTTGCACCGGTGCCCGATCCGGACGGCAATACCACGCACCACATCGGCGTCATCAACGACGTCACCGATCTGATCCGCTACCAGGAACAGCTCGAGTATCAAGCGAACTACGACGGCCTGACGCGGTTGCCCAATCGCAATCTGCTGCGCGAGCGATTGAATCAAGCGATCGCGCGCGGCAAGCCGCTCGCCGTCGTCTTCATCGATTTGGACGGCTTCAAGAACGTGAACGACAGCCTCGGCCACAGCGTGGGCGACCGGCTGTTGGGCGTCGTGGGCGAACGGCTCGCGCGCAGTGCGCGGCCGAGCGATACCGTGGCGCGGCACGGCGGCGACGAGTTCGTGATCGTGCTGACCGACGCCGTCGACGAAAAGACGCTGATCGGTTGGATGGAGCGTGTGCGCGCGACGATTTCCGAACCCGTGTGGCTCGATGGCACCGAGCTCTACGTGGGGTGCAGCATGGGCGCGAGCTTGTTCCCGCAAGACGGCGAGGACGTGGAGACCCTGCTGAAAAAGGCGGACTTGGCGATGTACCGCGCCAAGGACATGGGGCGCAACACATTCCAGTTCTATCAGCCCGAGATGAATACGAGCGTCGGCGCCCGGCTCAATCTCGAGCGGCGCTTGCGCCGCGCGTTGCGCGACAGCGAGTTCTTGCTGCACTACCAGCCGCAGGTGGATATCGAGACGGGCCAGATCGTCGGGATGGAAGCGCTGGTGCGCTGGCTCGATCCCGAAGTGGGGCTCGTGCCGCCTTCGGCGTTTATCCCCGTGGCGGAAGAGAGCGGGCTCATCGGCCCGTTGTCGGAGTGGGTGCTGCGCGAAGCCTGCCGGCAAAACAAGGCTTGGCAGGACGAAGGGTTGCCGCCTGCGCGCGTATCGGTGAATTTGTCGGCGCGGCAGTTTCAGCAGCGCGATATCGCCAAGCTCGTCATGTCGATTCTCGAGGAAACCGGCCTCGAGCCGCAGTATCTGGAACTCGAGCTGACCGAGAGCACCATCATGCGCAACGCCGAGGAAGCCGTGACGATGCTGGCCGAACTGCATGCGCTCGGTATCGGCCTTGCGATCGACGATTTCGGCACCGGCTATTCGAGCCTGAGCTATCTGAAGCGTTTTCCCGTCGATCGTCTGAAGATCGATCGGTCGTTCGTGTCGGACATAGGCGCCTCGAGCGACGACGAGACGATCACCTCGGCCATCATCGCGCTTGCGCACTCGTTGCAGCTTCAGGTGATCGCGGAAGGCGTCGAAACGGCGGCGCAGCTCGATTTCCTGAAGGAGCGCGCCTGCAATGAAATGCAGGGGTTCTTCTTCGCACGGCCGATGCCGCACGACGCGATCCCCGCGCTGCTGCAGCAAACGCGTGCGCCGCATGCGGGCATGGCCAGTGGCGTGCCCGCCTAGCGAGGGTGGCGTGCCCGCCTGGTGAGGACGATGCAGGCGACACCGGCCACGAGCGGCCGGCGGGCCATCAGGCCGTCAGGCCAGCTCGGGCAGCTTGCGCGGACGGCGCTCGGCGTCGGTCGCCACGTAGGTGAGCGTCGCTTCCGTCACTTTGACGAGCTCTTCCGTCAGACTCATGCGCTGCGCGAACACCTCGACCGAGACCGTGATCGAGGTTGTGCCTGTTTTCTCGATATCGGCGTAAAAGCTAAGCAGATCGCCGACGAACACGGGCTGCTTGAAGATGAACGAATTGACCGCGATGGTGGCGACGCGGCCATTGGCGCGCCGGCTGGCCGGAATTGAACCGGCGATGTCGACCTGCGCCATGATCCAGCCGCCGAATACGTCGCCGTGCACATTGGCGTCCGAGGGTTGCGGCACGACGCGCAGGGCGCAATTCTTCTGCGGAAGCAGCGGGGGAGAAATAGTCATCGGGGTTACCTGTTCTGCGACAATGGGCCGAGCCTGCGACAATGTCGCCAGCGAATGGTCGGCCACCGAAATTGTACGGGCA
This sequence comes from Trinickia sp., assembly GCF_051961175.1. Lineage (GTDB taxonomy): Bacteria > Pseudomonadota > Gammaproteobacteria > Burkholderiales > Burkholderiaceae > Trinickia. The sequence continues at coordinate 15,793 of NZ_JBQCDN010000235.1, read as the reverse complement.
ACGCGGACGCGGCGCACGCCTTGTGCCAAGGGCGCGTGCGTTACGGTACCGCGACGCGCGTGCGCTCCCGCCAGGCCAAACGCCTGTAGGGCTGTAGGCCGCCCGTCTATCCGCCGCCGCCGCGGCTTCGTTTCCGTTTCGACCCATGCGCCGCTATAGCTCATCGACAGAACCCGCGCCCGCGGCCACCCCCGGCGCCGCGCGCCGCGACTGGCAGACGATCCGGTCGCTGCTGCCCTACCTCGCCGAGTACAAAGGGCGCGTGGCGCTCGCATTGTCGTGCCTCATCAGCGCGAAGGTTGCCAATCTCGGCGTGCCGATCGTCATGAAGCACATCGTCGACGGTCTCGTATCCATGCGTCAGCTGACGGCGCTCGGGCGGGCCGAACACGCGCCGGCGATCGTGCTGGCCAGCGGCATCGGTCTGCTCGTCGTCGCCTACGCACTCGTGCGGCTGTCGACGTCGCTGTTCACCGAGCTGCGCGAAATCCTGTTTTCGAAGGTGACGGAAAGCGCTGTGCGGCAAATCGCCCTGAAAGTGTTCCGCCATCTGCATTCGCTCTCGCTGCGCTTTCATCTGGACCGGCAAACGGGCGGCATGTCGCGCGATATCGAGCGCGGCACGCGCGGTATTTCGCAATTGATTTCCTACTCGCTTTACAGCATCGTGCCGACGCTCGTCGAAGTCGGCCTCGTGATGGGATTCTTCATCGTCAAATACGAGGCTTACTACGCGTTCGTCGCATTCGCCGCGTTGGTGACGTATATCGTCTTCACCGTCAAAGTGACCGAGTGGCGCACGCATTTTCGCCGCACGATGAACGAGCTCGACTCCCGGGCCAACTCGCGCGCGATCGATTCGCTGCTTAACTACGAGACGGTCAAGTACTTCGGCAACGAAGAATGGGAAGCGCGGCGCTACGACGAAAATCTGAAGCGCTATCGGGCCGCGGCGATCCGATCGCAGAACTCGCTGTCGGTGCTGAACTTCGGGCAACAGACGATTATCGGCACGGGGCTCGTCTTCATCTTGTGGCGCGCGACGCAAGGCGTCATGGCGGGACGGCTCACGCTCGGCGATCTCGTGCTCATCAACACGTTCATGCTGCAGTTGTACATTCCGCTGAACTTCCTCGGGGTGGTCTACCGCGAGCTCAAGCAAAGCCTCACCGATATGGACCGGATGTTCACGCTGCTCGGCGCCGCGCGGGAGGTGCCCGATGCGCCTGGCGCTCCAGCACTCGCGGTGCGCGGCGGCGAAGTGCGATTCGACCACGTCCGCTTCGGTTACGAGAGCACGCGCGTGATTCTCGATGGCGTGACGTTCTCGATCGCGGCCGGTACGACGACGGCCGTGGTGGGGCCGAGCGGTTCGGGCAAATCGACGTTGGCGCGGTTATTGTTCCGCTTCTACGATCTCGATCGCGAGACCGGCGGGGCGATTACGATCGACGGGGCGGATGTGCGCGACGTGACGCAGGATTCGCTGCGCGCATCGATCGGGATCGTGCCGCAGGACACGGTGCTGTTCAACGACACGATCTACTACAACATCGCCTATGGCCGCCCCGAAGCGACGCGGGACGAGGTGATCGCGGCCGCACGCGCGGCGCACATCCACGAATTCATCGAAAGTTTGCCGAAGGGCTATGACACGCCCGTGGGCGAGCGCGGGCTCAAGTTGTCCGGCGGCGAAAAGCAGCGTGTCGCCATTGCACGGACTCTGCTCAAGAACCCGCCGATCCTCATTTTCGACGAAGCGACCTCCGCGCTCGATTCGCACTCCGAGCGGGCGATTCAGAACGAACTCGATCAAATCGCACGCGGGCGCACGACGCTCGTCATTGCGCACCGGCTCTCGACCGTCGTGCACGCCGAGCAGATCATCGTCATGGATCATGGCCGCATCGTCGAGCGGGGCACCCATGCGCAGTTGCTGGAAGCGGGCGGTGCGTTCGCACAGATGTGGGCGCTGCAGCAGCGTGCCGCGTCGCGGGCCCATGTGCAAAGCGAAGGCGCTTGAGGGCTTCGTTTTAACGCGGGCCCTGCAGCCTTGCCGGTTGAATGTCTTGTTCGCCTTCGGAGGCGAGTGCGATCGATCGGGCCGGCGGCCGGCGCTGAGTCCTTCGCCCTTCGCCCTTCGCCCTTAGCCCTTAGCCCTTAGCCGCGCAGAGCCCGGGCGGCGGCGCGCAGTTCGGCGTCGAGCGCACGCAACTGATCGGGCGTGCCGACGTTTTCCCAGCGCCCTTCGTACAGTTCGCCGGTGGCGAGTCCCGCGGCGATCGTCTCGCGGTAGTACGGTGTCAGCGCGCGGCGCTCCCCCGGCGCGAGCGCGCGGAACATGCGCGTGTCGTAGACGCCGATGTTGCCGAACGTATGACGCGCGGCTCCGTCGAGCGACAAGCGTCCGGCACCGTCGAGCGAGAAATCGCCACGCGGATGAAACGCTGGATTCGGCACCATGACGAGGTGCATGAGCGGTTGCGCGGACCCGGCCATTCGCGCGGCCGGCTCGCGCAGGCGGGCGTAATCGTATTCGCAGAAGATGTCCCCGCTGACGGCCGCGAACACGGTCGGTGCGCCGTCCGATTCGAGCAGCCGCAACGCGTTCGCGATCCCGCCCGCCGTTTCGAGCGCTTCGCTTTCGGCCGAATAGACGAGCCGCACGCCATAGCGCGCGCCGTCGCCGAGGTGTGCCTCGATTTGCTCGCCGAGCCAGGCATGGTTGACGACGATCTTTGTCACGCCCGCTTGCGCCAGACGTTCGATTTGCCAAACGATCAGCGGCTTACCGCCTGCGTCGAGCAGCGGCTTGGGGCGGGTGTCGGTCAGCGGACGCATCCGCTCGCCGCGGCCCGCGGCAAAAATCATGGCCGTTGTCAGCACATCCGTCATCGGTGGTATCGCCCGTTCAAAACGTGTAGCCGACTTGCGACGAACGGCTTTCGAGATCGTCGAGCACGCGCGCGAACGGCGCGAGCGGCCGATAGCGCTCGGCCACTTTGCGCGCGTAGCCTACAAAGCGCGGAAGGTCATCCAGATAGCGGGGCTTGCCGTCGCGGTAATGCAAGCGGGCGAACAAGCCCAGAATCTTGATGTGCCGCTGCAGCCCGATCCATTCGACTTGCCGATAGAACTCGCCGAAATCGGGATCCACGGGCAGGCCCGCCTTTTTCGCATGCTCCCAATAGTAGGCGAAGCAATCGAGTTCGAACGCCTCGTCCCAGCTGATGAACGCGTCGCGCAGCAGCGATGCGACGTCGTAAGCGATGGGCCCGTACACCGCATCTTGAAAATCGAGCACACCGGGGTTGGGCTCGCAGATCATCAGGTTGCGCGGCATGAAATCGCGCAGCATGTACACCTGCGGCTGCGCCCGGGCACTCGCGATCAGGAGTGCGTAGGTGCGGTCGAGCACGCCTCGCATTTTTTCGTCCACCTCGCGGCCGAGGTGACGGGCCACGTACCACTCGGGCATCAGCTCCATCTCGCGGCGCAGGAACGCTTCGTCGAACGGCGGCAGCACGCCTTCGCGCGACGTGGACTGCCAGCGGATCAGCGCGCCGATCGCATCGCGCATCAGCGGCTTGGCGCGTGCCGGGTCGTTCGGGTCCATTTCGGCGATGTAGGGGCGCGTGCCGAGATCCGTGACGAGCATGAAGCCGGCGTCGAAGTCGCACTCGAGTACGCGAGGCACGTGCACGCCAGCGTCGGCCAGCATCGTCGCGATATCCGCGAACTCGCGGCATTTCTCGGGCGGAGGCGCATCGACGGCGATCAGCGACGTGCCGTGTTCGCTCGCGCTCGCGAGCCGGAAGTAGCGGCGGAAGCTGGCATCGGCGGAGGCCGGGACGAGGCTCGGCAGGTCCAGACCGTAGCGGTGGGCGAACGTGCCCAGCCAGGCGGCGAGGGCGGCGCGCCGGATATCGGCGGGAGAATCGGTCATTGTATCGGGGGAGGGCAAAACGTCTTGCCATATAATACCCGACGACTTTTTATATTGCGCCTTGTTCCCGTGTCGGCTTTCGCACGGTTCCGTTCGACTGCTCGTCGTCCGCATGCGTGCGTTCGTCGCCGGCACGCGCCGCGATCAACCCCTTGCCCGCGTGCGGTCCGGGGCACGTACGACGGGCGCCGCGCCCGCCGCCGAGCCGATTCGCCAAACGATAGATGCCGCCCAGACAGCCCATTTTCACGAAAATTCCCGACGACAAGCTGCCGCGCTTGAGGCGGCTCGCTGCGGCGCTGATCGCCGTACCGGGCCTGGTGCCTGCCGTGTCGCACGCGCAGTTGACAGGGGCGGCCGCGCAGCCGCAGCCGATCGACGCGCCCTGGGGGCTGCGCCTGGCGCCGCAACTGGAAGAGCACCCGCTGCGTGCGGGCAGCGCACCCGCCACGTTCGTGATCGGCGACGGCACGAACGGCACGGCCGATCGGGACGTGGCCGTGAAGGGCGCGGCCGAGCTTCGGCGCAACGTGGCGGTGATCAAGGCCGATGCGTTCCATTACGATCAGGACACGGACATGGCCGACGCGTACGGCAGCGTGCGCGTGATCGAAAACGGCGTGCTGTTCGCGGGGCCGGAGGCTCACTTGAAGGTGGAGGCGAGCCAAGGCTACATGCCGCTGCCGAAGTACCACTTCAATTCGAACGGCGGCTCGGGCAGCGCTCAGCGCGTCGATCTGCTCGACAGCGAGCGTTCCGAGTTCACGAGCGGCACCTATACGGCCTGCCAGTGCGCGACGCCTTCGTGGTACATCCGCGGCAGCCGCTTCGATTTCGATACGGGTGCCGACGAAGGCGTCGCCCACAACAGCGTGCTGTTTTTCCAAGGCGTGCCGATCTTCGCAAGCCCTTGGATGTCGTTCCCACTGACGGGCGCCCGTCGCAGCGGTTTGCTGCCGCCGCAGTTTTCGATGAATTCGACCAACGGCTTCGAGCTTTCGCTGCCGTATTACTTCAATATCGCGCCCAATCGCGATTTGACGTTGACGCCGCGCATCATCTCCAGGCGCGGCGTGCAGACACAGGCCGCGTTCCGCTATCTATCGCCCACCTACTCGGGCACGTTTACCGGCGAATTCTTGCCGAACGATGCGATCCGGCACGAGAACCGGTATGCGGTCTACTGGCAGCACTACCAGAACCTGGGTCACGGGTTCGGGGCCTACGTTTCGTATAACAAGGTTTCCGACGACCGCTACACGCAGGACCTGGCCTCGGTCGGCAATCAGTTCATCGTCGGCACCCAGCTGTTGTTCCAGCAGGAAGCCGGGTTGACGTACAGCAGCGGGCCGTGGTCGGTCCTCGCGCGCGAGCAGCACTGGCAAACGCTGGAAAACTCCTCGCCGCCGTATGGCCGCGAGCCCCAGTTGAACGTCAAATACACGCGGTACAACGTCGGCGGCTTCGATTTCGGCGCGGAAGGCGACTACACGCGTTTTCGCATCACGACGGCCGATGCGACCGAGGGCGATCGCCTGATGTTCAACCCGTACGTTTCGTACGGGATCGTCGGGCCGGGCTATTTCGTCGTGCCCAAGGTGCAGTGGCACTTCGCGTCGTACGATCTCAGCCACATTGCAAGCTCGGCGCCCGCCGGGCAACCGAAGGCGTTCACGGAATCGATCCCGACGCTCAGCTTCGATAGCGGGCTCATTTTCGATCGGTCCGTCCGCTTGTTCGGCGACGACTACATTCAGACGCTCGAGCCGCGCGTGTACTACGTCTACACGCCCTATCGCAATCAGGATTTCGCGCCCGTATTCGATACGGCGGAAGCGGACTTCGGGCTGGCCGAAATCTTCACGCCGAACACGTTCGTCGGCAACGACCGCATCGCCGACGCGAACCGCCTCACGGCCGCGCTGACGACGCGCTTCATCAACCCGGCAACGGGCGACGAACGCGCGCGCTTCGTGATTGCGCAGCAGTACTACTTCACCGATCAGCGCGTGACGCTGGGCACCGATACGCCCACGCCGGCCACGGGGCATTCCGACTTGCTGGCCGGGGCCTCGCTCAAGCTGGGGGCCGGTTTTTCTTCGGAAACGGCGTTCCAATATAATGCCGATGACAACCAGCTCGTGCGCGCCAGCGTCGGGTTCGGATTCAGCCCCGAAGAGCGCAAGGTCATCAATGTGGCCTACCGCTATACGCGCGCGAACCAAACGCTCGGCAACAAGCCGATCAATCAGCTCCTGATTTCGTCCGAGTGGCCGCTGACTCACCGGCTTTATGCGGTGGCACGGATGAACTATGAGCTGTCCGGGCACCGTCTGATCGACGGCCTGGTCGGCTTCCAGTACGATGCCGATTGCTGGGTCCTCGGTATCGGGGCGCAGCGTTATATGAACGGCGTGAATTCGACTGGGCAGTACACGAGGGATACGCGCGTGCTGGCACAGTTGACGCTCAAGGGATTGTCGAACGTCGATAATGGCCTCGTGTCGGCGTTCCGTGCGGGCGTGGCAGGCTATCAGGCACCGCCGCCGGCGCCGCCGCCGTTAGCGCGCTTCACGAATTACGAGTGATACGCGTGATTCGACGAGCAATGCGCATGACCGTTTCGGCTCATGCGCGCAAAAAAACGGGGTGCGACAAGCGGCCCGAGATATTTTGGAGCATGTGTGGCAATCGTGAATAAGCTTCGCTTGGCAACGCTCGCGGCATCAATGGCCGCCGCCGTCCTTCTGCCGGCCGCGCCGGCCGCGGCCCAGGCGTTGAATCGGGCACCGGCCGGCCAGACGGTCGATTCCGTCGCGGCAGTGGTCAACGACGACGTCATCACCGTGCGCGAACTCGACGAGCGCACCAGCCTCATCGCGCGGCGCCTCCAGCAGCAGCACGCGCCGGTGCCGCCGCAAGATCAACTGCGCTCGCAAGTGCTCAATCAAATGGTGCTCGAGCGCGTTCAGCTCGAAAAGGCGAAGGAGGACGGCATCGTCGTGAGCGACGCGGACGTCCAGAAGACGCTGCAGCGCCTCGCGGCGGCCAACAACATGCCGCTCGATCATTACCGCGCGCGGATCGAAGCCGAGGGCGTGTCGTGGTCGGTGTTCACGCGTGACGCCCGCAACGAACTGACGCTCTCGAAGCTGCGCGAGAAAGAGGTCGACAGCAAGGTGACGGTGTCCGACGCCGAAGTCGCGAACTACATCGCGAGCCAGCGCGGGCCGGGCGTGCGCGCACAGCAGGACTTGCACATCGAGCACATTCTCGTGAAGGTGCCGGCCGGTGCGGGACAAGATGTCGTCGACGCCGCGCAAAAGAAGGCCCAGGCCATCTTGCAGCAAGCCAAGAGCGGCACCAAGTTCGCATCGCTCGCCAAGGACGATTCGCAGGCGGATGATGCGAAGCAAGGCGGCGATCTCGGTTTCAAGGCGCCCGGCAATCTGCCGGACGCATTCGTCAAGGCGGCATCGCAATTGCGTCCCGGCGAGGTCGCGCCCGATCTGATCCGGACCGACGATGGTTTCGAGGTGGTGCGCCTCGTCGATCGCCGCATCGGTGTGGGCGGCTCGGCCGGCGACGCACCGAAGCTCGTGCAAACGCACGTGCGGCATATCCTGATTCGAGTCGGTGACGGCCAGTCCGAGGCCGCGGCCCGGCAGAAGCTGCTCGATCTGCGGCGCCAGATCGAAGCGGGCGGCGATTTCGCTCAATTCGCGCGGACGTATTCGCAGGACGGTTCCGCATCGCAAGGTGGCGATCTCGGCTGGATCAGCCCCGGTGAAACGGTGCCCGAGTTCGAGCACGCGATGAACGATTTGAAGGACGGTGAAATCAGCGAACCGGTCCGCAGCGAATACGGCTACCACCTGATTCAGGTCATCGGCCGGCGCGAAGCCGAGGGTTCGGTCCAGCAGCAAATGGATCTGGCGCGTCAAGCCATCGGCCAGCGCAAGGCGGAGCAAGCCTACTCCGATTGGCTGCGCCAACTGCGCGATTCCGCGTACGTTCAGTACAAAGTCGGCGGCCCGCTCGCCCAGCAGTGAGCCGATAGACGATGACGAGCGCCCCGAGCGTTGTCCCGCTGAATATCGCCATCACCACGGGTGAGCCGGCTGGCGTCGGGCCCGAGTTGACGGCGGCAGCGCTCGCGGGGGCGGCGGCGCATTGGCCGGGCGTGAAATTCACGGTGCTCGGTGACGCCGGGCTGCTCGCGCAACGGGCCCGCGCGGTGGGTGTCGATTGGGCGGCGCTGCGGGCGGCGGGCCATGTCGCCGTCTCCTCCCGGCTGCTTGCCGCGCCTTCTCACCCCGGGCAGCTGGATGCCGCGAACGGCCGCTACGTGCTTGGCTTGCTCGACGACGCCATCGACGGCGCGCTAGCCGGCGTATTCGATGCGATTGTCACCGCGCCGCTGCAAAAGAGCACCATCAACGACGCAGGCGTTCCCTTCACGGGCCACACCGAGTATCTCGCCGAGCGGACGGGGACGGCGCGTGTCGTCATGATGCTGGCCGGTACGGGTGCGCGTCCTTTGCGCGTCGCACTGGCCACGACGCATTTGCCGCTGAAGGACGTCCCGGCTGCCCTCAGTATTGATGGCCTCGTCGAAACGATCGCGATCATCGATCGCGACTTGCGACGTGACTTCGGCTTGCCGGTGCCGCGTATCCTCGTGACGGGCCTGAATCCGCACGCGGGCGAGAACGGCTACCTGGGGCGGGAAGAGATCGATGTCATCTCGCCGGCGCTGGCTCGGGCAGCTCAGGGCGGCATCGACGCACGCGGCCCCTATCCGGCCGATACGCTGTTTCAGCCACGCTATCTCAATGACGCCGATTGCGTCCTCGCCATGTTCCACGATCAAGGGCTGCCGGTGCTCAAGTTCGCCACCTTCGGTGAAGGTGTCAACATCACGCTCGGGCTGCCGATCATTCGTACATCCGTCGATCACGGTACCGCGCTCGATCTTGCAGGGACGGGGCGCGCCGATGCCGGTAGTATGATCGCCGCCCTGGATACGGCCGTCACGATGGCGCGCAATCGGCGCGCTGCTTGACGATCGCCGCGGATCGGGCGGTTGGCCCAGCGGCGCTTTTCGTTCATTTCGGTTTTCTTTCGATGTCCACCAGCAGACAGCATCAAGGCCATTTCGCGCGCAAGCGGTTCGGGCAAAACTTTCTCGTCGATCTCGGCATCATCGATTCGATCGTCTCGCTGATCGCGCCCGAGCGAGGGCAACGCATGGTAGAGATCGGCCCCGGCCTCGGCGCGCTCACTGAGCCGCTGGTCGAGCGTCTGGCGACGCCGGAGGCACCGCTGCATGCGGTCGAACTCGATCGCGATCTGATCGCGCGCTTGCAAGACAAATTCGGCGAGCGCTTGGCGCTTCACGCAGGCGACGCACTGGCCTTCGATTTCTCCTCGCTCGTCGACACGCGCGAACAGCCGACGCTGCGTATCGTCGGCAATTTACCGTACAACATTTCAAGCCCGCTGCTGTTTCATCTGATGACGTTCGCGCCGATCGTCATCGATCAACACTTCATGCTGCAAAACGAAGTGGTGGAGCGGATGGTGGCCGAACCGGGGACGAAGGCATTCGGGCGGTTGTCGGTGATGCTGCAGTACCGCTATGTCATCGACAAACAGCTCGACGTGCCGCCCGAATCGTTTCAGCCGCCGCCGAAAGTGGATTCGGCCATCGTGCGGATGATTCCGTATGCGCCGCATGAGCTGGCGCCTGTGGACATGCCGTTGTTCGGCGAAGTGGTGACCGCCGCGTTTTCGCAGCGGCGCAAAATGCTGCGCAATACGCTGGCCGCGTATCGCGACCGCGTGGATTTCGACGGGCTCGGTTTCGATCTCGCGCGGCGCGCGGAGGATGTTCCCGTCGACGAGTACGTGCGCGTGGCGCAGGCGCTCGGCGAACGTTCGGCGTAACGCACCGGGCGCGATGTCCGGCTACGGCTGGCGCTGCGCGGCTATTTCGCCGTTGCGGCGCGGCGTGCCGGTGCGTTCACGAGCACGATGCCCGCGAGCACGAGCCCTGCCGCCAATACGAACCGCGTGCTGAACGATTCGCCGAGCAGCACGACGCCGAAGGCGACCCCGAACAGCGGCGTCAAGAACGAAAACACCGACAGGCGCGACGCCATGTAGCGCGTGAGCAGCCAGAACCACGTCAAATAACTGATGAAGGCAACCGCAACGGCTTGGTAGCCCAGGCTGACGAGGGCCAGCGCTGTGACATGGACACGATGCGGCTCGCCGAGCATGAAGGCGAGCGCAAGCAGCACGACGGCCGATACGACAAGTTGATAAAACAGCGTCTTGCTCGCGCTCGTATGCGAGAGCGACGTGGCGCGCACGACAACGGTCGTCGCCGCCCACATGACGCCGCCGAGCACGCCGAGTGCGTCGCCTAACACGCCCGTAATCGCGGACGTGCCCGGTGCCGCATGCCGAGCGAAGCCGTCGGCGAACGCGAGCGCGATACCCACGAATGCCAGCGCCACGCCATACCATTGCAGGCGGCGCATACGCTCGCCTGCGACGAACGCGTGCAGCCCGAGAGCCGTGAAGCACGGTGCCGTGTAAAGGAACACGGCCATGCGTGAAGCGCTCGTCAGCGTGAGCCCGGCAAAAATGCAGATGAATTCCCCGGCGAACAGCACGCCGGCCGCCACGCCGGGCCCGAACGTTCCGTCCTGCCGAAACAGCGGGGTACCGCGCAGGCGTGCCCAGCCGAATACGAGCAACGCGGCGATGGTCGAGCGCAAACCTGCTTGCAGCATCGGGCCGAGCGCGCCGTTAGTCGATTTGATCGCGACTTGCTGTAACCCCCAAATCGCGCAAAGCAGCACCATCAACGCAATGGCAAATGTATCGGGGGCCCGGCGCACCGGGGCCGGCGTGGCGATTGCTGCGGCGGTGTTCATCTGGGGCGTTTTTCAGTGTGAAGGGGAGGTGCGGGCGCGTATTGGCCGATCCGCAGTCGGGTACGGCCGCGTCGAGGAAGCCGGTAGGTGTCGCCGTAGGGCGTCGGTGTGGCTACCAACGGCTCGGCTACGGCCCGGCGACGGTTTGCATTGCCACGCCGCTTGACGCCGCTCGGCGCTGCCCTGCGTACCATACCAAAACGCTGGCCCGCTCGCTTCATACCCGGCAAGAAACCCCATCGACAGCAGGGCGAGCGGCTTGCGTGCTTTCTTGGTAGATTCGCTTCTTTCGACGAAACCGGAGTTCACGATGCGATTGCTGCATACGATGCTGCGAGTGGGCGATCTCGACCGCTCACTCAAGTTCTACACGGAACTGCTCGGGATGAAACTGCTGCGCCGCCAGGACTATCCCGAAGGGCGCTTTACGCTCGCTTTCGTCGGCTACACCGATGAGAGCGAGGGCGCGGTGATCGAGCTCACGCACAACTGGGATACGGCAACGTACGATCTGGGCGCCGGCTACGGCCATATCGCGATCGAGGTCGACGATGCCTATGCCGCCTGCGAGACAATCAAGGCGCAGGGCGGCACCGTGACGCGCGAAGCGGGGCCGATGAAACACGGCACGACCGTCATCGCCTTCGTCGCCGATCCCGACGGCTACAAGATCGAGTTCATTCAGAAGAAGACGCAGTAGGCGCGGACAACGGGACGCGCTTGGGGCGGCCGTGAATCGGCCGCACAGCCCTTGCTACGGGGCGATCCGTGTGACATCCCATCAAAGCGACGGCAGCAATTCCGGGGGATGATGCTTGAGCGTGTGCCGTGCCTCGCGAAATTCGGGGAAGATCGATTCCACCGTTTGCCAAAAGCGCGGGCTGTGGTTCATTTCGCGCAAATGAGCGAGTTCGTGCGCGACGACATAATCGATGATCGACAGCGGAAAGTGAATAAGCCGCCAGTTCAAGCGAATGCGGCCATCGCTCGAGCAACTGCCCCAGCGCGTCGCCGCCGACGACAAAGCATAGCCCTTATACGCGACGCCGAGTTTTTCGGCGTAGTAGTCGAGCCGTTCGCCGAATATCCGTTTGGCTTCTGTCTGTAGCCATCCTTGCACGCGGTCTTTGATCTGTTGTGCGTCGGCGTGCGCGGGCATTGCCAGCGCCAGCGTGGCCGCCTGCGCATCGAACGCGAGTGCCGCATGCGCAGAGGCCAGGGCGATCCCCACAGGCTTGCCGAGGTACGGGATCTGCGCCCCGTCGCGCCACTCGATGCGTGGCAATGCGCGCTGCTCGGCGCGTGTCTGCCATTCCGCCAGCTTCGTGAAAATCCAGCGCTCCTTGCCCGCGATCGCCGTTTCGATATCGGCGAGCGTCACCCAGCGCGGTGCGGTGATCGCCAAGCCGCTGCTGTCGATCGAAAATCCGATCGTGCGTCGCGACGATCGTCTCAAAGCGTATTCGAGCGTACGCCCGTTCAGTGTCAGGCGCCGCAGCTTCACGCCATTCGGTGTGGGATCCTGCCTGGGCGGGGCCGAAGCAGCCGGCGGCGCGAGCGCGCCTTCATCGGCCGGATCCGCGAAGAGCGGAAGATCGAGTTGGGGGTGGTCGAGCGCGGTCGCCGGAGGCGGCTTGGCGGACTTGGGCATCGGTGGGAAGGTGGGCTAGATGGACGCTTTCGCGTTACCGTTACCGGCACGCCGGCCTGTGCGCACGCCGGTACCGTCGGCATCGTGATAAGCGCCCGGATCGATTCGGCGCATTTCCGTTTCGATCCATGTCTCGACACGTGCATTCAGTTGGTCGGGCGTGAGGCCGGTAGTATCGATCGGCTTGCCGATCGATACCGTTACCGTTCCCGCATATTTGATAAACGAGTTGCGTGGCCAGACATGGCCGGCATTGTGCGCGATCGGCACCACGGGCGCCCCGGCATCGATCGCGAAGCGCGCGCCGCCGGTCTTGTACTTGCCTTGCTTGCCGACCGGTGTGCGCGTGCCTTCGGGGAACATGATCACCCAAGCGCCCTCGCTCATCCGCAGCCGTCCCTGTTTCACGACGGAGGCGAACGCATATTTGCCTTCCTTCCGGTCGATGTGAACCATCTTCAGCATACCGAGCGCCCAGCCGAAGAACGGGACGTAGAGCAGCTCGCGCTTGAACACGTAGCACAGCGGGCGCGGCATGATTGCCGGAAACGCCAGCGTCTCCCAGGCGGACTGGTGCTTCGAGAGCAGCACGGCCGGCCCGTCCGGCAAATTCTCCGCGCCCTCGATGCGATAGCGAATGCCGTTCAAGTACCGGACGACGGCTACCGTGGAACGACACCAGCCGACCGCCATCCAGTATCGCCGCTCTGCATTGAGGAACGGAAACGCGATGAAGCAGGCCGTCGCATAGGGGGCCGTGAAGACGATGAAATAGAGAAACAGCAGCAGCGAGCGGAGGAAGCGAATGAATGGCATCGATGTATTCGATCGGTTGGCGTCGGGCGTGCCCGCACACGCTTAGTCGGGCTGATCGGCGAGGAACGACAGCGCGAAGGCTTTCAGGTCGTCATACACCTTCGTCCCTTCGGGCAGGCCGCCCGCCGCGAGCGTTTTCTTGCCCTTGCCCGTCAGCACGAGATGGGTAGGGAAGCCGAGTGCGGCGCCGGCCTGCAAATCGCGCAGCGCATCGCCAACGACCGGTGTGGTGGCGGGATCGATCTCGAAGCGGTCGATGATCATCTGCAACAAGCCAGGCTTCGGCTTGCGGCACTCGCATTGATCCTCCGCCGTGTGCGGGCAGAAGAACACGGCATCGATGCGGCCGCCGACCATCGCCGCCGCGCGATGCATCTTCAGATGCATCGCGTTGAGCGTGGCCATGTCGAACAAACCACGGCCGATGCCGGACTGGTTCGACGCGACTGCGACGCGGTAGCCTGCCTGGTTCAGGCGTGCGATGGCCTCGAGGCTGCCGGGGATCGGAATCCATTCCTCGGGCGATTTGATGAACGCGTCGGAATCGACGTTGATCACGCCGTCGCGATCGAGGATGACGAGCTTCTTGGCGGATGTCATAGCGGTTGCTTCGGCCGGTTACCTGTTACTTGTTGCTTGTTGCTTGTTGCCTGTCAGGCCGCGAGCTTCGAGATGTCGGCCACGCAGTTCATCTGCGCGTGCAACTCGGCCAACAGCGCGAGCCGGTTCTTGCGCAGCGCGGGGTCCTCGGCGTTGACCATCACGTCGTTGAAGAACGTATCGACGGGATCGCGCAGGGCGGCCAGGGCCGACAGCGCGCGCGTGTAGTCGCGTTGCTCCAGTTGCGTTTGAACAGCCGGCGTCACTTTCTGCAGTTGCTCGGAAAGCGAGCGCTCGGCCGGCTCGACCAGCAGCGCGGCTTGCACCGGCACGGCGGCTGCGCCGTTCGCCGGCACGGCGCCAGCCGCGGCGAGGCTCACCTCGGTTTCCGACTTCTTCAGAATGTTCGTGATCCGCTTGTTGGCGGCGGCCAGCGCGCCGGCTTCGGGCAGCGCGGAGAATTCGCGCACGGCATCGAGCCGCGCGACGATATCGTCGAGCTTGCTCGGCTGCAGGCTCAGCACGGCCTCGATTTCGCTTGCGGCGTAGCCGCGCTCGCGCAGCAAGCCGCGCAGGCGATCCATGAAGAACGCGTAGAGCGCGTCCGTGCAATCGGCCAGCTTCACCGTCGTGCCGAAGCAGGCGGTCACGTCGCGCAGCAACGCGACGAGATCGACCGGCAGTTGCTTCTCGATCAGGATGCGCAGCACGCCGAGCGCGTGACGGCGCAGCGCGAACGGATCTTTTTCGCCGGTCGGCACGAGGCCGATGCCCCAGATGCCTACGAGCGTTTCGAGTTTGTCGGCGAGCGCGACGGCCGTCCCGACCGGCGTGCTGGGCAGTGCGTCGCCCGAGAAGCGCGGCTGATAGTGTTCCGTGCAGGCAAGGGCGACTTGTTCCGCTTCGCCGTCGTGGCGCGCGTAATACGTGCCCATCGTGCCTTGCAGCTCCGGAAATTCGCCGACCATGTCGGTCAACAGATCGGCCTTCGCGAGCCGTGCGGCGCGCGCGGCCTGCGAGGGATCGGCGCCGACGAGCGGGGCGATGGCACGGGCGAGCGCTTCGAGACGTTCGACGCGAGCGAGCTGCGAGCCGAGCTTGTTGTGATAGACGACGTTCGCGAGCTGCGGGACGCGATCGGCCAGCGGCTTCTTCTTGTCTTGTTCGAAGAAGAACTTCGCATCGGCCAGGCGCGGCCGCACGACGCGCTCGTTGCCTTCGACGATGTCACCGGGCGTTTCGGTTTGGATGTTCGAGACGATCAGAAAGCGCGAGCGCAGCTTAACCGCCGGATCGGTGTGCGCGAAGTACTTCTGGTTGGTCTGCATCGTCAGAATCAGGCACTCCTGCGGTACTTGGAGGAATTGATCTTCGAAGCGGCATTCGTAGACGACCGGCCATTCCACGAGCGCGGTGACTTCGTCGAGCAGCGCATCCGGCATCACGACGCGGTCGTCGTTCGCACGCGCGTTCAATTGATCGACGATGCTCGCGCGCCGAGCCTCGACACTTGCCAATACGCGGCCCTTCGATTGCAGTGTCTGTGCGTAGTCGTCTGCATGCAGGAGCCCGACGAGGCCGTCCGACAAGAAGCGATGGCCGAGCGTCGTATCGCCCGCATCGATGCCGAACGCCGTCACCGGTACGATCTGATCGCCGTGCAGGACCGTCAGACGCTGCACCGGACGCACGAACTGCACGCTCGTGCCGTCGGGACGCTGATACGTCATGACCTTCGGAATCGGCAGTTTGCCGAGTGCGAGGACTTCGTCGAGCGCGGCTTGCAGGCCTTCGGCCAGGGTCGCGCCCGGTGCCGCGTAGCGCAGGAAAAAC
>NZ_JBQCDN010000234.1:0-17667 GCF_051961175.1 Trinickia sp. | reverse complement strand
GAACTATCGACGAACACCTCGCGTAAAACCACGCCCCGCAAGGCCCCGCTTCTCTTCGCTCAGCCACACTGTCTGAACGAGAGGGCGCATTCTAGGCGCCTTCCGAACACTGTGCAAGCGTTATTTCAACGAATCGTTTCAGCGGTTCGTTTCAGCGGTTCTTGAACACCGGTTTGCGCTTCTCGAGGAATGCCGCCATCCCTTCTTTTTGATCCTCGGTGGCGAACAACGAATGGAACAGCCGCCGCTCGAAGCGAATGCCTTCGGCAAGCGTGGATTCATATGCGCTATTGACGGACTCTTTCACCATCATGACGGCCGGCAGCGGGAATTCAGCGATGGTCGCCGCGGCACCGAGCGCCTCGTCGAGAAGCGACGCAGCCGGCACGATGCGCGACACCAGTCCCGCGCGCTCCGCCTCCGCCGCGTCCATGAAGCGGGCGGTCAAACACATGTCCATCGCCTTCGCCTTCGAGACCGCGCGCGGCAACCGCTGGGTGCCGCCCGCCCCCGGCATGACGCCGAGCTTGATCTCGGGCTGGCCGAATTTCGCCGTATCGGCTGCAATGACGATGTCGCACATCATGGCCAGTTCGCAGCCGCCGCCTAGCGCGAATCCGGCCACCGCCGCGATGACCGGCTTCCGAATCGAGCGCACCGTCTCCCAATTGCGCGTGATGTAGTCGCCTTTGTATACGTCCATATACGTATAGGTGGCCATCATGCCGATGTCCGCACCTGCCGCGAACGCCTTTTCACTCCCCGTCACGACGATCGCGCCGATGTTCTCGTCAGCATCGAACGCCGTCAGCGCGGCGCCAAGCTCGTCCATCAGTGCATCGTTGAGCGCGTTCAACGCCTTCGGCCGGTTCAACGTCACCAGACCGACACGCCCGCGCGTCTCCACCAGAATGTTTTCGTAGCTCATGCATCCTCCTTATCTTAGATGTCGACTGGGCGAGAAAACCTTTCACGCCCGCCCGGAAACAATGCTAACATTCGCCAACCAACCGGTCGGTCGGTTAATTGGTACGATTCTTTTGTTTACCGGCCTGCTCCCACCAACGTCTGGCCTGCCCCCTGTCTCGCTATGACCCATCCTCTATTTGCGAAGCACGAAGACACGCTCAAAAAAGCCCTCGACGCCATCGGCTCGCGCGGCTACTGGAGCCCGTTCGCGGAAATGCCAAGCCCCAAAGTGTACGGGGAAACCGGCAATGCGGACGGTGAAGCCGCCTTCAAGGCGCACCTCGATCACGAATTCCTGCTCGACCAGCCGAGCACCGGCGAATGGGTCGGCGCGGAACAATCGCCGTTCGGTTTCGCGCTCGGCATTCGCTACCCGAAAGCCGATGTCGATACGTTGCTCGGGGCAGTTGCCGCCGCCGAACGAAGCTGGCGCAAAGCCGGCCGCGAGGCGTGGGCCGGCGTGAGCCTCGAGATTCTGAAGCGGCTCAATCGCGCAAGCTTCGAGATCGCCTACAGCGTCATGCACACCACCGGCCAGGCATTCATGATGGCGTTCCAGGCGGGCGGCCCGCACGCGCAAGACCGTGCGCTCGAGGCCATCACCTACGCGTGGGACGAGCTGCGCCGCATACCGGCGGACGCCCACTGGGAAAAGCCGCAGGGCAAGAACCCGCCGCTTGCCATGCACAAGCGTTATACCGTTGTGCCGCGCGGCATCGGCCTGGTGCTGGGCTGCTGCACGTTTCCCACCTGGAACGGCTATCCCGGGCTGTTCGCCGATCTCGCAACGGGCAACGCCGTGATCGTCAAGCCGCACCCCGGCGCGATCCTGCCGCTAGCTGTGACCGTGCGAATCGCACGCGAGGTCCTGCGCGAAGCCGGGTTTGATCCAAACGTGGTCACGCTGCTCGCAACAGACCCGGATGACGGCGCGCTCGTGCAAGATCTCGCCCGGCGCCCGGAGATCAAGCTGATCGACTTTACGGGCAGCACGCAAAATGGCACCTGGCTCGAGCGCAATGCGCACCAGGCTCAAGTGTTCACCGAAAAGGCCGGCGTCAATCAAATCGTCGTCGATTCCGTGGACGACCTGAAGGCCGTCGCCCGCAACATCGCCTTTTCGCTCGCGCTGTACTCGGGCCAAATGTGTACGGCGCCGCAAAACATCTACGTTCCCCGCGACGGTATCCGCACCGCCGAAGGCCATGCCACCTTCGACGAAGTGGCCCAGGCAATCGCAGGCGCGGTGCAAAAGCTCGTGGCCGATCCTGCCCGCGCCGTCGAGCTGCTTGGCGCAATCCAGAACGAAGGCGTGGCGCGACGGATCGACGAAGCGCGCTCGCTCGGCCGCGTGCTCGCCGATAGTCAAACGCTCGAACATCCCGCCTTCCCACAAGCACGCGTGCGCACGCCGCTCCTGTTGCAGTTGGACACGGCCCGCGATTCGGCGAAGTTCGGCACCGAATGGTTCGGACCGATCTCGTTCGTGATCGCTACGGACTCGACGCGGCAATCGCTCGAGCTCGCCGCGTCGCTCGCCGCCCGGCACGGCGCGCTCACGCTATCGGTCTACAGCACTGACGAGCAAACGATCGACGCAGCGCAAGAAGCGGCGATCGACGGCGGCGTCGCACTGTCGATCAACCTGACCGGTGGGGTGTTCGTGAATCAGTCGGCCGCGTTTTCCGACTTCCACGGCACCGGCGCGAATCCGGCAGCGAACGCCGCATTGGCGGACGCCGCTTTCGTCGCGAACCGCTTCCGCGTCGTTCAAAGCAGGGTCCATGTTGCCCCTCGCGAGGCGTCGGCGGAAGTCGCCCGAACGGCATAGTCCGCTCGGCCGAATGGAGCCGGTACGCCGGCTCCTATTTAATATCGAGTCGAACCCAATCGATCAGCCCTGTCACGGTGACGGGGCCCCGCACACTGGAAACCATCCGATGACCGATGCCTACATTTGCGATGCCATTCGCACTCCGATCGGCCGCTACGGCGGCGTACTGAAAGACGTCCGCGCCGACGATCTCGCCGCCGTTCCCATCAAGGCGCTCATCGAACGCAACCCGGGCGTCGATTGGAACGCGCTGGACGACATCATCTACGGATGCGCGAACCAAGCCGGCGAAGATAACCGCAACGTAGCCCGCATGGCCGCGCTGTTGGCGGGTCTGCCGGTTCATGCGCCCGGCTCTACGATCAACCGGCTCTGCGGTTCAGGCATGGATGCCGTCGGCTCGGCAGCCCGGGCGTTGAAGGCTGACGAGGCGCGCGTGATGATCGCGGGCGGCGTGGAAAGCATGACGCGCGCACCGTTCGTCATGGGCAAGGCAACGAATGCCTTCTCCCGGCAAGCCGAAATCTTCGACACGACGCTCGGCTGGCGCTTCGTCAATTCGCGCCTTAAAGCGCAGCACGGCATCGATTCGATGCCCGAGACCGCTGAAAACGTTGCGGCGCAGTTCTCCGTGAGCCGCGCGGATCAGGACGCTTTCGCGCTTCGCAGCCAGCAAAAGGCGGCGCGCGCGCAACAAGACGGCACACTCGCGCAAGAGATCGTGTCAGTCGAAATTGCGCAGAAAAAAGGCGAGCCGTTGCTCGTCACGCGCGACGAGCATCCGCGCGAAACGTCACTCGAGGCGCTGGCCAAGCTCAAGGGCATCGTGCGCCCCGATGGAACGGTGACAGCCGGCAATGCGTCGGGCGTCAACGATGGTGCTTGCGCACTCTTGCTTGCCAATGAAGCGGCGGCATCCCAGTACGGCCTGCGCCGGCGCGCGCGCGTGCTGGGCATGGCAACGGCCGGCGTCGAGCCCCGCATCATGGGCATCGGGCCGGCTCCGGCTACGCAGAAGCTGCTGCAACGGCTGGAGATGTCGCTCGAACAATTCGATGTGATCGAACTGAACGAGGCGTACGCCTCGCAAGGTCTGGCGGTCCTGCGCATGCTTGGCATCGCCGATGACGATCCTCGCGTCAACCCCAACGGCGGCGCGATTGCACTCGGCCACCCGCTCGGCGCCTCAGGGGCGCGGCTCATCATGACCGCCCTCCACCAACTCGAGCGTATCGGCGGGCGCTATGCGCTGTGCACGATGTGTATCGGCGTAGGCCAAGGCATCGCACTCGCCATCGAACGCGTGTGATCGACACGGCGCGGCCGACGCATTCAACGCCGGCCGCGCCCCGGAGTCCACTGGCGACTCCACCGGAGACATAGGGAGACGAGCGATGCAATACGAAGCGATTGGCGTCGAAATCGATGCAGCCGCGCACGTTGCCACGGTGACGCTGAACCGTCCCGAGAAGCTGAACAGCTTTACCCGCGCCATGCACAAGGAATTGCGCGCCGCGCTGGACGAAGCCGTTGGCGCCGGCGTGCGCGCCATCGTCCTGACGGGCGCCGGACGCGGATTTTGCGCGGGGCAGGATCTCGCCGATCTCAATTTCGAACCGGGCGCGATGACGGATCTCGGCGCGCTCATCGACGAACACTTCAACCCCCTCGTGCGCCGCCTCCAAACGCTACCGCTGCCCGTGATCGCCGCCGTGAACGGCATCGCGGCCGGCGCGGGCGCGAACCTCGCGCTGGCGTGCGATATCGCGATTGCCGCGCGCTCGAGCAGTTTCGCCCAATCGTTCGTGAAGATCGGGCTCGTCCCCGATTCGGGCGGCACGGCGTTCCTGCCGCAGCGTGCGGGCATGGCGCGCGCGCTGGGCCTCGCAATCACGGGAGACAAGATCAGCGCCGAGCAAGCCGAACGCTGGGGACTCATCTGGCAAGTCGTGGACGATGCCGACCTCCTCGCCTGCGCGAAGCAGCTCGCCGGCCAACTGGCCCAGCAGCCCACGCGCGCCATCGCCGCCATCAAGCGCGCCATGCGCGCGAGCACGACGAATACGCTCGATCAGCAACTCGATCTCGAACGCGATCTGCAGCGCGAACTCGGCCAGTCGTTCGATTACGCCGAAGGCGTACAAGCGTTCGTTCAAAAGCGCGCACCGCGCTTCGAGGGCCGTTGAAATGTCCGCACAGGATAGGCAAGCCACCCGCGAACACGCCCCATCGCAGCCGGCGTCACCCGACGAACTGGCCCGTGCTGTCGGTCACGCTATGTACGAAGCCGATGCATGCAGCCGCGCACTCGGCTTTGTACTCGACGACGTGCGGGCAGGCTACGCGCGCATGCGTGCTACCGTGCGTCCCGATTTTCTCAACGGACACGGCATTTGCCACGGCGGCCTGATCTTCACGCTCGCCGATTCCACCTTCGCTTTCGCCTGCAACTCGTATAACGTCAATACGGTGGCGTCGGGCTGCTCGATCGAATTCCTGCGCCCCGCGCACGGCGGCGAGCTCCTCACGGCTGAGGCCGTCGAGCAAACCGTCAGCGGGCGTACGGGGATCTACGACATTCGCATTACCAATGGCGCGGGCGAAACAATCGCCCTGTTTCGCGGCAAGTCCACGCACATCAAAGGGCACGTGATTCCACCCGCGTGACGCGGCAGTGCTTTGCGCCGCCCAACGACCGGCGCGAGGGCCGACTCGCGAAACCGCCATTTGTCGTACTCGACGGGCAGCCTCCGGGCATGCCCGCGGGCAGGTTTTTATCAATGAAACAGGAGACACGCGATGAATACCGCGCTGCCGCTCGAGCCGATCGAGACCGCGAGCCGAGACGAACTCACTGCCCTGCAGCTCGAACGGCTCAAATGGACGCTCAAGCACGCCTATGAGCACTCCGTCGTCTATCGGCGCAAGTTCGACGAGGCGGGAGTCCGTCCGGAAGACCTCAAGACGCTAGCGGATCTCTCGCGTTTCCCGTTCACCACCAAGAACGATTTGCGCGACAACTATCCGTTCGGGATGTTTGCCGTGCCGCAGGAAAGCATCTCGCGCATCCACGCCTCGTCGGGCACGACGGGCAAGCCGACAGTCGTCGGCTATACGGCACGCGACATCGACACATGGGCCAATCTCGTCGCGCGCTCGGTTCGTGCAGCGGGCGCCCGGCGGGGCGATAAGGTCCATATCAGTTATGGCTACGGACTGTTCACCGGCGGACTGGGCGCGCACTACGGTGCGGAGCGCGCGGGCCTCACGGTCATCCCGTTCGGCGGCGGCCAGACAGAAAAGCAGGTGCAGTTGATTCAGGATTTCAAGCCCGACATCATTATGGTCACGCCGAGCTACATGCTGGCGATCGCGGACGAACTCGAACGGCAAGGCATCAACCCCGCTCAAACCTCGTTGCGCCTCGGCATCTTCGGCGCCGAACCTTGGACGAACGACATGCGCCGGGCCATTGAAGCCCGCATGGGCATCGATGCAGTCGACATCTATGGGCTATCCGAAGTCATGGGCCCGGGCGTCGCATGCGAATGTGTCGAGACGAAAGACGGCCCGACGATCTGGGAAGATCACTTCTACCCCGAAATCATCGATCCGCTCACGGGCGAGGTGCTGCCCGACGGCGAATTCGGCGAACTCGTGTTCACGTCATTGTCGAAAGAAGCACTGCCCATCATCCGCTACCGGACACGCGACCTCACCCGCTTGCTGCCCGGCACCGCGCGGACGATGCGTCGAATCGAAAAAATCACGGGGCGTTCGGACGATATGATGATCGTGCGCGGCGTGAACGTCTTCCCGACGCAAATCGAAGAGCTGCTGCTCAAGCAGCCCTCGCTGGCGCCGCACTATCAAATCGTCCTCACGAAGGAAGGCCCGCTCGACGTGATGACACTGAACGTCGAATCCTGCCCCGACACGCGAGCCGATGAGGCAACGCTGGCGGCCGCCAAAGCCGCACTTGCCTACGACATCAAAGCGCTGATCGGGGTCACGGCGATCGTCAACGTCCTGCCGGTCAACGGCATCGAGCGATCGGTGGGCAAAGCCAAACGCGTGATCGATAAGCGATCGGCCTGACGTCCACGGGTGAAGCGACGAGGCCGGCATCGATCGGCCCGTCGCTCGCTGCATCGCACGGCTTGGCAAATACCATGCGCCCCTCTTTCGAGACCGGGAGTTCGCCGGCCTGTGGCATCCACGGCTAGCACGAGCATGAATGCCGGCCGCCCATCTCCCGGGCAAGGCCCGTCGGCGCGTTCATCGGCGCCTACGCCCCCGTCACGAGTTAGGCAGCAGCAGCCACATCCGGCCGGCCTGTTTCATCTTGCCGGCCAAATCGCCGGCGTCGTCGCCGTGCCCCCAAAAATAATCGGCCCGAACGCCGCCGCGGATCGCGCTGCCCGTGTCCTGGGCGAACACGAGCCGGTCCATCGGCGTATTGGTGAACGGCCGCGTCGTGGATAAGAACACCGGCGTGCCGAGCGGGATCGACGCGGGATCGACGGCAATCGAGCGCTCGGGCGTAAGCGGCACGCCCAATGCGCCGATCGGCCCGTCTCCGCCCGCCGATGCGCTCTGCGCCGTCGACATGTCGCGGAAGAAGACGAAGCGCGGGTTCGTGTCGAGCAAGCTCATCACGCGCGCCGGGTTCGCTCGCGCCCAGGCTTTGATGCCTTGCATCGTCGCTTGCGCCGGCGTGATTTCGGCGTGATCGAGCAGCCATCGGCCGATCGATCGATAGGGCTGATTGTTCGAGCCGCCGAACCCGACTCGCATGGTGCTGCCGTCGTCGAGCACAACGCGCCCCGAGCCCTGCACCTGCAGGAAGAATGCTTCAATCGGATCATCGACCCAAACCAGCTCGTTGCCCTGGAGTACGCCGGAGCGTTCCAGTTCGGCTCGCGACGGCAACGACGTTCCGGGGCGATAGCCGGACGGCCAACGATAGAGCGGGTATTGATAAGGGCCGCGCCGCGCGCGCGCGCCATGCAGCAGCGGTTCGTAATAGCCGGTCACGAGACCGTCGATCGAGCCGTCGGCATTCGCGAGCTGGAACGGCGTGAAATACGTCTCGAAGAACGAGCGTGTGGCGGTGGCGTCGAGATCGTCGAGTTGTGACGCGGCCGCGCAAGCGCGCCGCCAATTCGGCTGCTGTGCGACGCGCAGGCAATTCTCGCGCAGCGCGGCCGCCGCGCCGATCAGCGAATCGTCTTCCCAGCCCGGTACCTGCTGCCACGCGACAGGCGTGAGACGACCGGGCGCAATCGCTCCCGTCACGGCAGGCACGCCGCCAGACGGCGGCGCCGCCGGCCGCACGATGGCGCCGCCGCCACAGGCAGCGAGCAGGACGGCCGCCGCCAGAGCCGCCGCGCGGCCCAGGAAGGACGAATAAATACGCATACGATGTTCGGTCTTGAGGGGCATCGGCGTTGCGTCGCGTCAATGCAGGGTGCGCGGCATATGCAGTGCGAACTCCGGCACCGGCGCATCGAATCGCTCGCCGTCGTCGGCGACGCAAAAATAGGCGCCGCGCATCGTCCCAACCGGCGTTTCGATCACGGCCCAACTCGTGTACTCGAACCGTTCGCCCGGCTGCAGCAGCGGCTGCTGCCCGACCACGCCGAGGCCCTTCACTTCCTGAACGCGGTTCTCGCTATCGGTGATGATCCAGTGGCGGGCGATCAACTGCGCGGCCACCTGCCCGGTATTGCGGATCGTCAGCGTATAGGCGAATGCATACTGCCGGCGCTCGGGATCGGATTGCTCGGGCAAATAGCGCGTCTGCGCCGACACGCTCAATTCATACTGGCTCATCTTGATTTCTCTTAACAATCGCGGCACCGCGCTCGCGCGGCGGCACCGAATCGGGGCGAGCCTGACGCTTGCCGCACGATGCTGGGCCGGTTGCCGGCGCTTTCATGGCCGGCGCTCCGGCTTTGCATTCTGCTCGATGCGGCCCCTCGCCGCAACCGCCGCGGCCCCCGCGGCCGGCTGGGATGCCAAGCCGCCGCGACTTGGTAAAATACGGGCTTTCCGCCTTTCGGCCAGCCTCCGGACATTCTTCGGTCCTCTCGCCTCTCACGCCATGACGCAATTTCGCATCGCTCCCAGCATCCTTTCCGCCGATTTCGCCAAGCTCGGGGAGGAAGTCCGCAACGTCATCGATGCGGGCGCCGATTGGATCCACTTCGACGTGATGGACAACCATTACGTCCCGAATCTCACGATCGGCCCGCTCGTGTGCGAGGCGATCCGTCCGCACGTGCAAGCCCCGATCGACGTTCACTTGATGGTACGCCCCGTCGATCGCATCGTGCCGGATTTCGCCAAGGCCGGCGCGAACATCATCAGTTTTCACCCGGAAGCGTCGGATCACGTCGATCGTACGCTGTCGCTGATCCGCGATCACGGCTGCAAAGCGGGGCTCGTATTCAATCCCGCCACGCCGCTGAACTATCTGGATCATGTGATGGACCGCGTCGACCTGGTGCTGATCATGTCGGTCAACCCGGGCTTCGGCGGGCAGTCGTTCATTCCCGAGGCGCTCAACAAGCTGCGCGAGGCACGCGCCCGGATCGACGCCTATCAGGCGCGCACGGGCCGTGAAATCCATCTGGAAGTCGACGGCGGCGTGAAGGTGGAAAACATCGCGCAAATCGCGCAAGCGGGCGCCGACACGTTTGTCGCCGGTTCGGCCATCTTCGGCAAGCCCGACTATCGCGCCGTCATCGACGACATGCGCCGCGAGCTCGCCTCCGCAGGCGCCGGCGCATGAACGCGGCGAGCGGGAACGGCGGCGCGCAAACAGCGGCGCAATCCAACGCGCGGCAGTTGAAAGCCGCCATCATCGATCTGGACGGCACGATGGTGGATACCGCCGACGATTTCGCGGCAAGCCTGAACGGCATGCTCGCCGAACTCGGCGCTCGGCCAATCACGCGCGAGGAGGTCGTCGGCTACGTCGGAAAAGGCTCGGAGCATCTGATTCACCTTGTGCTGTCCGCACGGTTTTCCGCCGAGGAAACCGAGGCGCGCTTCGCGCAAGCGCTCGATCGCTATCAGGCTCATTACGCCGAGATCAACGGGCGCCACACGCGGCTTTATCCCGATGTCGAGCGCGGCCTCGCCGCACTCTCGAAGGCCGGGATGAGGCTCGCTTGCGTCACGAACAAACCGCATCGCTTCGCCGTCGCGCTCCTCGAAACACACGAGCTTGCACGCTACTTTTCCGTGATTCTCGGCGGCGACAGCGTCAAGCGCAAAAAGCCCGATCCGCTGCCGATGCTCGCGGCCTGCGAAGCATTGGGCGTCGCCCCGGGCGATACGGTGGCGATCGGCGATTCGGAGAACGATGCGCTCGCCGGCCGCGCAGCCGGGATGGCCACGTTGACGGTGCCGTACGGCTACAACCATGGCAAAGCTATACAAACGATAAATTCGGATGGTATAGTCGCCACGTTGCTCGAGGCCGCGAAGTTCATCGCGAACTCTCCGCCCGCCTCCGGTGCAACGGCTCAATCCACGCTGACCTAACCGTCATTCACCTCATGTTTCTGAACAAAAAACGGAGTCCGAGCAGCATCGACCGGGGAGCCTGGCCCTGGCGTCGCTCGTCACGCTAACCTCTTTCGAGGTTCGCTGGAGTTCATCTTCAGCGTCGTTTTTTTTTTTCGCCGCGCATTAGCGCACGATTAGCCGTATTGTCAAGATGAGCGCACGCACGGTTTTTGCCGTCGTTGCGCCGGTGCATCCACGGCTTGCCGCACGCCTGCTTCGCCCGTCGACGGGCAACGCAGGTGCCGGCCGTTCGAACAGGATCGGAACATGACCGAACTCGAATTCCAATCCCTCGCCAACGAGGGTTACAACCGCATTCCGCTAATCGCCGAAGCGCTCGCCGATCTGGAGACGCCGCTATCCCTGTACTTGAAGCTCGCGCAGCCCGAGCGGGGCGGCGCAAACTCGTTCCTGCTCGAGTCCGTCGTCGGCGGCGAGCGGTTCGGACGCTATTCATTCATTGGGCTGCCGGCACGCACACTCGTCCGCACGAAAAGCGGGGTCAACGAAGTGGTGCGCGACGGCCAAGTCGTCGAAACGCACGAAGGCGATCCGTTCGAGTTCATCCAACAGTTTCAGGCGCGCTTCAAGGTTGCCCAACGCGCAGGATTGCCGCGGTTTTGCGGTGGTCTTGCCGGCTACTTCGGATACGACGCCGTCCGCTATATCGAAAAGAAGCTTGCCCATAGCGCGCCGCCCGACGATCTCGGCCTGCCCGATATCCAGCTCGTGCTGACGGAGGAAGTCGCCGTCATCGATAACCTCGCCGGCAAGCTCTATCTGATCGTCTACGCCGATCCGCAGGCGCCCGAAGCCTACGCGCGCGCCAAGCAGCGCCTGCGCGAGCTGCGTCAACGCCTGCGCACGACCGTCCAGCCGCCCGTCACCTCGCCGAGCGTGCGGACGGAAACCTACCGCGAGTTCGCACGCGAGGATTACCTGAACGCTGTGCGCCGCGCGAAGGAATACATCGCCGCCGGTGAGCTCATGCAAGTGCAAGTCGGCCAACGGCTGATCAAGCCATACCGCGACAATCCGCTTTCGCTGTATCGCGCGCTGCGCTCGCTCAACCCGTCGCCGTACATGTATTACTACAACTTCGGCGAATTCCATGTGGTGGGGGCATCGCCGGAAATTCTCGTGCGCCAGGAAAAGCGTGGCGAGGATCGCATCGTCACGATCCGGCCGCTCGCCGGCACGCGTCCGCGCGGCAATACGCCCGAGCGCGATGCCGAACTGGCCACCGAACTGCTGAACGATCCGAAGGAAATCGCAGAGCACGTGATGTTGATCGATCTGGCGCGCAACGACGTCGGCCGGATCGCTCAGACGGGCTCGGTCGCCGTGACCGACAAGATGGTCATCGAAAAGTACTCGCACGTGCAGCACATCGTCAGTTCAGTCGAAGGCAAGCTCAAGCCCGGCATGACGAACTTCGACGTGCTGCGCGCGACGTTCCCGGCCGGCACGCTGTCCGGCGCGCCGAAAGTGCGGGCGATGGAATTGATCGACGAACTCGAACCCGTCAAGCGCGGGCTGTATGGCGGCGCGGTCGGCTACCTCTCGTTCACGGGCGAGATGGACTTGGCGATCGCCATCCGCACGGGGCTCATTCACAACGGCAACCTGTACGTGCAAGCGGCGGCCGGTGTCGTCGCCGATTCGGTGCCCGAATCGGAATGGCAGGAAACTGAGAATAAGGCGCGCGCGGTGCTGCGCGCGGCCGAGCAAGTGCAAGACGGCCTCGACAGCGATTTTTGAACGGGCAAAGCATCAAATTGCCGACGATCGAACGCAAAGTACGGGCCCTTTACGCTTATTGCACGCTTGCGAACGCGCCTTGGCGTGACTTTTGCGCCCGGCGCGTTCACCTGCACCCGGGGAAAGGCGGATGAAATGATCCGCCAAATGGCGGATCGACCTTCCGCCCCAACAAGGGGTAACGGGGTAAAAAACTCGCCCCACCCGGCCGTACCGGAAGGAAGCGTCATTTTTCGACAAAATTGAGGGAAATCATGTTGCTCATGATCGACAACTACGATTCGTTCACCTACAACCTCGTGCAGTATTTCGGCGAACTCGGCGAGGACGTCCGCACCCATCGCAACGACGAAATCACGCTCGACGAAATCGCCGCGATGAAGCCCGATCAGATCTGCCTGTCGCCGGGCCCGAGCAATCCGCAAAACGCCGGCATCACGCTGGACGTGCTGCGCACGTTCGCCGGGCAGGTACCGATCCTCGGCGTCTGCCTGGGCCATCAAGCCATCGGCGAAGCGTTCGGCGGCCGCGTCGTGCGCGCGCGCACGATCATGCACGGCAAAGTGAGCCGCATCGAAACCGACGGCAAAGGCGTATTTGCCAATCTGCCGAAGCACTTCGATGTCACCCGCTACCATTCACTCGCGATCGAGCGAGAATCGCTGCCCGAATGCCTCGAAATCTCGGCATGGACGGAAGACGGCGAAATCATGGGCGTGCGCCACAAAACACTCGCCGTCGAAGGCGTGCAGTTCCATCCGGAATCGATCCTCTCCGAGCATGGACATGCCCTGCTCGAGAACTTCCTGAAGGGAACGCGGGCGGCACAGCCTGCCTGACGCCGCACGCGGCGCACGAGCCGCAGCCGAGCCACGCAAGCCACGCGCGACGACGGACGCGAGATAGACGGACGGAACGAACCAGGGCGGACCCATGACCATCACACCGCAAGAAGCACTGCAGCGCACGATCGAACACCGCGAGATCTTTCACGACGAGATGCTGCACTTGATGCGGCTCATCATGCGCGGCGACATGTCGCCGGTCATGGCCGCCGCGATCATCACCGGCTTGCGCGTGAAGAAAGAAACGATCGGCGAAATCGCGGCCGCCGCCACCGTCATGCGCGAATTCGCACGCCACGTCGAAGTGGCCGACAACGCCAATTTCGTCGACATCGTGGGCACCGGCGGCGATGGATCCAATACGTTCAATATCTCGACGGCAACCATGTTCGTCGCCGCCGCCGCGGGTGCCAAGGTGGCCAAGCACGGCGGCCGCGGCGTATCGAGCAAATCGGGCAGCGCCGACGTGCTGGAGGCGTTGGGGGTCAACATCGACCTGCAGCCCGACGAGGTGGCCGCTTCCATCGCCGAAACCGGCATGGGCTTCATGTTCGCGCCGAATCACCATCCCGCGATGAAGAACATCGCGCCGGTACGCCGCGAACTCGGCATACGCACGATCTTCAATATCCTCGGTCCGCTGACGAACCCGGCCGGCGCCCCCAATCAGTTGATGGGCGTTTTTCATCCCGATCTCGTCGGCATTCAGGTGCGGGTCATGCAGCGCCTCGGCGCGAAGCACGTGCTCGTCGTGTATGGCAAGGACGGCATGGATGAAGTTTCGCTCGGCGCGGCCACGCTCGTCGGCGAACTGCGGGACGGGCAGGTGCACGAGTACGAGATTCACCCGGAGGACTTCGGGCTGCAGATGGTGTCGAACCGTACGCTGAAAGTGGCCGATGCGAACGAATCGAAAACAATGCTGCTCCAAGCGCTCGAGAACCGTCCCGGCGTCGCCCGCGAAATCGTGACGCTCAATGCCGGCACGGCGCTGTATGCCGCGAACGTCGTCGCATCGATCGCCGATGGCATCGGGATGGCGCGGGAAGCCATCGCGACAGGTCAGGCTCGCGCCAAGGTCGACGAGCTCGTGCGGTTCACCCAACAATTCACGCGTTGATGCCGTTCAAGCATTGATGCCGTCAGGCATCGGCGCAATCCACTCCAATCAGCAAGAAAGGCTTCGTCCATGAGCGACATTCTCGAACGAATCATCGCCGTTAAACACGAAGAAGTGCGCGCGGCCCAACTGAGCGCGCCGCTCGAAGAGCTGCGCCTCGAAGCGTCGTCGCGCGATCTGCGCGACTTCGTCGGCGCACTGCGCGCCAAGCACGCGGCCGGGGCGGCCGCCGTCATCGCCGAAGTGAAGAAGGCCAGCCCGTCCAAGGGCGTGCTGCGCGAACATTTCGTCCCCGCGGATATTGCACGCTCGTATGAGAAGGGCGGTGCGGCATGTCTGTCTGTGCTGACCGACGTCCAGTTCTTCCAAGGCAGCGCAGCGTATCTCGAAGCAGCCCGCGCGGCCTGCAGCCTGCCCGTGCTGCGCAAGGACTTCATCATCGATCCCTATCAGATCGTCGAAGCGCGCGCGATGGGCGCCGATGCGATCTTGCTGATCGCCGCGGCATTGTCGCTCACGCAGATGCAAGAGCTCGAAGCGTTCGCACATTCGCTGGGGTTGGCGGTGCTCGTCGAAGTGCACGATCGTCAGGAGCTCACGCAGGCGTTGACGCTCAAGACGCCGCTCATCGGGATCAACAATCGCAATCTGCGAACGTTCGAAACCTCGCTCGATACCACGCTCGGCATGCTCGACGCACTGCCCGACGATCGCATCGTCGTCACCGAATCGGGCATCCTCGCGCGCGCCGACGTCGAGCGCATGCGAGCCAGCGACGTGCATACGTTCCTCGTCGGGGAAGCGTTCATGCGGGCGGACGATCCGGGCGCCGCGCTGTCGCAGATGTTTTTCTGACCGTCTTCCGGCTGTCTTCCGATCCCGCCCCGCCCCGTCCTCGCAAACGGTTGATCCGTTATCCAGCATGAGCATCGAACGCGAATTCAAATTGGCCTTGCCGCCCGATCGAGCCGAAGCGGCCGATCGGTTTTTCACCGGCGTCGCCGGCGCACCGGGGCGCGACGTACCGCTCGCGAATATCTATTTCGATACGCCCTCGTTCGCGTTGGCCGGTGCAAAGATCGCCCTGCGGCTGCGCAAGACGCCCGATGGGTGGCTGCAAACGCTGAAGGCGGCGGGGACGGCCACGGGCGGCATGCATAGCCGTCACGAGTGGGAAACGGCGGTCGCAGCGGACGCACTCGAGTTCGACGCGCTCGCCGCCGCCTGCGACGACGAAGCGGCGTTGGCCGCCCTGCGGGCGGCAGCACCGGCACTCGGGGAGCGCTTTCGGACAACGTTCGTGCGGCGCCTTTGGTGTCTTGACTTCGAGGGCGCGCGGATCGAAGCCGCGATCGATCGCGGCGACGTCACGGCCAACGCGAATGGGCAAACACGCAGCGAGGCGATCAGCGAAATCGAGCTGGAGCTGCTGGAAGGCGATGAATCGGCCTTGCACGCATTGACGGAGAAGTTATCGGCTGCGGTCCCGGGGCTCGCGCCCGAGAACGTGAACAAGGCTCAGCGGGGTTATCGACTGTGTGCGCCGTGAACACGAAGGCCAAGCCGCGCTCGCGCGCCGCTCGC
The DNA here is from genome assembly GCF_051961175.1 of Trinickia sp. Taxonomy (GTDB): domain Bacteria; phylum Pseudomonadota; class Gammaproteobacteria; order Burkholderiales; family Burkholderiaceae; genus Trinickia. The sequence goes on along the minus strand of NZ_JBQCDN010000234.1, from coordinate 1,976 downwards.
GCCGCCCGCCACCAGGGGCAAGGGTCGTTGTTCGATACGGCAGAAGCTGTGCCGGCATCGCCGGGGCCCAACTCGCTGCCAGAAGCGGGCGAGCCAACCGGGCCTTCCAGGCCGCAAGCGTCAAACGAGCCGCAGGGCCTTGCCCGAGCAGAAGAGTCAAACGAACTGGACAGGTTCACCGCACCACAAGGGAAGGACGAGTTACCAGGGCTCGTTCAGTCTCAAGCGCTGAGTGAGCCACGAGGGCTCGCTCAGCCGCTTGAATCGCAATTCGACGCTTTACCGCCCGCCTGGCGCGCACACCTGCGCGCTTTCATCGACAGCAGCGCCTATCGGCCGCTTTGCACATTCGTCGACGATCAAATCGCCGCCGGCAAAACGGTGTATCCGGCCGAGGTGTTCCGCGCGCTGCGATTGACGAGTCCCGACGACGTCAAGGTCGTCATCGTGGGCCAAGACCCGTACCACGGCGACGACAAAGGCCATCCGCAAGCGCATGGTCTGGCGTTTTCCGTGCCTTCGCCGGTCCGGCCGCCGCCCTCGCTACGCAACATCTTCAAGGAAATCGCCGCCGAATTCGGCCATGTGATGCCGGCACACGGATGCCTCGACGCATGGGCCCGGCAAGGGGTGTTGCTGCTGAACACGGTGCTGACCGTGGAGCAGGCCAAGGCCGCCAGTCACGCGAAACGCGGCTGGGAAGCCTGCACCGACACGCTGATTCGCGAGTTGGCGCATCGGCACGAGCATCTTGTTTTCATGCTCTGGGGCGCGCATGCCCAGGCGAAGCGTGTGCTGCTCGATGCGCGGCCGCACTGCGTGCTCGAGGCGCCGCATCCTTCGCCGCTCTCGGCACACCGGGGCTTTCTCGGCTGCCGGCACTTTATGCTCGCCAACGAATATCTGGCCCGGAACGGCCGTGAGCCGATCGACTGGCGGCTGCCCGAAACGGTGGACGCCTAACCTGAAGGCGCCCCGTCGTCGCCCGGGGCCAGCCGCCGGGCGCGCCCTTACGCGGCGGCCGCGATCGCTTCGCGAGCCGATGCCAGCGCGGCGCCGGCCGCGTCCGGGCCCATGTTCAGGCCTTCGGCATAGATGAACTCGACATCGGTGATACCGATCAGGCCGAGGAACGCCTGGATGTGCGGCGTCTGACTATCGAGCGGCGTACCCGCATACTTGCCGCCGCGCGCCGACACGACATACACCTTCTTCCCTTTGACGAGCCCTTCAGGACCGTTCGCCGTGTAGCGGAACGTCACCCCGGCACGCCCGATCCAGTCGAAATACGTCTTCAGTTGCGACGAGATGCCAAAGTTGTACATCGGCGCGCCGATGATGACGATGTCGGCGGCTTGCAACTCGGCGATCAACGCATCGCTGCGCGCAGCGACAGCCGCTTGCTCGGGCGTGCGCTGCTCGGCCGGCGTGAAGAACGCGCCGAGCACGGAATCGTCGAGATGGGGCAATGCGTCGGTCAGCAGGTCACGCAGGACGAGCTTCGCGCCGGGGTTCGCGGCTTGCAGCTTCGCGGCCAGCTCATTGGCCAGCAGCGTCGAGTTCGCGCCTTGCGAACGGGCGGCGGAATTCAGTTGAAGGATGGTCGTCATGTCGGGGGCTCCAAGTGGGGTGCGCAGTGGTGCGCGAGTGAAGCCATTGTCGCGATTGCCCCGACGCAGAAAAAGTAGGGCAAAGAAGACGGATTGTTGCAACGATAGAACGATCCCTTCGTTCCAACCGGTCAGCCCGACGGAGGCGGGCCCCTCTGGCAGGCTCATCCCCCGCCCGGAGCGTGACGGCAGAACGCTCGCGGACAAGCGCCCCGCGCAGGCCCCAGCCCCACCCTGCCGGGGCGTGGCTCGGCCGAGCGAACCGCCGGTCGGCCTTGAAGTCGGCCCTCGGCCCTGAACTCGGCCCTGAACTCGGCCCTGAACTCGGCCCTGAACTCGGCCCTGAACTCGGCCCTGAACTCGGCC